>JAFGAW010000031.1 GCA_016933475.1 Thermoleophilia bacterium
CGACGCACGCACGCTCGTCGACGCCCTCGCCGATCTCCCCGACGACTACCGCACGCCGACCGTGCTGCGCGACGTCTACGGGCTGCCCTACCAGGAGATCGCCGACCTCACGGGGCGGCCGCTCGGCACCGTCAAGGTCATGGTGCACCGCGGTCGGGCCGCGCTGCGTCTGCGCCTCCGCGCCGGCGGCGTGCGCGGTGATGCCTGATGGAGTGCACGCACTGCCACGGCCAGCTCAACCGCTACATCGACGGCGAGCTCGGCTATGTCGAGGTCGCCGAGCTGCAGCAGCACCTCGGGTTCTGCCCCGACTGCGCCGCCGAGCTGCGCGAGCTCTCGGCCCTGCGTGGCACACTGGCCGCCTGGGGAGGCACCGCGCTCGCGCCCTCGCCGGGGTTCGCCGAGCGCGTCATGGCCGGTCTCGCCGCCGAGCCGGCGCCGGGCAGCCCGCGGCCGCTTGGCCAAGTCGTCGACGAGACCCTCGACACGCTCGACCGGGCGCTCGGGCACCTGCCCCTGCCCGGCGGTCGCAGGATTCCCGTGAAGAACCTCATCGGCTGGGCGCTCGCCGTGATCGCCCTCGTCGAGGCGGGCCGCCGGCGCGGCCGCCGCGAACGCGAGGCGCGGAGCTGGTGACTCTCGACCGCGCCCAGATCGAGGCCCTGCTGCCGCACCGCCCGCCGTTTCTGCTCGTCGACGAGGTCGTCGAGCTCGAGCCCGGCGTGCGCTGCGTCGCCACGCGCACGCTGCGCGACGACGACTTCTGGTTCGCCGGGCACTTCCCCGGCAGCCCGGTCATGCCCGGCGTGCTCATCGTCGAGGCGCTGGCGCAGGCGGCGACCATCGCCGCCAGCAGCGGGGGCGGGGCCGAGGGCAAGGTCGGGCTCTTCGCCGGCATCGACAAGGTGCGTTTCAAGCGCGTCGTGAAGCCCGGCGACACGCTGCGTCTCGAGGCCGAGATCACGAGCGTGCACGGGCCGGTCGGCAAGGCGAAGTGCGTCGCCACGGTCGACGGGCAGCTCGCCTGCCGGGCCGAGCTCATGTTCGCCGTGGTCGACGCCGCGGCGATCGCCGCCGGCGAGGCGCGGCTCAAGGGGGAGGCGTCGTGATCGGCCTCAAGGGGGACGCGCCGTGATCGGCCTCAAGCGCGGCCTCGTCAAAGGCGCCCGCATCAGCGCGCTCGGCGTGCACGTGCCCGAGCGCGTGCTCACCAACGACGACATCGCCCAGTTCCTCGACACCTCCGACGAGTGGATCACGACCCGCACCGGCATCCGCGAGCGCCGCATCGCCCGCGTCGACGAGGCGGCCAGCGACCTCGCCGTGGCCGCCGCCGAGCGCTGCCTCGCGGCCAGCGACATCGAGGCCTGCGACCTCGACCTCGTGATCGTGACGACGATCTCGCCCGACCACCTCATGCCGGCCACGGCGTCGATCGTCGCCGACCGCCTCGGCGCCCGCCGCGCCGGCGCCTTCGACGTGCAGGCCGGCTGCACCGGCTTCGTCTACGGCCTCGCCATCGCGACCGCCTTCGTCGCCGCCTCGATCTACGAGCACGTCCTCGTGCTCGGCGCCGAGGTGCTCTCGAAGATGGTCGACTGGGAGGACCGCGGCACCTGCGTGCTCTTCGGCGACGGCGCCGGCGCCGTGCTCGTGCAGCCGACCGACAACGGCAGCATCTTCTCCTTCGACCTCGGCAACGACGGCAGCGGCGCCCAGTACCTCTCCGTCCCCGCCGGGGGCTCGCGGCTGCCGGCCACGTACGCGACGGTCCGCGACCACGACCACGCCATGCACATGGTCGGCAGCGAGGTCTTCAAGTTCGCGACGCGCACCGTGACCGAGTCGTGCGAGAAGGTCCTCGACGACGCAGGGCTCACGGTCGAGGACGTCGACCTCTTCGTGCCGCACCAAGCCAACATCCGCATCATCGAATCGGCGGCCCGCCGCCTCGGCTTCACCGACGGTCAGGTGTTCTCCAACCTCGACCGCTACGGCAACACCTCCTGCGCCTCGATCCCGCTGTGCCTCCACGAGGCGAGCGAGAACGGTCGCCTCAAGAAGGGCGACATGCTGCTTATGGCCGGCTTCGGCGCCGGGCTCACCTGGGGGTCCTGCCTGACGAAGTGGGAACTGTAGGCGGGTGGGCTTGCGGGCGCTGATGTTCCCCGGCCAGGGGTCCCAGACCCTCGGCATGGGGATGGACCTCTACGAGCACGACCGCCTCGTGCGCGACACCTTCGACGAGGCGTCCGAGGTGCTCGGGCACGACCTGGTCGCGCTGTGCTCCGAAGGGCCGGCTGAGCTGCTGGCCCGCACCGACCTCGCCCAGCCCGCGCTGCTGACCCACTCGATCGCCGTCTACCGCCTCCTGCGCTGCGAGGGCCTGCACTTCGACGCCGCCTTCGGCCACAGCCTCGGCGAGTACACGGCCCTCGTCGCCACCGGCGCCGTGTCCTTCCGGCAGGCGGTGCGCCTGGTGCGCGCCCGCGGACTCGCGATGCTCGAGGCCGCCCGGCGCAGTCCCGGCGGCATGGTCGCCGTGCTCGGGCTCGAGGACGACGCCGTCGAGGCGCTGTGCGCCGAGCTCGACGGCGTCTGGCCGGCCAACTTCAACTCTCCCGGGCAGGTCGTGGTGAGCGGCCGCGAGGAGGCGCTCGGCGAGCTCGCCGAGCGCGCCCGCGCGGCCGGGGCTCGCCGGGTCCTGCCGCTCAAGGTGAGCGGCGCCTTCCACAGCCCGCTGGTCGAGTCCGCCGTCGAGCCTCTCCGCGAGGCGCTCGAAGCGGCCGACTGGCAGGCGCCGGACCCGCCGTTCTACTCGGTCTGCAGCCTCGACTTCGAGCGCGAGCGCCTCCCCGAGCTCCTCCTGCGGCAGCTCGTCTCGCCGGTGCGCTTCACCCAGGCCGTCCGGGCGTTGCGAGCGGCAGGGTATGATTCGTTCCTCGAGGTGGGGCCGGGGTCGGTCCTCAGCGGGTTGGTCGCGCGCATCGCGCCCGAGGCGGTGACGGCGCGCGCCGGCGACCTGGAGTCGGTCGCAGCCCTGAACCCCGAGGCGGACGAGCGCGACGAGCGGGCCGAGCGGCAAGAGCCGGACGAGCGGGAGGACGCGTGAGCATCGAGCTGGACCTCGAAGGGACCGTCGCTCTGGTGACCGGCGCCGGCCGCGGCATCGGGCGTGAGATCGCCCGCGCCCTGGCCGCGGCCGGGGCCGACGTCGCCGTCAACGACGTGGCCGGCAACGAGGATGCCTGCGCCGAGACGGTCGCGGAGGTCGAGGCGCTCGGGCGTCGCGGCCTCGTCGTCACCGCCGATGTCGGCGACGAGGCGCAGGTCGACGCCATGGTCGAGCGCGTCGAGCAGGAGCTCGGGCCACTGGGCCTGGCCGTCAACAACGCCGGCATCACGCGCGACAACGTCGTCATGCGCATGAGCGCCGACGAGTTCGACGCCGTCGTGCGCACGCACCTGCGCGGCAGCTTCCTCGTGAGCAAGGCCGCCGCCCGGCGCATGTTCAGGCGGCGCGCAGGCTGTATCATCAACCTCGCCAGCGTGGTGGGGCGCAGGGGCAACGCGGGACAGGCCAACTACGCCGCCGCCAAGGCCGGCATCATCGGCCTCACGAAGTCGCTGGCCAAGGAGCTCGGCGGTCGCGGCGTGCGCGTCAACGCGGTCGCGCCCGGCTACATCGACACGCCGATGACGCAGGCGCTGCCCGAGGAGACGCGGCAGCTCATCGTCGAGGCGACGCCGATGAAGACCATCGGCACGGCCGAGGACGTGGCCGACGCCATCGTCTTCCTGGCCTCGCCGAAGGCGCGCTTCGTCACCGGCGTGACGCTGCCGGTCGACGGCGGGCTCGGCATCTGAACGGACTGGGCGGGGGCGCGACGGAGATGGCGGACAGGGCGAACGGAGCACGACGGGTCGTCGTCACGGGGCTGGGCGTGGTCTCGCCGCTGGGCTGCGACGCGCCGCGCATGTACGAGCGCCTCGTCGCCGGCGAGTCGGGCGTCGGCGAGATCACGCGCTTCGACCACTCAGACCAGCGCGTCCACATCGCCGCCGAGGTCGAGGGCTTCGACCCCGAGGACTACCTCGAGAAGCGCAAGGTCCGCCGCCTCGACCTGTTCAGCCGCTACGCCGTCGGCGCCGCGAAGGGCGCGGCCGCCGACGCCGGGTTCGACCCCCGCCCCGAGGCGGAGCGGGTCGGGGCGGTGATCGGCAGCGGCGTCGGCGGCCTTCAGACGCTGCACCTCGAGATCGAGAAGCTGCTCAAGCAAGGGCCCGAGCGCACCAACCCGCTGCTCGTGCCGATGATGATCCCCAACATGGGGGCCGCGCACGTGTCGC
This sequence comes from Thermoleophilia bacterium, assembly GCA_016933475.1. GTDB lineage: Bacteria > Actinomycetota > Thermoleophilia > UBA2241 > UBA2241 > UBA2241. The sequence goes on from JAFGAW010000031.1 coordinate 4,351, forward strand.
TCGAGCTGGGCACCAAGGGCCCGCTGAGCTCGACCTGCACCGCCTGCGCGGCGGGCTCCGACGCGATCGGCCAGGCCTTCGAGATCCTGCGTCGCGGCGACGCCGACGCGATGTTCGCCGGCGGCAGCGAGGCGCCGATCAGCCCCGTCGGGCTCGCCGGCTTCGCCGCCGCGCGCACGCTCTCGCGCCGCAACGACGACCCCACCGCGGCCTCCCGGCCCTTCGACGACGGCCGCGACGGCTTTGTCATGGGTGAGGGCGCCGGCTGCCTGCTGCTCGAGGAGCTCGGGCACGCTCAGGCGCGTGGGGCGCATGTCTACGTCGAGCTCGTCGGCGCCGGCATGAGCTCGGACTCCTTCCACATGACGGCGCCCGACGAGACCGGCGAGTCGCAGGCGCGCGCCATGAAGGCGGCCCTCGCCGAGGCCGGGCTCAGGCCGGCCGACGTCGACTACGTCAACGCACACGGCACGGCGACGCCGCCCGGCGACATCGCTGAGACCAAGGCGATCAAGGCCGCGCTCGGCGAGCACGCCGCCAAGGTCGCCATCTCGTCGAGCAAGTCGATGATCGGGCACTGCCTCGGCGCCTCGGGCGCCATCGAGGCGGTCGCCGTGGTCCTCACTATGGTCAACGGTGTCATCCACCCGACGATCAACCTGACCGACCCCGACCCCGAGTGCGACCTCGACTACGTGCCGCTGAAGGCACGCGAGGCCCGGGTCGAGGTGGCCGCCTCCAACTCCTTCGGCTTTGGCGGCCACAACGTCACGCTCGTCTTCCGTCGCTTCGAGGAGTAGCTCGCCCCGCCGCCCGTCGCGGGCCGCGGCGCACCCACCAGCCGATGAACGTCACCGTCGAGATCGAGCACCGCGCGACCGACCCCCAGCGCCACGACTGGGTGTGTCGCTCGTGCCACACGCACAGCGACCTGGCCGCCATGCGCGAGCTGCTCTACGTCTGCCCGCAGTGCGGCTACCACGCCCGCATCGGCGCGCGCGAGCGTATCCGCCAGCTCACCGACCCCGGCAGCTTCACCGAGCTCTGGAGCGGGGTGAAGACCCTCGACCCGCTCGGGTTCGTCGATCTTCAGACCTACCCGGAGCGCGTCCTCGAGGCCCAGGGCAAGACCGGTCTGGCCGAGGCCATCGTGACCGGGACGGCGACCATAGCCGACACGGCCTGCGTGCTCGCCGTCATGGACTTCGGCTTCATGGGCGGGAGCATGGGCAGCGTCGTCGGCGAGAAGCTCTGGCGCAGCGCCGAGCTCGCCGCCGGCGAGCACCTGCCGCTGGTCGCCGTGTGCAGCTCGGGCGGCGCGCGCATGCAGGAGGGCATCCTGTCGCTCATGCAGATGGCCAAGACGAGTTGCGCCGTCGACCTCATCACCGACGCCGGGGTGCAGTTCATCGCCCTGCTCGTCGACCCCTGCACCGGCGGCGTCGTGGCAAGCTTCGCGACGCTCGCCGACATCTGCATCGCCGAGCCCGGCGCGCAGCTCTACTTTTCGGGGCCGCGCGTGATCCAGCAGACCACGCGCGAGGCCCTGCCCGCCGGCTTCGGCAGCGCCGAGCGCAACCTCGAGCTCGGGCACCTCGACGCCGTCGTGCCCCGGGCCGATCTGCGCGACAAGCTGGGCGCCTACCTTCGCCTGCTGAAGGGAGGTGAGGGACCTGAACGAGGAGAGACCCGAGGACCGGCAGGTCGAGGCACGGGCCGGCTGGCTGAAGCAGCGCTTGACCGAGCTCAAGCGGTTGCCGCTTATGCCCGGCGTGCACTTGTCCGAGGAGATCGAGAGAGTCCAGACGAAGCTCAAGACGCTCCGGCATGAGGCCCACCGCCACGACACCTGGGTGACGGTCGAGATCGCGCGGCACAAGGAGCGGCCGCGCACGCGCGACTACATCGCCCACCTGATCGACGGCTTCGAGGAGCTGAAAGGCGACCGCCTGCGCGCCGATGACCCCGCCATCGTCGGTGGCCTCGGCTGGTTCCGCGGCCGCGCCGTGCTGGTCGTCGGCCATCAGAAGGGCCGCACCCTGGACGAGCAGACGCTGCACAACTTCGGGATGGCCAGACCCGAAGGCTACCGCAAGGCGCAACGCCTCTTCGCCCTCGCCGAGCGCCACCGTCTGCCGGTGCTCACCTTCGTCGACACGCCCGGCGCCTATCCGGGGGTCGCCGCCGAGGAGGGCGGGCAGGCGCGCGCCATCGCCGACACCATGTTGAGGATGGCGCGCCTGAGCGTGCCCGTGGTGGCGACGATCATCGGCGAAGGTGGCTCGGGGGGCGCCCTCGCCCTCGCCGTCGCCGACCGCGTCCTGATGCAGGAGAACGCGACCTACTCGGTCATCTCGCCGGAGGGCTGCGCGGCGATCCTCTGGCGCGACGCCGACTACGCGGCGCAGGCGGCCGAGTCCCTTCGCCCGACGGCGTCGCAGCTGTACGACCTCGGCGTCATCGAGACGGTGGTCAGGGAGCCGCGCGGCGGCGCCCAGAAGGACCCCGAGGCCGCCGCCGAGGCCGTCGGTGCGGCGATCACTGACGCGCTCGACGAGCTGCAACAGCTCGACCCCGAGGTGCGGCGCCGGCAGCGGCGCGAGCGCTTCCGTCGTCTGGGCGCCTGGGCCGATCCCGAGGAGGGATTGCCCGGGGCGCCGTTCTCGCCGTCGCGCATGTGACCGACGGCGCCGCGGGCTGACGCGGCGCGGCGAGCGGTCGTCACCGCGTCCGCCTCGTGGCATCATTGTTCGTCTCTGCACGACCCCCGAGGACTCCCGTGACCCCTTCCGAGACCGTCATCCGCGTCGAGCACCTGCGCAAGGTGTACAAGCACACCATCGCGGTCGAGGACATCTCCTTCGACGTCGGCCGCGGCGAGATCTTCGGGCTGCTCGGCTCGAACGGTGCCGGCAAGACGACCACGGTCGAGTGCCTCGAGGGCATCCGCCGGGCCGACGGCGGCAGCATCCGCGTGCTCGGCCTCGACCCGCAGCGCCAGGCGAGCGCCCTGCGCGGACGCGTCGGTTCCCAGCTCCAGGAGTCGCGCCTTCCCGACCACTTGAAGGTGTGGGAGGCGCTCGAGCTCTTCGCGGGCCTCGCGCCGCGGGCGCTCGACTGGCGCGAGCTACTGAACGCGTGGGGGCTCGCGGAGAAACGTTCCTCCTCGTTCGCGAGCCTCTCCGGCGGTCAGCGCCAGCGCCTCTTCGTCGCGCTCGCCCTGGTCAGCGACCCCGAGATCGTCGTCCTCGACGAGATGACGACCGGTCTCGATCCGGCGGCCCGGCACGTGGCTTGGGAGCTGATCGAGGAGATACGCGACCGCGGCGCCACGGTCGTGCTCGTGACCCACTTCATGGACGAGGCCGAGCGCCTCTGCGACCGCGTCGCCGTCGTCGAACGCGGTCGCATCGTCGCGCTCGGCGCTCCGGTTGCGCTCATCGACGAGCACGCCCCGGAGCTGCGCGTCGTCTTCACGGCCGGCGACCGCGACGTCGGCTGGCTCGCCGGGCTCGATCACGTGCGCGCGGTGACGCAGGGCGGCCCTCGGGTGACGGTCCACGGCGACGGGCCCGTGCTCGCCCTTGTCGCCGCCGCCCTCGTCGAGCGCGGCATGGTGCCCCGCGACCTGCGCGTCGAGCGGCCCTCGCTCGAGGACGTCTTCCTCGGGCTGACCGGCCACCACGTCGAGGACTGAGCCATGCAACGACGGCTGCACCCATTGCGCGCCCTGAAGGCCGTGCTGCGGCTCACGTGGGTCGAGCTCAAGCTCTTCGTACGCGAGCCGACGACGGCAGTCTTCGTGTTCGCCTTCCCCGTGGCCTTGCTCTTCGTGATGGGCGAGATCTTCGGCACGCGCGGCGACAGCGACCTCTTCTTCAGGGGCTTCGAGGCCATGGATTACTACGTCCCCGCCTACTTCGCCTTGGTCGCCGCCTCCATCGGCGTCATCATGCTGCCGGCGCACCTGACCGGGTACCGGCAGGGCGGCGTGCTGCGCCGCTTCCGCGCCGCCCTCGTCCCGATGTGGATCGTCCTCGGTGCCCAGGTCGCGGCGGCGCTCGTGCTCGCCGCCCTGGGCGCGGTGCTCGTCTGGTTCTTCGGCTGGCTGGTGTATGGCGTCAGCCGGCCCGCGGACGCGCTCGCCGTGGCCGTCGCCTTCATCGTCACCACGGTGTGCTTCGCCGCCATCGGCGCCCTGCTCGGCGCCCTGCTCCCGGCGCCCCGCGCGGCGCAGGGCGCCGGCCTGATGCTCTTCTTCGTCATGCTCTTCGTCTCCGGCACCGGCCCGCCGACCGAGGTGATGACGAGCCTGATGGTGACGATCGGCGAGTGGCTGCCGCTGAGCCACGCGGTCCTCGCGATCCAGGACGCGTGGCTCGGCTTCGGGTGGAACTCGACCGCGCTGCTGATCCTCGCCGCGGTGGCGTTGGCCGCCTCCCTGGGCGCCCTGCGCGCCTACCGCTGGAAGTAGGGTCAGAAGCCGGCGAAGACCTTGGCGATGCGCTCGCGGAGAGCCGCGAGCGGCTTGAGCAGCCGCGGCTCGCCGTACACCCACACCGGGCCGACCGGGTCGGGCGCGGCGACGAGGCTGCCGTCCTCCACCGGGGTGATGGCGAACGGGATGGTCACCGCCGTCGGCGCGCCCGGGTCGGCGGCGACGGCCATCGCTGCCGCCGTCGGGGCGGCGGCGTAGAGCAGCAGGTACTCCCCTGGTAGGCGCGCGGAGATCGCGTCGCCGGGAATCTCGGCCAGCACCGCGAAGTCCTGCTCCTCGAGCAGTTCGCGCAGGCGCGCCGCCGCAGCCTGCGGCGCCAGCGACGTGCGCACGGCGTTGCGGTAGGCGCCTCTCGCCCGGTGGTCGCCGGCGTCCTCGGGCTCCGGGTACGTCGCCTGAAGGTACGCGATGATCTCGCCCGAGGGCGCGACGACGCGGTCGCCGTCCTGCAGCACGGGGACCGCCGGCGCGCCGGTGAGGGCGACGACGTCGGCGCGTTCCTCCTGCCGCGCCGCTACGTTGACGGCGACGTACGTGAGACCGAGCTCGGTCAGGACCTTCCGCACGCGGTGGCAGTGCGGGCACCATTCGACCTGGTACAGGGTGAGCACGAGACCTCCCGGGGTGGACCGCCCAATTGCACAGGGACGCCGGCCGGGGCGCAAGGGCGCCAATCCGGGATGGTCTCGTGCGAACCAAGAAGGCCGGCCCGGCGGGCGGACCGGCCGGCCCTGGGCAGCAGGCTCAGGCCGTCGCGCTGAGCCGCTGCCGCAGCTCGTCCGGCGAGTGGGCCGGCGCGAGGCACGAAGTGCCGCGGCAAACGTAGACTGCAGCCGCAGTCCGGGTCGGCCCTGCGCCGTCCACGCCGGCGGGGAGGCCGTGGGCGGCGAGACGCTCCGCGTCGCGCTCGGGATCGAGCCGCTGGACGGTACGCAGCGGCCGCGGTGCGGTGAGGGCGGCGGTGTGGAGCGCGTCGGCCGCACCGTCGCCGTCACGCCCGACGACGACGAGGTGGTCCGGGCGCTCGAGGGCGCGCAGCACGGCGGCGGCGTACGGCGCCGCGCCGACGCCGGACCCGGCGACGTGCGGCGCCCAGGCGGCGAGGAGGGCGAGCGCCCGTTGGCGGTAGCCGGGCTCGCCCGTATACGACTCGAGCCGCAGCAGCACGTCGGCCATCACCGCGTCGTCCCCGAGGGATGGGAGAGGACGCGCGAGCAGACCCCCGGCGCCCGGATCCGGCTCGCGGTCGAGCAGCCGGCCGTCGGGCGCGCCGAGGCGCTCGCCGACCCAGGCGGCGAGCGCCTCGGCGCGCCCCAGCCAGTCATCCCGGCCGGTGACCTCGTAGGCGTCGAGCAGCGCGGTCGCGACCGCGGCCTGGTCGCCGAGCAGCCCGCCGGTCGCGCCCTGCTCGCCCTCGGGAGTGAGGTAGTGCACGAGGGCGCCGTCGCGGCGGGCGTGCTCCCACAGGTGACCCAGGAGTTCGACGGCATGCGCCGCGAGCTCCGGTCGCGCAAGCAGGGTCGCGCCGCGCAGCAGGGACCGCGCAGCAAGGGCGTTCCAGTCGACGTAGACGGTCGTGTCGATGAACGGCGCCGCAAGGGCGTTCCGCCCCGCCGCGTCGAGCGTGTAGTAGTGCTCGTCGGCGTCCTGACTGCCGCTGAACGCCGGCGGCTCTTGGCGCCAGAGCGTCCCCATGAGGTAGTCGATGACGCCGGAGGCCGTGCGGCGGTACGCGGCCGCATCCCCGGCTCCGCCAGCAGCGCCTCCAGCTCCGCCGACCCAGCCGGCCGCATCGCCGGAGGCAGCGGCGACGTCACCGGGTCTGTCGGGCGCCTCGATCGGCCCGGCCGTACCGCCGGGCTCGGCCGCGCTGCGGTGACCGTCGGCTGCCAGGGCGGCATCGAGGTAGAGCAGCGCGAGACGGGCGTTGTCCTCGAGCATCTTCTCGTAGTGCGGCACCGACCAGTCGCGCTGCGTGGCGTAGCGGAAGAACCCCTCGCCGACCCGGTCGTACACATCGCCGGTGGCCATGCGGGTGAGCGTCACGTGGAGGACCTCGTCGAGCCGCGACCGCGTCAGCAACGGCGAGCCGCCCGCGCCACGCAGGCCGGCGTAGGCGAGAAGGAAGCCGAAGACGTCGGCCTGCGGGAACTTGGGCTCACTGCCAAGGCCGCCGTGCAACGGGTCGCAGGCATGCACGATCTGGAGGGCGACCTGGTCGGCGAGGTCGCCGGAGCCGGCGGAGTCGCCGGCGAAAACTGTCGCCTCGTCGACGTTCTCGAGCACCGGCGCAACCGCGTCTGGGCCGGCGACGCCGACAGCTCCCCGCTCGGTCGCGCGCTGCGCGTCGAGCGCGGCGAACTCCTCATGGCGCTCGTCGAAGAAGGCGCGCACCTTGTCGAGGGCCGAGACCATCTGGTCGGGCGGGAGGTACGTCGCGCCGGTCAGCACCTCCCCGCTGCCGGTGAGGAAGGCGGTCGTCGGCCAGCCGCCCATGTTGTAGCGGCGGTTCACGTCGGGGTCGCGGTCGTTGTCGACGCGCACCGGCAGGTAGTCGCGGTTGACGCGCTCGATGACGCGCGGGTCGGAGTAGCTCGTCTCGTCCATGACGTGGCACCAGTGGCACCACACCGCCGAGAGGGAGAGCAGCACGGGGCGGCCGAGGCGCCGCGCCTCGGCGAAGGCTGCCTCGCCCCAGGGGCGCCAGTCGATCTCGGCGGCGCGGTTGGGGCGCGGGGAGAAGCGGAAGTCGGTTCGCCCGGTGGTCATGGCCGCCTCCCGGAGGCGAACGGGCGTGGGTCGGCCGGGCCGGTCCCGGCTCCGATGGCATCGACCGCTGCGGCGATCTCCCCCAGGTCTTCATCTGTCAGGACGAGCGCGCCCGCGGCGATCCACCCGTCGACCTGCTCCGGCGTGCGCGCGCCGACGATCGCGCCGGTCACGCCGCCCCACGCGAGGGTCCACGCCACGGCGACGGCGGCGATCGGCACGCCGTGGCGGCCCGCGACCGGCCGCAGCGCGTCGCGGAGGTCGAGGTTCAACTCCAGCAGAGGCGGACGGAACTGCTCGTCGCGGCGGCGCCAGTCATCCGCAGCCAGTGCCGCCGCACGCGCCGCCGTGAAGCTGTCGGTCAGCAGGCCCGCCTGCATGGGGCTGTAGGCGATCACGCCGGTCTTCACGTCGCGGCACCAGGGCAGCTCGGCGGCGGCCGTGTCGCGATCGACGAGCGAGAACGGCGGCTGCAGAGAGTCGACGTGGGCGATCGGCTCGCAGCGGCGCAGCAGAGAACGGTCGAAGTTGGAGACGCCGATCGCGCGCACCCACCCGGCGGACTTGAGGAGCGCCATCTCTGCCCAGGCCTCCTCGACGGCAGCGCCGGTCTCGTCCGGCCAGTGGATCTGGAAAAGGTCGATATGGTCGAGGCCGAGGCGGCGCAGTGACGCCGCGCAGCCCTCCTTCACGGTCTTCGGCGTGACGACGCGCCGCGGCGTTGCCATGGGGTCGGCGTCGTCCCACGCGAGGCCGCACTTGGTGAAGACCAGCGGGCGCTTCGAGGCGGGCAGCTCCCGCAGCGCCCGCCCGACGACCTCCTCGGCGTGGCCATGGCCGTAAACGGCGGCCGTGTCCACCCAGTTCACGCCGAGCTCGACCGCGCGCCGGATGGTGGCGACGGAGGCGTCGTCATCCTGAGGACCCCATCCAAAGGCCCACCCGCCGCCGCCGATCGCCCACGTGCCCAGACCGACCGCCGTCAGCTCGAGCCCGCTGGAGCCCAGTGGTCGCCTGGCGAGCTGCACGGCCGTCCTCCGTCCACGGTTCGGCGCGCTCGGGCGGCGTGGCCCTCGGCGCGCTTCGCGGCGCGCCGGCCGGCGCGCCGCTCAACGCGAGTCTTCCCCGCGGCCTGCCCGTGTCTCACTTCCCGGGCGCCCCGGTGCCCCGCTGACTCAGCCCGCAGGTCCCTCGCCTCGGCAACAGCAGGGTCCCTTACGGCGGGCGACGACGCAGAAGCAGGCCGGCGGCAGGCGGGCGCTCGTCGCTCGCCGGTTGACGTCGGGGGCTGCTCAGTCTAACGTGAACGCTGTTCTTGGTGCGAACAACAGTCGCGAAGGAGAACATCGTTCATGAACGTGACGGACCAGCCGGACCAGCCGGACCAGCCGGACCAGTCGGACGGGCGGGACGGGCCGGCGAAGGGACGCCGTGAGCCGTCTGCGCGCCCTGGTAGGCGCGAGCGCCGTCATCAGGAGACGCGTGAGGACATCCTGCGCGTCGCCCGCCAGATCGTCATCGAGAGCGGAGCAGAGCAGCTGACGGTACGAGAGATCGCCCGACGGGCCGACTTCGCGCCCTCGGCGCTGTATCGGTACTTCGAGGGTGGGCGGCCCGAGATCCTCTTCGCCATCGCCAAAACGAGCGTGGCCGTGCTCGAGGGTCATCTCGCCCGCGTGCCGCGGGGCCTGCCGCCGGGCGAGCGCATCGTCGCCATGGGCGAGGCTTACCTGCGTTTCGCCCGCGAGCACCCGGAGGAGGTCACCCTCCTCTTCGACAGTCTGACGGCGATGGAGCCGCTCGACCTCGAGCACCCGGATGAGTCCTTCCTCGCGCCGACGGGCGTCTACCGCCTCCTCGAGTCCGCCCTACGCGAGGGGATCGCCGACGGCACCTTCCGTATCGCCGAGCGGGACCTCATGTTCGTGATGCACGGCACCTGGGCTCTGGTGCACGGCCTCGCCTCCGTCGAGCGGCTGCACGAGCAGCACGGCGGCGTCTTCGACGACCGTGGCCGCGACCTGATCCGCGCCTTCGTCAACGGCTTGGGGAGCGAGTGGGACGCCGGCAAGCGGCGGCAGGCGACGTGAAGCCGGCACGCGACGAGGAACGGGCGCGTGACGACAAGCGGGAACGCGAGCTGAAGCCGGCACGGGCATACTTCACGGAGCGCCTCGGGCGCCGGGCTGCGCGGCATCCGAAGCGGACCCTCGCGATATGGCTCGCGGTCGCCGTCGCCGGGGCGATCGTGTCGTCGCTCTGGGTCGACGTCCTCGTCGCGACCGACGACTTCGTGACGACTCCGGAGTCGAAGCAGGTCGAGCGCCTCGTGGCCGAGCGCCTTCCCGGCGCGGCGGCCGACATGGAGATCGTCGTCGTCGGCTCGGCGGAGCACCGGCTCGGTGACGCGGACGGCGTCTTCGAGCGCCGGGTCGTCGAGCTTGCCAGGCGCATCGAGGGGATCGGCCCCGAGCACATCACGAGCGTGGTCTCGATCGCCGGGGGAGCCGACGCGGTCGCGAGTGCGCCGGGCGGCGGGACCGCCGGCAGCGATGCCGACGCGACCACCGACGGCGCCGCATCCGAGGAGCCGGGTGCCGTGGCGCCCGGCGAGCCGACCGCGGATGCCGCGGCACTCGCGCAGGCGCTGGTCTCCGACGACGGCGACGCCACGATCCTCCTCGTCACCCTCGCCGGGAGCGCAAGCGAGGCCGACGTGCACACCGAGCCGCTCTACGATCTCGTGCGCGCGGAGGACGGCCGCGACGGTTTCGCCGTGGCCATGACCGGCGACGGCACGTGGGCCATCGAGGCGCACGATCTCGCCACGTCGGACCTGCGACGTGGCGAGTTGATCGGCGTTCCGATGGCGATGATCATCCTGGTCCTCGTCTTCGGCGCCGTGGTCGCGGCGCTCGTGCCGCTGGCGCTCGCCGCGGTCGCCATCGCCCTGGCGACCGCCTTGACCATCCTCATGGGCGTCTGGTTCGACGTGTCGATCTTCGCCACCAACATCATCACGATGATGGGCCTGGCGGTCGGCATCGACTACTCGTTGCTCATCGTGTCGCGTTTCCGCGAGGAGCGCTGCGCCGGCTGTGCCATCGACGACGCCGTCGGCCGGTCGGCGGCCACGGCGAGCCGCGCGGTCTTCTTCAGCGGCGGCATCGTCGTGCTCGCCCTCACCGGCATGCTGATCGTGCCCTACTCGATCTTCACCAGCCTCGGCGCCGGGTCGATCTTCGTCGTCATCGCCGCGGTCGCCGCCGCGCTCACGCTGCTGCCCGCCGTGCTGCGCCTCCTCGGCGACCGCGTGGATCGGCTGCGCGTGCCCTTACCCGGGCGCCGGAAGAGGGCCGCGGCCGGGAGCCGCACGGACACCGGTAGCCCGGCCGTCGGCGCGCTCGACGCCTCCGGCGTCGGCACGGGCGACCGCCAGGATGCCGGCCGAGGCGACCGTGCGGGCACCGGCAGGGGCGAGCCCGACGGCGTCTGGACGCGTGCCGCGCGGGCGATGATGCGCCGGCCGCTCATCGCCCTCGTCGCCGGGTGCGGCGCGCTCCTCATCCTCACGATCCCGTTGCTCGACATGAAGACCGGCATCTCCGGGGTGCGCGAGTTCCCGGACTCGACCAGCGCCAAGCGTGCCTTCGTCGTCCTCGAGCGCGAGTTCTCAGCCGGTCTCAGTGCCCCGATACTGGTGACCATCGAGGGCGACCTCGCCGACCCGGCGATCGCCAAGCGTCTCGAGCAACTCCAAGCCCTGGCGGGGACCGACGAGCGCTTCGAGCTCGTCGGCTTCGAGACCGCCGAGAGCGGCGACCTCGCCGTGGTCAAGCTGGCGGTCAACGCCGACTCCACCAGCGAAGAGGCGATGGAGGCCGTGCACTACCTGCGCGAGGAGGTGGTCCCGCTGCTGGAGGCCATGGCTCCGGTCGACGTGCTCGTCGGCGGCGTCCCGGGCCTGTACACGGACGCGATCGACATGATCGATGCCTACACGCCCTGGGTGATCGGTGTGGTCCTGGCCCTGAGCTTCTGGTTGCTGCTGGTCGCCTTCCGCTCGCTGGTCATCGCCGTCCAGTCGATCCTCATGAACCTCCTGTCGGTCGGGGCCGCGTACGGGCTCGTGACCCTGGTCTTCCAGGAGGGGTACGGCGCCGGGCTCCTCGGCTTCACCCAGGTGGAGCGCATCCTCGCGTGGCTGCCGCTGATGATGTTCTGCGTCCTCTTCGGCCTCTCGATGGACTACCACATCTTCCTGCTCAGCCGCATCAGGGAGCGCTACGACGAGTGCGGCGACACGCGGGAGGCCGTCGTCTTCGGCGTCGGCTCGACGGCCGGCATCATCACCGGCGCGGCGGCGATCATGGTGGCCGTCTTCGCGGGGGTGGCGATGGGCGAGATGTCGATGTTCCAGCAGCTCGGCTTCGGCCTGGCCGTGGCGATCGCCATCGACGCGACCATCGTGCGGACGGTCATCGTGCCGACCGCGATGACGCTGCTGGGGCGCTGGAGCTGGTACCTGCCGAAGTGGCTCGAGTGGCTGCCGCGGGTGCGGGTGGACGCAGCGAAGACTTCGCCGACGTCGGCGAAGGACAAGGCCCTCCTGAGCGGCGCCACGTCGAGGGCCGGCGCAGCCGACGTGCTGCCGCCCCCCGCCTGAGGGCGCCCCGCCGCCTGCGGCCGAACAGCGGCGTGCCGAGTGGCCCGCTGTCCGCCGAGCCCATTCCCGACCCGGCCGTCGCCGAAGCTTTGGCCGAACGCGCCCTCTCCTCATTCGGCGCACTCCGGGTCGGACTCACGGAGTTTTGAGCATCGAGACCCTCAGAGATTGTGAATGTTGACACAAAGTTCCGGAGGCGTCATCATGGGCTTGCATCCGGATGAGCGGATATGCGGATGCCATTGAGACAGTCGACGTGGATCTCTCGTAAGGAGTCGCCTTGGACGAGCGCCTCGAACGTGAAGTCAACCTCTTGCACGCCAACATCTGCCAGGCGCTGGCAGACCCCAAGCGCATCCTGATCCTCTACGCCCTGGCCGACGGGCCTCGCAGCGTCGGAGAGCTCACCGACACGCTGAACGTTCCCCAGTCGACCGTGTCGCGCCATCTCAAGGTCCTGCGCGAGCGGCAACTCGTGAGCGCTGCGCGCTACGGTGTCGCCGTTCACTACTCCCTGACCGACCGGCGCGTCGTCGAGGCGCTCGACACGCTGCGCGCGGTGCTCTTCGGCACCCTCGCGCAGCGCGCCGAGCTGGCCCGCGGGCTCTCCTGACGACGCGGCACCGGGCCCGAGCTCAGCGACCCACTACGCGAAAGGAAGCGTGACCCCAGTGTCCGGTCTGAACACCCGCCAGCAGGAGCACCTCCGCGGGATCTTCGACGAGCGCGTCACCTTCGACCGCACCGAGCGTACCCTCTACGGCCACGACATCGCTGCGATCCCCAGTCTCGTCAAGCCGCTCGTCGGCGACACCACGCCCGATGCCGTCGTGCAGCCGCGTGGCGAGTCGCAACTCGTCGAGTTCGTGCGCTGGGCGAACGCCGAGCGCATACCGCTGACGCCGCGAGGCAAGGCGTCGTCCGGCTACGGCGGCGTGATACCCGTGAAGAACGGCGTCGTCGTGGACTTCTACTTCATGAAGGCCGTCCTCAGCGTCGATCCCGACGCCCTCACCGCGACCGTGCAGCCCGGAATCACCTGGGAGCAGCTCGATCGTGAGCTCAAGAAGCGGGGTCTGACCGTGCGGCTGTACCCGACGTCGTACCCGTCGTCGTCGGTCGGCGGCTGGCTCGCCCAGGGCGGCGCCGGCATCGGCAGCTACGAGTACGGCTGGTTCCGCGAGAACGTCGTCTCGGCTCGCGTGGTCGACGCCGCCGGCGAGGTCCGCGAGTACAGCGGCGTCGACCTCGGTCTCATCGCCGACGCCGAGGGCACGACCGGCATCATCAGCGAGGTAACGGTCAAGATCCGCCCCCTCGAGGAGGAGGCCGTCCTCGCCATCGCCTGCGCCGACGCGCACGACCTCCAGGAGCTCATCGAGAGCATCGCCGCCGCAGACCTGCCGATCTGGTCCATGGTCTACATCAATCCGCGCATGGCCGAGATGAAGAACCGCGCCCCGCTCACCGAGCACATGGGTCACCCCGTCGAGGAGCGGGTACTGCTGCCTGCCGCCTACATCCTCACGCTGGCGTTCGCGCAGAAGGACCGGCCGGCCATCGAGGCCAGACTGGCCGAGCTGATCCGGCCCTGCCAGGCCGAGATCCTGCCGCAGCGCATCGCCGACCACGAGTGGGAGCACCGTTTCAAGCTCATGGTCGTGAAGCGCCTCGGCCCGTCGCTCGTCCCCTCCGAGGTGGTCGTCCCGCTCGACACGCTCGGCGACGTCATGGAGGAGATCGAGCGCAAGGTCGACCAGCCGGTCGTCAAGGAAGGCGTCATCATCAAGAAGGGCGCCCACGGCAAGCCAGAGGTCGTGATCCTCGGCTTCATCCCCAGTGACCAGCGCAAACTCAGCTACAACTTCGTCTTCGGCCTCGTGCTGACGATCATGAAGATCGCCGAGAAGCACGGCGGCCGCCCCTACGCGACCGGCATCTACTTCGCCAGCAAAGCCGACGAGATCCTCGGCACCGAGCGCGCCAAGCGGATGAAGGAGCACAAGAAGCAGGTGGACCCGAAGGGCATCCTCAACCCGCAGAAGGTCACCGGGAACGGCGCCCTCGGGCGGATGCTGGCGCTGGCGGGCGCCTTCGAGCCGCTGGTGCGGCCCTTCGGCAACCGCGTCATCACCAAGGTCGGCGAGCGCCCCGAGACCCCGGTGGGCGACGTCCCCGGCGACGTCGCCTGGTACGCGTATGCCTGCTCGCAGTGCGGCTACTGCGTCGACCAGTGCGACCAGTTCTACGGACGCGGGTGGGAGAGCCAAAGCCCGCGGGGCAAGTGGTTCTGGCTGCGCGAACATATGGAAGGCCGGGCCGAGTGGGACAACGCCATGGTCGAGACGATGATCGCCTGCACCACCTGCGAACTCTGCAACGCGCGGTGCTCCGCCTCCCTGCCGATCGAGCCCTCCTGGATGAAGCTCCGCGGCGAGCTCATCGAGGAGCAAGAGCGTATGACGATCCCGCCGTTCGAGATGATGACGGCGGCCCTCATGGACCAGGGCAACATCTGGGCCGGCTACCGCAAGGACCGGAGCGCCTGGTTCCCCGAAGAGCTCTGGGAGAAGCATGGCCCGCACCACGAGGCCGACACGGTGTACTTCGCCGGCTGCACCGCGAGCTACGTCGAGGCCGACATCGGCATCGCCAGCGTGAAGATGCTCGACGACGCCGGCGTCGACTTCACCTACCTCGGCGACAAGGAGCTGTGCTGCGCCACACCGATGCTGGTCTCCGGCAAGTGGGACGAGTTCGAGCGCGTGATGCGGACCAACATCGCCAACGTGAAGAAGGCCGGGGCGACGACCGTCACCACGAGCTGCCCTGCCTGCGACATGATGTGGCGCCACGTCTACCCGCAGTGGGCCGAGAAGCTCGGCATCGAGTACGACATCGAAGCTCGCCACTACACCGAGCTGATGGCCGAGAAGATCAGAGACGGCGAGTTCACCTTCCCCGAGCGGCCGGACGGCGGCAACGGCCACAAGACCAGGGTCACCTGGCACGACTCGTGCCACATCGGCCGCGTCAGCGGTATCTACGAGGAGCCGCGCGAGCTCATCAAGGCCGTGCCCGGCACCGAGTTCGTCGAGATGGAGTTCAACCACGAGAAGGCGCACTGCTGCGGCAGTGTCCTGACCCTGTTGAGCGACCCGCCGGCCGCGCACGACATCGGCAAGGGGCGCCTCGAGGAGGCGATCGAAGCCGGAGCCGAGAAGGTGCTCGCTCTCTGCCCGTGCTGCGAGTTCCAGCTGCGGGTGAGCGCCGAGAAGCGCGACGTACCCGTCGAGGTCGAGGACCTCGCCCATTATGTCGCGCGCGCCTTGGGTCACGAGTTGCCCGACCCGAACCCCGAGGTGCAGCGCCAGTGGGCCGTCTTCGAGGGCATGATCGCTCTCATGACGCCGAAGGGCTTCGCCGACCTGATGGGCACGATGTGGCCCGAGTTGATCGACGCCATGCCATACAAGATGGGCCCGATGATGCGGGCGATGGGCAGGGTGCCGGGTGTGCTGACGCTGATGAAGCCGATGTTCCCCGTGCTCTTCCCTCGGCTCCTGCCGAAGATGATGCCGAAGGTCATGCCGACCATGCTCGAGCGCGTCGGCGAACGCATCCCGATGCCCGACTACATGGCCGAGCAGATGCCCGGGATGATGCCCGGCGTCATGGATAACCTGATGCCGCACATGATCGGCGATGTCGTGCCGCTCGTCACCGACCCGATGATCGCCTACCTGCGCGGCAAGGCCGGGACGACGCACACTGCGGTCGCGGCGCCCTGAACGACACGACGCGTCGAGAGGGTCGGCCCGGCCGGAAGGCCGGGCCGACCCTCCGCACGTTCGTAGCCTCGGTGGCCCGGGGTCGCCGTGGGCTCAGTCCTTCAGGTAGCGGTCGAACCACTCCAGCACGAGCTCGAAACGCTGCACGCGGTGCACCGGGCTGCCGGAGCGCGTGAGCTCGTGCGACTCGGCGGGGAAGCGCACCATCTCGACGGGGCGCTTGAGCAGGCGAAGCGTCACGAAGAGCTGCTCCGCCTGCTCGACCGGGCAGCGCAGGTCGTCCTCCGAGTGCAGGATCATCAGGGGCGTGTGGATGTTCTCAGCGTACGTGGTCGGCGACACCTTGAGGTAGCTCTCGATGTCCTCGTAGAGGAAGGCGCCGAGGTAGCCCTTGAAGTCGAAGCCGAAGTCGCTCGAGCCCCACTCGGAGACGAACTGGTTGACGGCGCGCTCGCTGATCGCCGCCTTGAAGCGGTCGGTGTGGGCGACGATCCACGAGGTCATGTAGCCGCCGTACGAGCCGCCGATGACCCCGAGGCGGTCGGGGTCGATGAAGTCGAAGCGACGCAGGGCCTCGTCGACGACCGCCATGCAGTCCTCGTAGTCGACGGAGCCCCAGCCGGGGCCGAGCTCGCCGGAGCCGCGGATGGCTCGGCCCCACTCCTCCGAGTACCCCGACGAGCCGCGCGGGTTGGAGAACAGGACGACGTAGCCGCCGCCGGCGTAGACCTGGAACTCGTCGAAGAACTCGTTACCGTACTGCCCGTAGGGCCCACCGTGGATGTTGAGCAGCGCCGGGTACGTGCGGCCCGGCTCGAAGCCGACGGGCCGCATGACCCAGGCGTCGACCTCGCTGCCGTCCGCCGAGATCGCCGTGAAACGCTCGGCCACGGCGAGCTCGCGGGCGGCGGCGAAGGGCTCGCCGACGCGCGTGAGGCGGCGTGCCCCCTCGGTGGCCGCTACGGCCGTCCGGACAGGGTCTGCGGGCGCCGTGCCGGTCGAGATGGGGTCTTCGGTCGCCCCGCCCGGTCGAGCGGGCTCCGCAGGAGCGAACGGTGCGACGAAGAGCTCGGGCAGCATGGTCGGCTCCGTCGCCGTGTAGACGAGACGGCCGGCGGCGGCGTCGAAGCCCGTGACGGCGCGCTCGCCGCCGATGGCCAGTTCCGGCGGCTTCGAGCCGTCGACGGCCACGCGGTAGACATGGGTGTTGCCGCCGTCCTCGACGAGGAAGACGAGGTGCTCGCCGATCCACGCCGGCTCCCGGGGGGTCGGGTACGGGTTGCAGTTGCGGTCGAGCGCCTCCGTGAGCAGTGCCATGTCGCCCGTGACGGCGTCGACGACGGCGACCTGGGTGTGCTTGGGGTCGTCGAGCATCCCCGGGTAGCGTAGGACGGCGAGCCGGCTCCCGTCGGGCGACCACACGGGGCCGTCGGTCTGACCGCCGCCGCGCGTCAGCCGGCGCGGCCCCGAGTTCGCTGACGCGACGAGGCCGGGCGCGTCGATCAGGTACACGTCACTCGCCAGCTCGACGTCCCAGTCGTCGTGACGGGCCGAGACGAAGGCGATGGTCGAGCCGTCCGGAGACCACGCCGGCGCGGTGTCCTCGAAGTCGCCGGCCGTGATCTGCACGGGCACGCCCGACCCGTCGGCCTTGACGGCGAACAGGTGTTGCGGGCGGTCGACCGTCCAGCCGACGTGCTCGAGCTTGTACTGCAGGCGGGTGATGCGGCGGGGGGCTCGGCGCTCCTCGTCCTCCTCGTCGTAGGCGGTGTCGGGCACGCGGGCGACGAAGGCGATGGCTGAGCCGTCGGGCGACCACACGGGGTGCTCGACGTCCTCCTTGAGGCTCGTCAGCTTGCGTGCCTCCCCGCCGTCGACCGGCATGACGTAGAGCTGTGAGACCTTGCCGCTGCGGTTCGAGGTGAACGCGAGCCGCGAGCCGTCGGGTGACCAGCGGGGCTCGGCATCGCGCTTCTCGCCCGAGGTGAGCCGCCGCGGCTCGGAGGCACCGTCGAGCGCCGCGAGCCAGATCGCGCTGCGGTACAGGTTCGCCTCACGGTCCACGCCCCTGACGACGTAGGCGACGGTAGTACCGTCGGGAGAGATGCGGGGGTCGGCGACGCCGGTCAGTTCGTAGACGTCGTCGGGAAGCATGCCGGTCATGCGCGGCCTCCGTTCGGTGTGTCGGTGGGAAGCCCGACGCGCGGACGTGCGAGCCGGCCCCGTCTCGTGATGCCCCTGGGGCGATGGTATACCACCGTCGCGGGCGCCAACGGACCGGGGCGGCCGGTCGCGTGCCGACGGGGAACAGAAAGCTCATCCGGGCGCCGAGCCGGATGCCGGTGAGGCGTGTCGCGAGAATCGGCCCGGGCGCAGGCCACACCACGCGCGAGCGTGTCGGTCTCGGGACGAGCACGTGAAGGAGACATCGCCATGCGATTCGTGATCCTAGTCAAGTCAGACACCGCGACCGAGGCGGGCGCCATGCCCACGGAGAGCGACCTGACTGCAATGAACGAGTTCAACGAGCGACTGGCCGAGGCCGGCGTGATGCTCGCCGGCGAGGGGCTCCAGCCGAGCTCCAAGGGCGTACGCGTCCGTTTCGAGGGTGAGCGGCCGACGGTGATCAAGGGGCCGTTCTCCGGTCCGAACGATCTCGTCGCCGGGTTCTGGATCTGGCGGGTCGGTTCCCTGGACGAGGCGATCGAGTGGCTGAAGCGCGCACCCTTCGACGGCGGCGCCGAGGTCGAGATCCGCCAAGTCTTCGAGTCGGAGGACTTCGGCGACGCGATGGCCCCCGAGCTGAGAGAGCGGGAGGATCGGCTGCGCGCACGGACCGAGGAGCTGAGCAGGGCCTCGTAGCCACCGACTCCGAGGAGCCGGTTAGCACGATGAAGCGGGCCGGCCCTGCGCGGCGAGCGGGCACCGTGGGCTGCTTCCGCGCGGGGGCCGGCATATGTGACGGAGTGCGCCGGCTCCCTGTCGGGAACTGCAGGAGAGTCACTCAGCCAAGGAGACGACAATGGACAACACCATCGTCTGGGCCGACATCCCAGTCACGGATCTCGATCGCGCCATGAAGTTCTACGGCGCCGTCCTGCAGACGAAGTTCGCGCCCGTTGAGGGCATGGAGGGCATCGCGCTCGAGGTGCCGCCCGAGGACTTCGACCCTTCGAGCATGGAGCCGCCGTTCCCGGTCAGCTTCGACCTGGCGCTGACGCCGGACCACAAGCCGAGCATGGACGGCACTACGATCTACCTGAACGGCCAGGGCGATGCCGAGGGCATGCTCGAGCGCGCGGCGGCCGCCGGCGGCGAGATCCTCGCGCCGGTCGAGTACATGGGCGAGATGGTCGGCAGCCTCGGGTTCTTCAAGGACTCGGAGGGCAACCGGATCGGCGTGCACAAGCCGCCGGAGATGCCCCCGCCGCAGAAGTAGCACGGCGCCGGTACCGTGGATCTGGTCCGGCGCCGCCGGCGTGGCAGACGCGAAGAGGGGCGGGGCGTGCATCGCACGCCCCGCCCCTCCGCACGCTCTGAGCAGACTCCGAGCCTCGGCCGCGTCCCTCAGCCGCCGGCGGGCTCGCGCCGGGCGGCCAGGGGCACGAAGCGTACGCTCAGACCCGTGGGGAGTTTCTCGACCACGGCGACCGTGGGCCCGTCGTCCTCCTCCTCGGGGGAGCTGGCCGTACCGGGGTTCAGGTGCAGCACGCCGTCGATCCACACGGCCGACGGCACGTGCTCGTGGCCCGCGACCACGAGGTCGAGGTCGTCGAGGGAGAGCTTGCCGCGCGCGATGCGTTTCTGCAGACGCTTCGGCTTGTGCCCGACGACGAAGCGGATGCCGTCGACCTCGCCCGCCACCTGACGCGGCAGGTCGCCCACGACATCGGGCCGGTCGAGGTTGCCCGCCACCGCGGTGACGGGCGCGACCGTCTCGAGCTCGCTCAGGATCGCCGCGTCCATGACGTCGCCGGCGTGGATGATGTGGCGGACACCGGCGAACACCTCGAGCACCTGCGGGTCGAGGTAGCCGTGCGTGTCTGAGAGCACGCCGATGCGCACGGGAGCGGCGCGCCGAGGGCGCCGGGCGGAGCGGGCGGCCTGCGACGGCTCGGATGCTCCGGACGACGCGGCGGCCGGAGACGGTTCGGCTTCTTTGTCGGGTGCGGCCGGCGCCGCCGTCTTCGCGGGGTGCTTGGGTTTCGCGGCCTTCGCGGCCTCACGCTTCTTCGTGGCACTCTTCTTGACCATGACCGACCCTTCGCGGGCGTTGAGACGCTCATCGTACACCCGCGGCGTGAGCGTGACGTTGGCCGAAGCGGCGGGGGAAGGGTCAGGCTCGTCGTCTACTCCCCGGCGTACGCCCGCTGCAGCGCGGCGAGGTCGAACCTGGTCATCTTCAAGAAGGCCTGGGTGACCCGCGCCGGCGCCTCGGGGTCCTTCTCGTCCATCATCTCGTCCATGATGGCGGGGACGACCTGCCAGGAGAGACCGTACCTGTCCTTGAGCCAGCCGCACTGGCCCTCCTGCCCGCCGTCGGCGGTGAGCTTCTCCCAGTAGCAGTCGATCTCTTCCTGCGTCTCACACTTGACCATGAACGAGATCGACTCGTTGAACGTGAACCGCGGCCCCGCGCCGATGGCCATGAACTCCTGGCCCAGGAGCTCGAAGTTCACGGTGTCCACCGACCCAGACGGGGTGTCGTGGACCGTCGTGACCTTCGTGATCCGCGAGTTTCTTGAAGATGGAGGTGTAGAACTCGGCTGCCTCTCTGGCTTCCTTGTCGAACCAGAGGTGCGGCACGATGGTCTGCTTTGTGGCTGCCATGGCGACTCTCCTTGGTGGTCCCTGGCCTTCGCATGCACTTGCCTCGGGCGCGGGTCGGACAGTCCCGTTCCGCCTATGCCCGTCAAACGCGACAGCCGGCGGGAATCGGGCTAGGGTGTCGCCGGATGGTGCGGCAGAAGCGTGGAGGCGCAACGTGGAAGGACAGGCGGGGGTGGCGACGGGCCGGCGCGTGCTCGTGGCCTACGCGACGAAGTACGGGTCGACGGCCAAGGTGGCGGAGACGGTGGCCGAGGAGCTGCGCGCGGCCGGCTGCGAGGCGGAGGCGCGGAGCGTCTCAGATGCCGCACCTACGGCGGGCTTCGACGCCGTCGTTGTCGGCGGCCCGATGATCCTGGGCTGGCACAAGGAGGCGGTGAAGTTCGTTAAGGCACGGCGCGACGTGCTGGCCGCCGTGCCCGTCGCCTACTTCATCACCGCCGCCTCGCTGACCGACGCCGGCGGCGACGCCGTCGACGGCGTGCCCATCGTCAAGGATTCGTGGCTGGCCAACGCGCCGTCGCGTCCGGAGAAGCTGAGCTATCGCCAGCGCTACGCCCTGCCGTCGCACTACCTCGGCGACGTGCTCAAGGCGACGGCGCCGGTGCGCCCGCGCCAGGCGGCGTTCTTCGCCGGCGCCCTCGACCTCACGAAGATGAACCTCTTCGAGAAGCTCTTCGTCATGCTGCTCATTGGCGCGACGCCCGGCGACGGCCGCCACTGGGACGCGGTGCGCGAGTGGGCGCGCGGCCTGCCGGCGGTGCTCTTCGGGGACGCCGCGGACTCGGGGTCCTGAGCAGCGCAGCTCGCGACACACGGCGCCGCGACTGGCGCACCGGCGTCGGCGGACGCGCTCAGCCCGGCCGCTCGGCGCCGGTCACTCCGGCAGCGGCTCCGTGTCCCAGCCCGACGGCTCGAACGCCGCGCCGACCTCGGCGCCGACGACGAACATGACCGTGCCCGGCTCCCTGGCGACGACGCCGCGCACGGTGGCCGGGTCGGGCACCCAGAGGAAGCTGCCGGCCGGCGCGTCGATCTCCTCGCCGTCCACCCGGTAGGTCGCGTGTCCGCTGACGATGAGGAAGAGCTCCTCGTGGTTCGCCTTCGTCTCGTCGTGGTCGTGGGTGAGGATGTCGCCGGCGTACGTGGCCCGCGACAGGTTGGTCCCGAAGGAGGCGATGTCGAAGAAGCGCCGGACGGGCTTCCACTCGGTTCCCGGCGAGTAGCCCTCCTCGAAGGGGATCTCGTCGATGTGCGCCACTCTCCAGGTCGCGCCCTTCTGCTCAGTACCCATGCCCGCCTCCTCGCCGCATCCGACCGTGTCGGTGGAGTCTAGCAGCGTGGTCGCCGCCCCGGGTGCGGTCGCCGTCGGAAGTGCGCTCGCAGGCCCGGGTCGCCGTCGCAGGGCCGGTCTCCCTCGGCCTTCGTGTCGAGCAGCCTGAGGACGCCCTGGTCGCCTTGGTCGCCGCGCTCGAAGCCGGAGGCGGCGTAGAAAGCCACAGCTTCGGGGTTGTCGGCGAGCACTCAGACCAGCGGGACCCTGCGTCCTCCATCGGTCAGCTCTTCCCCGTCAGGACAGGAGTGACTCGAGGAGGCGCTTGCGGCGCTTCCAGTCGGGGACGAGCCGCTCGACGAGCGTCCAGAACTCGCGCCTGTGGTTCGGGTGCACGAGGTGACAGAGCTCGTGGAGGATCACGTAGTCGATGCACTCGTCAGGGGCGCGGATCAGGTCGAGCCGCAACGACATGTAGCCTCTGGGTGACATGCTGCCCCAGCGCGTGCGCATGTGCTTGAGCCGCAGCGTGGGCCGGTGGTGGCCGTCTGCGGGCAAGGTCGCCCAGCACACGTCCAGCCTGGCCGGCAGGTGACGGCGAGCGCGGCGCACGTACCACGCGTCCAAGAGGTCCTTGACGTGCCCCGCCGGGGCATCGGAACGCACCGTGACGCGCAAGGCGTCACCGGCGAGGCGCACGGTCTCGACGTCGCCTCGCTCGACCGCCAGCCTGTACGACCGCCCGAGATAGAGATGGGTCTCGCCCTCCTCGTAGCGGAGCGGCGGGGTCCGCGCCGCGGACGCCGCGAACTCGCGCTGCTTGCGCACGATCCAGTCGGCGCGACCGGCGACCGAGCGCAGCACGTCCGCCTCGCCCGCGCGTCGCGGTGCCCGCACGACGACGCTGCCGTCGCGGTGGACCGTGAAGCCGAGTGTCCGCCGGTCGGATCTGACCAGCTGGAACGAGATGGTCTCGTCGCCGTGACGGATGGAGTGGGTGACGGTCGCCGCCGGAGCTCTTCGCCGCACCCTGCGCATCGCCATGACGCCGGGGGCCGTCGTCAGTCGGCAGCGGTCGGGCTGCCGAAGGCGCGCACGCACTCGACGGCGCGCCGCCAGTCGTCGCGGCGGCGGACGACGTCGGTGGCGGGCCGCGGCTCGAAGCGCCGCGCGGCCCGCCACAGGGCGCCCACCTCGGCCTCGTCCTGCCACAGTCCGACGGCGAGGCCGGCGAGGTAGGCGGCGCCCAAGGCCGTGGACTCGGGCTGCGCCGCACGCCGCACCGGCACGTCGAGCAGGTCGGCCTGCGCCTGCAGCAGCAGGTCGGAGCCGCTGGCGCCGCCGTCGGCTCGCACTTCCAGGGGCTTGAGGTGCGAGCCCTCCTCGATGGCCGACACGAGGTCGGCGACCTGGAAGGCGATGCCCTCGAGCGCGGCGCGGGCGACGTGAGCCGCCGTGGTGCCGCGCGTGATGCCGAAGACCGCGCCCCGCGCCTGCGGGTCCCAGTGCGGGGCACCGAGGCCCGTGAGCGCGGGGACGAAGCACACGCCGCCGCTTGACTCGACCGACTCGGCCAGGGCCCCGACCTCCTTGGCGCTCGCGATCAGCCCGAGGCCGTCGCGCAGCCACTGCACGACCGCGCCGCCGACGAAGACCGAGCCCTCGAGCGCGTACGTGCGCCGCCCCGCGCGCTGCAGAGCCACCGTGGTGACGAGCCCGTCCGGCGCCGCGACCGGGTCGTCCCCCACGTGGAGCAAGAGAAAACAGCCGGTGCCGTACGTCACCTTCGTGAGGCCGGGCCTTGTGCACGCTTGGCCGAACAGGGAGGCCTGCTGGTCGCCGGCGACGCCGGCGATCGGGATGGCCGCCCCGAACACGCCCGGGTCGGTCTCGGCGATCACGCCGCTGCTGTCGCAGACCTGCGGCAGCACCTCGCGCGGCAGGCCGAACAACTCGAGCATCCCGTCGTCCCAGTCGCCGTGCGCGATGTGGTAGAGCAGCGTGCGCGAGGCGTTGGTCGCGTCGGTGAGGTGGCTGCGGCCTCCGGTCAGCTTCCAGATGAGCCAGGAGTCGACCGTGCCGAAGGCGAGCGCGCCCGCTTGCGCCCGGCGCATCCCGTCCGGCACCGAGTCGAGGATCCAGCGCAGCTTGGTGGCCGAGAAGTAGGGATCGAAGAGCAACCCCGTGGTGCGTCGCACGAGCGGCTCGAGCCCGGCTTGGCGAAGCTCGTCACAGGCGTCGGCGGTACGCCGGTCCTGCCAGACGATCGCCGGCGCTGCAGGCTCGCCGGTGGCGCGGTCCCAGACGACGGTCGTCTCGCGCTGGTTGGTGATGCCGATCGCGGCGATGCGCCCCGGCTCGACGCCGGCCTGTGCCAGCGCCGCCCGTGCCGTGTCGCGCTGCGTCGCCCAGATCTCGTTCGGGTCCTGCTCGACCCGCCCCGGCTGCGGGTAGTGCTGCGTCAGCTCCTGCTGGGCGGAAGCGACGATCGCGCCCTCGCGGTCGACGAGCACCGCCCGCGAGCTGGTCGTGCCCTGATCGAGGGCGAGGATGAGGTCGGCTTCACTCACGGCCGCTATCCTATGCCGCCGGCGAGCCTGCGGGCTATCCGCCGCGGCACGGCCGCCCCTCGGGTGCGGCCTGACAACCGGGCGGCGATGCTCTCGCGCCGCGCAGACGCTGCGGGAGACGTCGCACCTGCCGCTGACGCTCAGGCGGGACTGCAGGTATGTCGCCGCCGTTCCCGCGCTGCAGGGTACAGAGTGCGCATGACCATCTACGTCGCCCTGTTGAGAGCCGCGAACGTCGGCGGCCGCACGCTGCCGATGGCGGACCTGCGGCGCAGCCTCGAGGGCCTGGGGCTGCGCCATGTGCGGACCTACCGGCAGAGCGGCAACGTCGTGTTCGAGGGGTACGGCCCTGCGACAGAAAAGGGTTCCGTCGCCCCGGCAGCGAGGTTCGCCGCGGCGATCGAGGTGCGCATCGAGTGCGATCTCGGCCCGCGCGTGGCCGTGCTCGTGCTGACGGGCGAGGACATGGCCGAGGCCGTGGCGGCGAACCCGTTCCTCTTGGAGCCCGGCGTCGACCAAGGGTCGCTGCACGCCACGTTCCTGTTCACGCCGTCCGGCGAGGACGACTTCGGCGAGGCGACGGCGGCGGCCTGAAGCGCGGTCTACGAGGCTGCCCTCCGAGGGCTCCAGCTGCCGGCCGCAGAGGGCGAGCGCGCGGTCTTCGTCGGCTCGCCACCGCTCGCCGCACCCGTCGTCTACCTCCATCTGCCGTACGGCTACGGTCGCAGCAAGCTGACGAACGCCTTCTTCGAGCGTAGGCTCGGTACCGGCGCCACGACCAGGAACTGGCGAACGGTGACGGCACTCGCGGCGCTGAGTGCGCCGGGGACTGGCGCGCCGTCCGACGAAGACGACGGGGGGAGCCCATGAGCGATGAAGTGGTGAGGGTGGAGCGCAACGTCGCCGAGCAGCAGTACGAGGTGTACGTGGACGACCGGCGTGCCGGCCTCGCCGGGTATCGGGACGAGGACGGCCACCGCGTCCTCACTCACACTGAGGTCGATCCCGAGTTCGGAGGTCGCGGTCTCGCCGGCCGTCTGGCGAAGCGGGCCCTCGACGATGCCAGGGAGGAGGGTCTGCGTGTCGTGCCTCGGTGCTCGTACATGGCCAAGTACGTCGAGCGGCACGAGGAGTACGCCGACCTCGTCGAGTAGAGCGACGCGTCAGCCCGGGGTCTCGCCGCCTGGCTCAACCGTCTCCGGCGACGACGCCGCCCACGAGATCGCCTCGGCGAGGGTCGGGTGCACGGCTCGCGCGCGCTGCAGGTCGGTGACCGTGGCTCGGGCCTGAACGGCGATCGAGAGCGCGTAGATGAGCTCGCCCGCCGACGGTCCGGCGAGGTGGCCGCCGATGAGCCGGTCGTCGCCGTCGAAGAGGAGCTTGACGAGTCCTTGCCGCTCGTCGCGGATGATGGCCTGGGCCGTGTACTCGAAGCCGCCGCGGGCGACCTTGTAGGGGGCGCCGCGCGCGGCGAGCTCCGACTCGAGCAGGCCGGCGCGCGCCACCTCGGGGACGGTGAAGCAGGTCGACGGGATCACCGGGAGCGGGTCGTCGTCTCGCGGGCCGGCGCCGCGCATGTCGCCCGGGGAGCGCCCGCTGAGGATGGCCTCCGCGACCCGGCGACCCTCGTAGCCGGCCACGGGGGTCAGCTGTGTACCCCCCGCCGCGTCGCCGGCGAACCAGACCCGCGGGTTGCTGACGCTGCGCTGGTCGTGGTCCAGGCGCGGGCGGCCGCGGTCGTCGACCTCGACCTCGCCGGCGGCGAGGTCGAGGTCGACGAGATCCGGCCGCCTTCCGGTGGCGGCGAGGGCGCGCTCCGTCGCGAAAGCCCGCTCGTGGCCCTCACCGTCGACTGCGACGACGGTGAGCGCGCCCGGTGTGCCGCGCACCTCCCGCACCTCGGCACGGAAACGGACGTCGACGCCGCGGGCGCGCAGGCCGTCGACGACGAACTGGGCGCACTCTGGGTCGAAGCCCGTCAGCACGTGCCCTCCGCGCACGAGTACGCGCACCTCGGTGCCGAAGGCGGCGTAGATCGCCGCCATCTCCATGGCGACGTACCCGCCGCCGACGACGACGAGGGTGACAGGCAGCTCGTCGTAGAACAGGGCGTCGTCGCTCGTGTCCATGAGCTCCCCGCCGGGGATCGACGGGATGACGGGGCGTGCGCCGGTGGCGACCAGTATGTGCCCGGCGCGCCGTACGTCACCCGCGATCTCGACGGTGTCCGGTGAGGCGAAGCGCGCCGCGCCGTGCAGGACCTCGACACCGGCGTCGCGCAGGATACCCTCCTGGTCGCCGGCGTACGTGCGCATCACCTCGGTCTGCCGCTTGCGCGTTCGGTCCCAGTCGAGGTCCTCCGGGGCCGTCGCGTGACCTGCCGCAAGGCCGGTCGTCGCACGCGTCCCGGGCGGTGCCGTGATGCCCACGATGCCGGAGTCACGGACCTGGTGCAGCACGCGGCCGGCGGCATAGAGCGCCTTCTTGGGCACGCAGCCGCGCCACAGGCAGGTCCCGCCGGCGACATCGCGTTCGGCGATGACGACCGAGCGGCCGGCCCGGCCGAGCGCGCGCGCCGCCTGGCTGCCGGCCGTGCCGGCGCCGATCACGATGGTGGGATGCTCACTCACATCGGCCTCCTCGGGTCACGCGCTGTGTACCCGTGGCCGCCGCATCTCAGCGCTGAACCTCGCCATGCGTCGCGCCGGCCGGGGGCTTGGATCGCCCGGCCGCCCGCACCGATGCCGCCTGCGCGGGGGTGCGCAGGGAGCGGCGCCAAGGTGTCATGCGCCGTGCCCCATCGACGGCGTGCCGGCCTCTACGGCTCTGGCGGCGCGCGCACCGGTGTCGTACGGTCTGCGGTGACGATGAACGTCCCGCCGGCGGCCGTGTGACGCGAGTCTTCCGCGGGGGCTGCGCCCCCGGGGCTGGGGCCGCAAGTGACGGGCCGAAGACCGAGAGGAGTAGAAATGATCCGTGAACTCGGTGAGCGGGTCCGCGACGGGCGGGTGTCGGCGGTCGCCCTGGTCGAGCGGGCGCTGGCGCAGATCGAACGCCACGACGGGGAGATCAACGCGGTCGTGAAGCTGCGCGCGGAGGAGGCGCTCGCGGAGGCGCGCGCCCTCGACGGGCGCGCGCGCCGGGGCGAGCGCCTCGGCCCACTGGCCGGCGTCCCCTTCCTCGTCAAGGAGACCAGCGACCTCGCCGGGCTCTCGACCACCGAGGGCTCGCTCGTGCTCGCCGACGCACCGCCGGCGACACGCGACGACATGGTCGTCGCGCGGCTCCGGGCCGCCGGTGCCATCGCCGTCGGCAAGACGAACATCCCCGAGTTCTGCTTCGAGGGCTTCACTGCCAACCGCCTGTTCGGGGCGACGCACAACCCGTGGGCTCTCGAGTGGTCGCCCGGCGGCTCGAGCGGCGGCTCCGCCGCCGCCATGGCCGCCGGCATGATCGCGTTCGCCACGGCCACCGACGGCGGCGGCTCGGTGCGCATCCCGGCCGCATACTGCGGCCTCTACGGTCTCAAGCCGACCAACGGCGTCATCGCCCGCGATCCCATCCCGGGCTGGATCGACTTCTCCACCCATGGCCCCATGGGGGTAGAGCCCGACGACGTGCG
>JAFGAW010000202.1 GCA_016933475.1 Thermoleophilia bacterium
GCTGGCGCGCCAGAGTGTCCATTCTCGCGGTCCGCGGAGGGTCGTCGGCCCAACGGCGACGCGGCCGCCGGCCCGTCGCTGCGCCGCCGGCCCGCCGCCGGCGTCAGCCGTGGTCCGGCGGCGGGGCGACGAGCCCGGCGAGGGCTTCGACGACGGCGACGCCGTCGCCGACGGCCACCGCGTCGGCCTCGCCGACGATCGCCGCGTGCTCGTCACTGTTGACGGCGACTATGACGCCGGCACGCTCGATACCCCAGAGGAAGGCCGGCGCCCCGGAGGCGCCGGCCACGATGGCCAGCGCCGGCGCCACCCGCGCCCCGGAGACGCCGATCAGGCGCTCCATCGGCGCCCACGCGTTCATCGCCACGGGGCGTGTCACCCCGAAGGCGGCGCCCATGCGCTCGGCCGCTGCGGCGATCCGCGCGACCCCGTCGCGGTCGCCGGCCCCGGCGCCCGCCACGACGACGACCCGCGCTTCTGCGAGGTCTCCGGCCGACGGCGGGTCGGTGAGCTTCAGGTCGGCGAACGGAGGCTCGCTCGCGTCCGCGATCGCATCGCTCTCCGACAGGACGCGATGCTCTTCGCACGCAGGCGCCCGGGCCTCCGCCCAGCCGGGGTCGACGGCGACGCACCACGGGCGTGCGGTGAGCGCGAAACGCCCGACCATGTGGTTCGAGTACACCTGCCGGCGGCCGAGCAGGCGGTCGGGTTCCAGGGAGATGTCGAGCGCGCCGGTGAGCACGCTGCCGCCGGCGCGGCGGGCGAGGCGCGCCGCGACCTCGGTGCCGGCCTGACCGCTGGTGAAGAGGAAGAGGTCGGGGCCGTCCTCGCCGGCCGTTGCAGCGAGGGTCGCGGCGAGGAGGTCGGGGCGCCGCTCCGGAGCCCGGACGAGGCGGACCGCGATGGTCGGGGCCAGCGCGATGAGTTGCTCGCGCTCGCGGTCGTCGGCGTAGAAGGCCAGTGTCTCACACTCGAGGCCGGACCACGGGCGACCGGGCGGCCCGCCGGGTGCGCCGGCGTGCAGGCCCTCTTCAAGGAAACCGGCGAGGGCGCGCGCCTGCTCGACGGCGCTGCCGATCGTCCCGTCGATGATGGCGGTGAACCTCACGGCCGGGCGATCGCCTCCTCCACATGGGTCGCGAACAGTGCCCGGGCCATCTCGGCCGGCGTATCACCCTCCACGACGACGCCCGCGCGCGTGCGGTCGATCCGCTCGAGGCCCTCGAGGGTGACCGGCGCGCCGGCCAGCGCGACGGCGAGGTCGACGCCGACATCGCCGGGGGCGAGGAGGTCGGCGCGCAGGTCGCGCCGCGCGAGGCGGTCGGTGAGCGTCGGCACGCGCAGGTGCGAGACGAGCGCGTTGCCGACCGCCAGCACGCATGGCGGGCGCACCGTGAGGCTGAGGCCGCCGTCGTCGGCGGCGCAGGTCACGCGCAGGCCGCCGCCGGTCGGCTCGATCTCGGTCACTTGGGTCACGCAGGGCCAGCCGAGCTCTTCGGCGACGAGGGCGGGTACGGTGCCGCTGTCGCCGGGCCCACAGCGGGAGCCCAGGAGCAGCAGGTCGCTGCGGTCGAAGCGCTGCGCGTAGGCGGCGAGGAGCGCCGCCGTCGCCGCGGGGGCGTAGTCCAGGGCGGCCTCCGGCTCTATCCGGGCCGCCCTCTCGTAGCCCAACGCGTGCAGGGTGGCGAAGAAGGGCTCGGTCTCGCGGCCGCCGACGGAGAGCGCGCCGAGACCGGCGGCGACCTCGCGCTCGGTCAACGCCTCGCGCAGGCGCAATGCGAGCTCGAGGGCGCTCTCGTCGAAGCAGTTCAGAACGCGTCGCACGTACCGTGACCGGACCGTGTCGCCCGGCCCCGCGACCCAGTCGGCGTCACGCAGGGCCTCATAGTCCGGGGTGACCTTGAAGCAGACCAGGATGCGCATCGCACTCATCCCCTGAAGTCTCTCACGCCGTCACGCGGTCGGCGAGGCCCCCGAGGCGCGCCGATCGCGACTCGCGCGCGGCGACGTAGGCGCGCGGGGGCTGCGGCCCCCCGCGCGACCGCCGCAGCCCTCGAGCCGGTCCCTCAGCCCCCGAGCGGGAAGATCGTGCCGACGTTCATCACACCGTTGGGGTCGAATTGCTTCTTCAGGCCCTCGAGGATGAAGTAGGAGGAGCCGTACTCGTCCCTGACCCACGGCGCCCGGGCCTTGCCCATGCCGTGGTGGTGGACGATGGACCCCCCTCTCTTCAGGACCTCCTCGCAGATGATCGTGATGATCGGCAGGTAGTACTTCTCCGTCTCCTCCTCGGGCCCGACGCCGACCACGTTGAAGAAGTAGTTGAAGTACATGTTGGTGCCGTTGATGTAGCTGTGCGACGAGTGGCCGCCCATCATCGTGATGTCGGGGATCTCGGTGACGATCCGGTCGCGAGCGGCCTCGTAGATGTCGTTGATCGAGCTCCAGTCGGCGGCGACCTCGGTGGTGCGGTTCACGTTGCGCGTCTGGCGGATGCGCTCGTCCTCGGCGACGATCTTGTCCGGGCCCCAGCAGAGGTCGTTGAACCAGGTCTCGATGTAGGCGCTGTCGACCTGGGTGCACTCCGGATGGCGGTCGACGATGGCCTGGATGCCGTCGGCGGTCGCTTTGGCGATGCCCGCGGTGCCCTCGGCCATGAAGAGCAGCACGCAGTCGTCGGGCGCAGCGAAGTGGGAGAAGTGGAGGCCGGCATCTCCCGGGTCGTAGACCCGCGCCACCGACGGCTTGTAGCCGTTGACCATGACTTCACGCAGCACCTCGAAGCCGGTCTTCATGCTCTTCAGCGTCCAGCCGAGGAAGACGTTGTTCTCGGGGAAGTAGGGGAAGAGCTTGACCGTCACCTCGGTGATGAAGCAGAGCGCTCCCTCGTTGCCGATGACGACGTGGCGGATGTCGGGGCCCGCGGCGCGCCGGGGGACGTTCTTGATGCGTGCCACCTCCCCGCCGGGGAAGACGGCCTCGAGCCCCACGACCATGTCCTCGATGCCGCCGTACAGTGTGGAGAACTGCCCGATGCTGCGCGTGGCGACGAGGCCGCCGAGGTGGGCTACCGGCTTGGACTGCGGCGAATGGCCGGTGGTAAGGCCGTGCTCGCGGGCGCGGTCCTCGAGCGCCTGCAGCGGCACGCCGCACTGCGCGGTCGCCTGCATGTTGTACGGGTCCACGTCGAGGATGCGGTTCATCGCCGACCCGTCGATGATGACCGAGTCCGGCACGGCGCTCTCGAGGCCGCCCTCGGTGGCCGTGCCGCCGGTGCGCGGGATCACGTTGACGCCGTGCTCGTCCGCCAATCGAAGGATCGCAGCGACCTGGCCGGTGTCGACCGGCAACACCACGGCGGCCGGCAGTGGCATGGTGTGCACGTCGAAGATGTTCTGCAGCTTGCGGAAGTTGTCGACGCTGCTCTCGATCAGGATGCGCTCGTCGGTGACGACCGCGTCCGTACCCACGATGCCCCGCAGGCTCTCGACGATGGCTTCTCGGCTCAGTGGCATGTCGCGTTCCTTTGCGTCTCGGGGGGTGGCGTCTTCACGTGGGCTGGCATCGTGTCGGCGGACGGTCTCTCGTCAGCGGAAGATGGGGAACGATCGCTGGAGGATGGGGTCGGTGGCGGCCCGGATGCCAGTGTACACATCGTCGATCACGCGGCGATAGGTGGCGGTGTTCACCGGGTCGGGCGCGAAGGTCTCGCGCTCAGCGGCCATGGTCGCGGCGGCGGTCGCGAAGTCGGGGTAGACGCCGGTCGCGACCGCGGCGCAGACGGCTGCCCCGAGGCTCGCGCCGCTGGCGCCGGTCGCGCGCGAGGCCGGGACGCCGAAGACGTCGGCGAAGATGTGCATGAAGAGCGGGCTGCTCGCCCCGCCGCCCGAGACGACGATGTCGTCGAGGGTGATGGCGAGCTCGCGGCACATGTTGTCGACGCAGGTCTTCATCGTCAGGGCGATCGCCTCGAGGATCGAGCGGTAGACGTGGCCGCGCGTGTGGCGCGCGTCCCAGCCGACCATGACGCCCTTGCGGAAGGGGCGGTCGGTCGGGGCGAGCCAGTCGAGGACTGTCATGAGGCCGTCGGACCCCGCCGGGGTCTCCTCGGCCTCTCGCTCCAGGTACTGCTCGCGTGCGATGCCCTCGGTCGCCGCCGCCGCCGCCACCTCCGGACCCAGCAGGTCGAGGAACCAGCTCAGGGTCCACATGCCGCGGCGGATGCCGTGGCTCTCGTAGAGGTACGTGTGCGGGACACAGGCGAAGTTGGTCCAGAACTCGACCGGGGTCTTGCGGTTCTCGTGCCCGTGGACCATCGAGGCGATGTAGGTGCCGAGCGAGATGAGCGCCGTGCGCTCGCCGAGCGAGCCCGTACCGAGGGCCTCGACGGCCTTGTCGTTGGCCGTGGTGACGACCGGCAGTCCCTGCGGGATGCCGGTCGCGGCGGCGCACTCCGCCGTGATGTAGCCGGCGATGTCGCCCGGCAGCTGAAGCTCGACGAGCAGGTCGCGCGTCACGTTGAACTCGTCGAACAGCGCGGGGTCCCACTGCCAGGTGTCGGTGTCGATGGGCCACTGCAGGATGATGTTGTTGGCCGCGCTGTCGCGGAACTCGCCGGTGAAGCGGTGGGTCATGTAGCCCGATGAGGTCGTCGCGTAGGCGAGCTCGGGGTCGTTGGGGATGTACGGCTGGTAGGCGCGGGTGTCCATCCAGCTCATCACCGGCTGCAGCAGCGAGCCGTCGGCCTTGAGGAACGCCTTGCAGCAGCGAATGGTGCACAGGCCGACGCCGAGAATGTCCCCGGGGTCGCCGGGGAAGGCCGCCATCGCCTGGCGACTGGCCGCGGCGATGGACTCCCAGAGGTCGTCGTCGGGGTGCTCGACGATGCCCGGCTCGGGCCGGCTCGTGGGCCTGAGGAC
>JAFGAW010000203.1 GCA_016933475.1 Thermoleophilia bacterium
CTGACGCCGGCGGCGGGCCGGCGGCGCAGCGACGGGCCGGCGGCCGCGTCGTCGTTGGGCCGACGACCCTCCGCGGACCGCGAGAATGGACACTCTGGCGCGCCAGCACCTGTCTACGCGACAGAATATTCACTATTCGTCTTGACGCATCGAACTTTACGCGGAATACTCGCCACAATCTCTCTGCGACGCGAAAGGGCTGATGTGGACGCTCTAGATCGCCAGGTGCTCCTGGCTCTGCAAGCCGACGGCCGCATCTCCAACCTGGCGCTCGCCCGCTCTCTCGGCTTGTCGCCCTCAGCGATGCTGGGGCGCGTGCGCCGACTCGAACGCAGTGGCGTCATCCGCGGCTATCGAGCCGTTATCGACCCGGCCGCCCTCGACGTCACCGTACGGGCCTTCGTCCTGGCCCGCCTGCGCGAGCACAGCGAGCAGTCGATCCGGAGCTTCGAAGAGGGCATCCAGGAGGTCCCGGGCGTGCGTGCCTGCTACCACGTGACGGGGCAGTTCGACATGGTGGTCGAGCTCGCCGTCCGCGACCTCGACCACCTCAGCCAGCTCATCAGGGTCGACATCGCCCGCATCCCCGGCGTCATGAACCTCGAGACCATGCTCATCATGGCCGAGTCGGTGACCGACACCGGCTGGCCCGTCGTCACTCAGGAGTGAACCGCCCGGCGCCGTCGCCGCGCGGCGCGCCGTCATCCCCAGGAGGTACAACATGCCCGCGAAGAAAGGCGTCCTCGAGCTTCACGAGATGAAGCGCCGGGGGGAGAAGATCGCCTGGCTCACCGCCTACGACTACCCGACCGCCACCTTCGAAGAGGCCGCCGGCGTCGACATGATCCTGGTCGGCGACTCGCTCGGCATGTGCGTCTACGGCTACCCCGGCACGGTGCCGGTCACCATGGAGCAGTGCCTCGTCCACTCGGAAGCGGTGCGCCGTGGTGCCCCGAACACGTTCGTCGTCGGCGACATGCCCTTCATGAGCTATCAGATCTCCGACGAGGAGGCGGTGAAGAACGCCGGGCGGTTCTTGAAGGAGGCGGCGGTCGACGCCATCAAGCTCGAGGGCGGCGTCTCGGTGATCAGCCGCGTCAAGGCGATCCTCGACGCCGGCATCGTGGTCTGCGGCCACATCGGCTTGACCCCGCAGAGCTCGGGCCAGCTCGGCGGCCACAAGGCCCAGGGGCGCACCCTCGAGAGCGCGCGGCTCGTCGTCGAGGACGCCCGCGCCCTCGCCGCGGCAGGCGTCCAGCTCCTCCTCGTCGAGGCCGTGCCGCCCGAGGTCGCCGGTTTCATCCGCGCAGAGCTCGCGATCCCCGTCCTCGGCATCGGCGCCGGGGAGGACGTCGACGGCCAGCTCTTGATCGTCAGCGACGTCCTCGGCACCTTCCAGGCCTTCACCCCCAAGTTCGTGAAGAAGTACGCCGACCTCGCCGGCGTCGCGACCTCGGCACTCAGCGAGTACGTCGCCGACGTGCGCGGGGCGCGCTTCCCCGAGGAGGAGCACTGCTACCGGATGCTCGAGGGCGAGCACGAGCGCTTCAGGGCCTGGGCCGGCGGATGACGAGCGGCGCCCCGACCGCCGGCACCGCCCACGCCGCCGATCCCCGCGTGACCGCGCGGGCGGCCGGCGGCGGGCACGACTTTGCCGCGCGCGTCGAGCGGCTCGGCACCGAGACCGTGTTCGCCGTCTCAGCCGAGGCGACGGCTCTCGCGGCGCAGGGCAGGACCGTCTACCCCTTCCACCTCGGCGACCTCGACCTGCCGACGCCCGAACACATCGTCGAGGCGTCCTTCGCGGCGATCCGCGCCGGCAAGACGACGTACTGCCCCAACGCCGGCATCCCCGAGCTGCGCGACGCGCTGGCCGCCGACGTCGGCCGCGCCCGCGGTCTCGACTACGGGCGCGACAACGTCTCCGTGCAGCCCGGGGGCAAGCCGGTGATCGCCAAGTTCCTGTTGGCGCTCATGGACCCCGGCGACGAGGTGCTGTACCCCAACCCCGGCTTCCCCATCTACGGCTCGCTCGTCGAGTTCTTCGGCGGGGTCCCGGTGCCCTACACCTACGTCGCGGGCCCCGACCGCTTCCACCTCGACCTCGAGGGCATCGAGCGCAGCCTCACGCCGCGCACCCGCCTCCTGATCCTCAACGACCTGCACAACCCGACGGCGGCCGAGTGCACGGCCGA
>JAFGAW010000204.1 GCA_016933475.1 Thermoleophilia bacterium
TCGTCCACGGGCATGAGCCGACCCTCTCGGCCATGCTGGTCGAGGCGTCACGCGACCCCGAGCTGATCGCCGAGGCCAAAGCGAAGGGCGCCGACGGCATCAATCTCGCCGGCATCTGCTGCACCAGTACGGAGATCCTCATGCGCTACGGCATCCCGCCGGCCGGCAACTTCCTGCACCAGGAACTCGCCGTGCTGACCGGAGCGGTCGAGGCGATGGTCGTCGACGTGCAGTGCATCATGCAGGCGCTCGGCCCGCTCTCGCAGCGTTTCCACACCAAACTGGTCACCACCTCGCCCAAGGCGAAGATCCCCGGCGCGGTCCACGTCGAGTTCGACGAGCACCGCGCCCCCGAGACCGCGCGCGAGATCGTCCGTCTCGCGATCGACAACTACCCCAACCGTGGGCCGATCCACATCCCCGACTACCACGAGCCGCTCGTCGCCGGGTTCTCGCACGAGTACCTCAACTACATGCAGGGCGGTTTCCACCGTGGCTCGTTCAGGCCGCTGAACGACGCCGTCATCGCCGGCCGCATCCGCGGCCTGGCCGGCGTCGTCGGCTGCAACAACGCGCGCGTGACCCAGGACGAGGGCATCGTCACGATGATCAAGGAGTTCGTCGCCCGTGACGTCATGGTCGTGGTCACGGGTTGCGCCGCGACCGCCGGCGCCAAGGCGGGCTATCTGAGCCCCGAGATCCTCGACGCCGCCGGCCCCGGCTTGCGCGAGGTGATGGAGGCGATCGGCATCCCGCCTGTCCTGCACCTGGGCTCGTGCGTCGACAACTCCCGCATCCTCACGGTGCTCACCCAGGTGGCCACCGAGGGCGGCCTCGGCGCCGACATCGACGACCTCCCTGCCGTCGGCCTCTGCCCCGAGTGGATGTGCGAGAAGGCGATCTCGATCGGCACGTACTTCGCCGCCTCGGGCGCCCACGTGATCTTCGGCGTGAACAGCCCGGTCGCGGCCTCCAGCGTCGCCACCCGGCTCATGACCGAGGGCTGGGAGGAGCTGGTCGGCGGCGACCTCGAGTTCATCCCCGACTGGGACGAGATGCTGGCCCGGGCGCTCGAGCTGATCGACGCCAAGCGTGAGGCGCTCAAGCTCAAGCCGTACGACCCGGCGCAGTTCGGCGACAGCGGGGACAGCGCCTACTTCAGCGCCATCAGGGCCTACCTCGCCGAGAAGGCGGAGGAGGCCGCGCGCGGCGCGGAGACGGTCGACGCGGTCGTCTACCCGCTCGCCGAGGGCCATACCCACGACCACGGCGCCGGCCACGACCACGGCGCCGGCCACGACCACGGCGCCGGCCA
>JAFGAW010000205.1 GCA_016933475.1 Thermoleophilia bacterium
CAGGCCACGATGGACGTGCGTCTCAACTCGCCCTCGCTGGCGGTGCGCCTGCACCGCAACTGCCCCGAGGAGTTCCTGCTCAAGATCTGCGAGCTCCTGCGCCTCGGCACCGGCTTCCCGGCGATCCACAACGACGAGGTGGGGATCAAGGCGCTGCTGCGCAAGGGCGTGACCACCGAGGAGGCGCGCGACTGGTGCCTCGTCGGCTGCGTCGAGCCCAATCTCTCCGGCAGGCTCCACCAGTGGAGCGACTACGGCCACTACAACTTCGGCTCCGCCGTCGAGTTCGCGCTCTTCAACGGCGAGCACCTGCTGAGCGGCCGCAAGCTCGGCCTCGAGACCGGCGACCCCAACGACTTCGCCACCTTCGAGGAGTTCGAGGCGGCGGTGATGGCGCAGCTCGCCGCGGAGCTCCGCCACATCGCGATCCAGGGGCACGTGACCGAGGCGCTGCACCGCGACCTGCTCCCCTGCCCGTTGGGCTCGTCGCTGATGCTCGACTGCATCGACAAGGGCGCGGACCTGCTGCGTGGCGGGGCCCGCTACAGCCGCGGCCCCGGCACCCTCGGCATCGGCGTCGCCGACGGCGTCAACTCGCTGGCGGCGGTCAAGAAGCTCGTCTACGACGAGAAGCGCCTGACGATGGACGAGCTCCGCGAGGCGCTGCGCGCCGACTTCGAGGGCTACGAGGAGATCCGCGACCTCTGCCTCGCGGTGCCCAAGTACGGCAACGACGACGACACGGTCGACCAGTTCGTGCGCCACTTCGCGCACCTGGTCGTGACCGAGCACGACAGGTACGACACGCTGACCGGCGGCAAGATGATGCCGTCGTGGTACCCGGTCTCTTCGAACGTGCCGCAGGGCATGACCGTCGCCGCCCTGCCCAGCGGCCGCAAGGCGGGCAAGCCGCTGGCCGACGGCGTCTCGCCGAACCAGGGCAGCGACAAGCTCGGGCCGACGGCCGTGCTGCGCTCGGTCGGCAAGTTCCGCCACGAGGACATCGATGGCGGCACGCTGCTCAACGTCAAGTTCGAGCCCCAGGTCGTGGCCGGGGAGGAGGGCCTGCAGCGCCTCGCCGCCTACCTGCGCGGCTTCCTCGACCTGCCCATCTACCACATCCAGTTCAACGTGGTCGACGAGGAGACGCTGCGCTGCGCGCAGGCCCAGCCCGACGAGTACCGCTCGCTGCTGATCCGTGTCGCCGGCTACAGCGCCTTCTTCGTGGAGCTGCACGAGGCGATCCAGAACGACATCATCTCGCGCACGGCCAACGCCCAGATGGCGTGAGCCGGCCGATCACGGGCAGGCCGTGAGCGAATACGCGGAGCCGCGGGGTCGGGTCTTCGACGTGCAGCGCTTCTCGCTGCACGACGGCCCCGGCATCCGCACGGTCGTTTTCCTCAAGGGGTGCCCTCTCCGCTGCGCCTGGTGCGCCAACCCGGAGTCACAGCGACCCGAGCCGGAGATCGCGTGGTTCGCGAGCCGCTGCATCGGCTGCGGGCGCTGCGTCGAAGCTTGCCCAGAGGGGGCGATCCGCCTGGCCGACGGGGTCGTCGAGACGGACCGCCGTCTGTGCACGGCATGTGGCGAGTGCGCCGCCGCGTGCGCCCGCGAGGCGCGGCGGCTCATGGGCCGTGAGATGACCGTCGACGAGGTCATGGACGAGGTGCGTCGCGACGCCGTCTTCTTCCGCCGCTCGGGCGGCGGCGTCACCTTCTCCGGCGGCGAGCCGCTCGCCCAGCCCGCCTTCCTGCTCGAGGCGCTGCGGCGCAGCCGGCGCTGGGGCTACCACACCACCGTCGAGACCTGCGGGCAGGTGCGCTGGGAGGACCTCCGCGAGGCGGCCGCGCACACCGATCTCTTCCTGTACGACGTGAAACACCTCGACCCCGAGCGGCACCGCGAGTGCGTCGGCTGCGACAATCGCCTGATCCTGGAGAACCTCGAGCGCCTGCTGGCGGAGGGCGCTCGCGTGACCGTGCGGGTGCCGGTCGTGCCGGGGTGCAACGACGGGGCCGCCGACTTCGACGCGCTGGCGCGGTTCGCGGCGGCCCACCCCGCCATCGCGTCGATGGAGCTGCTCCCGCACCACCGGCTGGGCGATCACAAGTACGAGGCGTTGGGCCGCTCCGCCCCGGCGGTCGGCGACGGCGGCGGGTCGGAGCGGCTCGACGATGCCGCCGCACGCGTCACCGAGCTCGCCGGCGTGCCCTGCGTCGTCACGCGCGGCACGAGCTGAGCGTCCCGCCTGCGGGGCGGCCGGCCTCGCGGCCCTCGTCAGGCGTTACGGCGGGCGATCAGCTTCGGGATCGCCACCCACGCCAGGGCGACGACGGCGAGGACGGCTCCCGCCACGCTGAGCGCGACGGTCCGTGTCGCCACGACGTCGAACACCAGCAGGACGACGCCCGTGACCACGAGCCCGAGGAGGCCGAGGCTGGCCTTGGCGATGTGATCCCCGTTGGTGACGGTCTCAGGCTTCAGGTGCCGGCGGAAGAGGAGGCGGTGGAGGCTCACCGGCGTCACCACCACGATGGTCGTGGTGACCGCCTCCAGCCTACGTCTGCAGGCGAGGGCCTGGCCACCCGGGCCCGGAGCCCGACCAGCCGTCGAAGCGCTCGAGATCCGGTGAGAAGGCGACGAGCGGCCGCGGATCGTCACACGGCATCCCGGTGAGCATGTCGCGGTCGCCGATCGCGTCGGCGGTCTCGCCGGGGCCGGCGCCGTCAAGCAGACCCTCCACCGCCTCGAGATAGCGGACGATCTCGGCGACGGCCAGCTCGATGATCTCGTCCAGCGTCTCCGTGCGCGGTTCGTCCGGCAGCGACGGGTGGAACCAGCGGCGCCCCTTCTGTGCGAGGTCGACGACGAACGGGAGCGGCTCGTCGACATACAGCTGCGTGCGGCTCATCACTCCGGCACGGTCGATCACGGGCGCCATCGTGGTCAGCAGCCTCGTGAGGGGCGCGCGCGGGTCCGACATGGCCGAGTAGACGAACGCCATGTCGCGGAAGGCTGCGCGCCCCTGCTCGGCCGGAAGCCGGACGCCGTGGACGTCGCGGAGCACGCGCTCGAACATCCGTGCGACGACGGCGGTCTGCACGCGCGTCATGCGCAGCAGCCCGGCGCGGCGCAGCCACGCCGGATGGGCGGAGCGCCGCCGGGCCAGCATCACGTCGATCGAGCTCTCCACGACGCCGTGGCGCCGGAACGCCAGCGCACGCTCCCGCGCGTCGGCGCGGTCGGTGATGTCGCCGGTCCAGTACATCACCCAGGGGTGGGCCTCGGCGTCCAGTCCGAGGTGCGCGGCGTACCCGCAGGCGAACGCGAGGGCGGCCGCGCGTTCCTCCGCGGGCAGTCCGCCTGCGTGCTCGAAGAGGCCGTTGAAGAGGTCGCGCATCCTGTGCTGGTGCACGTGGAGGGCGAGGTCTCTGCGTGTCCGCTTCCCTGACCAGACGCGCGAGTAGAAGAGGAAGTCGGGTCCCTGCGCCCCGACCCTGTAGGCGTCGGGCTGTGAGTCGAGCAACCGGGTCAGTGGGCCGGGGCGCAGGCGCGCACGCGCCTTCTCCGCCACTTCCCAGTGCGCCAGCATGTCGGGCATCGCCTACCTTCCTCGTCGGGCCACCACTCTTGACGGCACGAGCGCGCACTCCCCGTCACGGGCGAGAACACTCTCGTTCGAGCACGGAAAGACGGGGCACCGAGGCGGGGCCGCGGCGGCGACCCCGCAACTCCCCTTGCACCCGCCTCGCCTGGCTCACAGCACGGGCGCTCGTACCCAGCGGGCGGCCGGTAGCGTATCATCGGGAGGTCCCCGGTGGGCCTATAGCTCAGCTGGTCAGAGCAGCCGACTCATAATCGGCCGGTCGCAGGTTCGAGTCCTGCTGGGCCCACCAA
>JAFGAW010000206.1 GCA_016933475.1 Thermoleophilia bacterium
CCCGAGCAGCTGGGTGAGGTTGGTCGCGCAGGTGCTGTACATGCTCTTCACGGCCGAGAGGTCGGTACCCTGCCAGAGCCACGTGTTCGCGAGCCCCCGGAGGGACTGCCGCATCGGGACCACGTACGTGCCGGCCGGGTACGGGACTCCGCCGAGCTCGAACACGGTCGCGGCGCGGTAGACCTCGACGCCGGCGGCCTGCAGCTTCTCGACCATGCGCGCCGCCTGCAGCGGGGCGCGCTGCTGTGGTGCGGAGGCCGGGATCAGGTAGGCCTCGGGGAAAGTGACGTCTCCGTCCGGCTGCGGGATGCCCTGCACGCCGCGGCGGAACTGCTCGGCCTGGTCGTGCAGCAGCTGCACCTTGTTGTCGGCGGCGTGGAGCGCGCCGGCCCAGATCGCCCAGAAGTGGCAAGCCGTGCCGGTCTCGTCGCGCGCCGTCGTCTCCAGGGTCATACCCGCCGCCCCGTAGTACATGGCGTACATCGGCGTGTAGATCGGGCTGTAGTCCTCGAAGCCGCCCTTGAGGTCGCGGTAGGCGATCTTGACCGGTCGCCGCGTCTCGACGTTGATGCGCGCCTCCATTGCCAGGGACGTCGGCAGCGCGGACCCGAGGAAGAGGTCGAACTCGTAGTTCGGGTTGTGCGGCGCCGTGCACGGCTCCATGAGGTAGTAGGAGTAGTAGCCGTGCAGGTCGAGGAAGACGGTCGGCACCCAGCGGGCGATCTGGGCCGCGGTGGCCCGCGTCTCGGGCTGCGACGTCAGGAGGAAGTCGCGGTTCATGTCGAAGCCGTTCGAGTTGGCACGCGTGTCGGCGATGCGCCCGTCGGGGTTCTGGCAGATGTTGAAGAGGACGATGCACTCGTCGAGGATGCGCTGTGCCTCGAGGTCGTCCTCATCGGCGGTCGCCAGCCTGCGCAGCATGATGAGCCCTGCGTCCACCCCATTCGGCTCGTTGCCGTGGATCGAGCAATTGATGAAGACCGGCACCTTGATGCCGCCGGGCGCCGCCGCCAGCGCCGCCTGGGCGGCCGCGGGGTCGTCGAGCATGAGCTGACGGAAGGCGAGGTGGTCGTCGATGGCGGCGAGCACGTCCGGCCGGGCCACGGTGACGAGGAACAGATCGTGGCCCGCGGCCGAGGTGCCCATGACCTCGTAGCGGACCCGGTCGCTCGAGGCGACGAGCTCGTCGAGGATGGGCTGGATCTCCTCGTACGGTACTTCGCCGGCGAAGTCCGGCCGCCAGTCGCTGACGCCGGCGGCCGCCGGCCCGGCCGTGAGCCCGAAGAGCAGCAACAGGGTCAGGCCGCAGAGCAGCAGAACGGTGAGCTTTCGCATGGTCCCCCCTCGTGAACCACGGTATGGGCGGCGCGGCCCCCACGCGCGTCGCCCCCAGTGCCCATCGTTAGGCTAGCACCGTGCAGCTCTGCGTCAACGCCCGGGCCACGCTCGCGCCTGCCCGGGGCGCACCGGGCGTTGCCAGATCTGACAGCTCCTGCGGCACGGAGTCGGGCGCGGGATAGCGGCGCCGCTGGTCTCAGCGGTCGTCGCCGTCGCCGTCGTCGGCGAGGTACACGGCCAGCGCGTCCAGACGGGCGCGCTCCTCGGCCCCGAACTCCTCGAGCTCGACCTCTGCCGACGCCCGCTCGAGCCACCGGACGTCGTCCTCGGCGAGGACGCGCTCGGCCAAGGGGAAGAGGACGTTGTGCTCTTGTGCGATGTGCTCCTCGAGGAGGCGCACGTAGGCGGAGAGTTGCTCGGTCGCCGACAGGACGGCAGTCTCGTCACCCTCCTCGGCTGCCGGCAGGTGATCGAGCAGACGGTCCATTCGTACACGACCGCCCCGGTGCTCGGCGAGCATGACACCGATCACGCCGAGCGTCTCTGCGGGCGCTCTCTCGCGCAGACGCCGCAACAGGAGACGTTCCTCCTTGGCCTGATGGAAGTCCTCGGTGTAGCGGCGGCTGAAGTCGACGAACGAGCGTACCCAGTCGCCGTCGATCTGCCGCGTCTTCGTGAAGAGCTCCGTCTTGCGGTCTGCTGCGTTGATCACGCGACACAACTCATCGTGCTCGCGACGCAGTGTGGTCGTCGGTCCCATGCCGGCCTCCTTGCCTCCCTGTGCGGATGATTCCCTTCGCCGCTCCTCTCTGACCCCTCATGTGCCGTGTGCGGGCCCTCGCGTCCGTGGGCGTGCTACCCTAGCCGAGCCGGATGGCCGAGACTGGGGAGCGAGATGGCCGATCTCAAGGTGATGCGACTGCTCGGGGAGACCCTCGATCGCGCGGCGGTCGACGAGTGGGGCGTCGCGGCGAACGACGGCTGGGACCTCGCCCCCGACCTCCCTTTCGCAGTGACGATCGTCATGCGTCATGCGCCGCAGGCTCTCGCCGGTCTCGAGCGGACCGAGATGTCGCAGGCCTTCTTCGACGACTACTCGCGGCTGTTCGGCCAGCTCGATGCCGCCGCCGCGGCGGTGGTCGAGATGGCCGACGTGCGCGGCCGCCGGGCGGTCCAGATCTCCAACGTGATGAGCGGCCCCAACGACGACCCGCCGCTCGCGGACTGGGGCGACGCGGGGGTGTTCCCGCACAAGACGGCAGCGACCCAGGCGGGCCTCGGCTGGATCGGCAAGACGGCCGTCTTCGTCTCGGCCCGCTACGGGCCGGCGGTACGGCTCACCACCGTCTTCACCGATCTGCCGCTCGAGCCCGGCACGCCGATCGTCGCGAGCCGCTGCGGGCGCTGCCGTGTCTGCGTCGATGCCTGCCCCACCGGGGCCGGCCGCGACGTGCTCTGGCGGGCCGGCATGCCCCGCGACGAGCTCTACGAGGAGAAGGCCTGCGAGGCCAAGACCTGGGAGCACCTCGAGTGGGACGGCACCTGCGGCGTCTGCCAGGCGGTCTGCCCGTACACCAAAGCCGTGGCCGGCGAGCTGCCGCGGGCGCTCGCCGGGTGAGCGCCGTGCCGAGGCACGGGCGGCGGCAGGGCGGAGGCGGCAGCGCCGCCGCACGCCGAGGCGGCGCAGAAGCCGCGGGGGTCGCCGCGTCGACGGCGCGGGAGTGGCCGGCGTGCGCCTGATCGACCTGCACACCCACGTCTTCCCCGACGCCGTGGCCGGCGCGGCCCTGCGCACCCTCGAGGAGATGGCCGGCGTGCGGCCGTCCTTCGACGGCACCTGCGCCGGCCTCCTCGAGGCCCTCGACCGCGCCGGCGTCGAGCGCGCCGCCGTGCAGCCGGTCGCCGTCAAGGCGAGTCAGGTCGCCGGCATCAACGACTGGGTCGCCGGGCTCGACAGGTCGCGCATCGTCCCGTTCGGGGCGATGCACCCGGATCTCGACGACCCTGCAGCCGAGATCGCTCGCATGGCCGGGATGGGGCTCGTCGGCTTCAAACTGCACCCGGAGTTCCAGGCCTTCAGCCCCGACGAGCGGCGCCTCGACGCGATCTATGAGGCGACCGTCGCCCACGGCCTGACCATCTTCTACCACGCCGGCAAGGACATCGCTGTGCCGACCTACCGCGGCACGCCGGCC
>JAFGAW010000207.1 GCA_016933475.1 Thermoleophilia bacterium
AGGTCTCCCGGGCGGCCGGCCGCGCGACATGCGCGCCGACCCCTATCTCAAGTCGATGCTCCTCGGCCTCATCGAGGACAGCTACCTCCACACCGGCACCTTCACCCAGTTCGCGGCCGAGATCCTGCAGGTCATCGTCTACGCGGTCACGGTCCCCGTGGCCTTCACCGAGGGCTTCCTCAAGGCGTACCTCTCCATCGACCGGGTGGAGGAGAGCGAGGACGGGCAGATCAAGATCATCCCCAAGGCCGGGGCATCGATCGAGGACATGATCCGCGACGTCGACGAGATCACCGCCCAGGTCGACCCGGGGGCGGTCTTCAACCCGGTGGTGCGCGCCAAGCTCGAGGCCGTGCACGACACCTCCAGCAAGGCGATGAAGTGGGACCTCGACCAGCTCTCCGAGATGGGTGACGAGCAGCTCATGGACGTGCTGCGCGAGATGCAGCGCGAGTCGGAGCGCATCGAGAGCTGTGAGGTCGACGGGGTCGGGGCCGACGACGAGGCGACCGACGTCGTGCGCCAGAAGCTCGCCACGATCCGCCGCAACGTGCGTCTCTTCCAGGCCCAGCAGGCGACCCGCGTCGAGGCCGGCGCGGTCGGGGGTGGGGCGGGCGCGGTCGGCGGCGCGGCCGGGACCGTCGGCGGCGAGACGGCCGGAGCCGGGGGCGCGCCGCCGGGCGCGGCGGTGGACGGGCCACCGGAAGCGCCGCGCGCCCTACAGGCTCCCCGGTCGCCGTTCGGCGACGGCGCCGCCGGCGATCCTGCGTCACCGTCGATTTGAGCCCGGCGGGTTGACCCCGCGCGCCGCGATGAGATAGTCCTGCTCTCGTGGGCAGCATGCCAGGGCATTTCTCCGATCGTCTCGCCGAGTCCATCCTGCGTCGCCGCAGCCTCGTCTGCGTCGGCCTCGATCCCACGCTCGAGTGCCTGCCGCCCGAGCTGCTCGAGCGCTGGCGTGGGCGTGTGTCCGACCTCGGCGACGAGGCCGCGGTGGCGGGCTGCTTCAGCGAGTTCTGTCGCGGCGTCGTCACCGCGGTTGCCGACGTGGCGGCCTGCGTCAAGCCGCAGGCCGCC
Organism: Thermoleophilia bacterium; assembly: GCA_016933475.1. GTDB lineage: Bacteria > Actinomycetota > Thermoleophilia > UBA2241 > UBA2241 > UBA2241. The sequence goes on from JAFGAW010000207.1 coordinate 1,078, forward strand.
TTCTTCGAGCAGTATGGAGCGCCCGGCTGGAGCGCCCTCGCCGAGGTCGTTCGCTGCGCGCACGAGCACGACCTCCCGGTGATCCTCGACGTCAAGCGCGGCGACATCGCCTCGACCGGCGTGGCCTACGCGCGTGCCGCTTTCGGCGGCGCGCCCGGGCTCACGGCGTCGACCGGCGGTCTCGACGCCGATGCCGTCACCGTGAGCCCGTATCTCGGCGAAGATTCACTCGAGCCGTTCGTCGCCGCCACCGCCGAGGGGCGCGGCGTCTTCGTCCTCACGCGCACCAGCAATCCCGGCGCCGCCACGCTCCAGGAGCAGGAGACCGGGGGGCGCGCGTTGTATCTCCACGTGGCGGAGTTGGTCGCTCGTCTCGGTGCCGCGTCGTCGGGTCGCTACGGGTACAGCGACGTCGGCGCCGTCGCCGGGGCGACGGCGCCGACGTCGCTGCGTGCGGTGCGCGACGTGCTGCCGCGGGCCTTCATCCTGGTCCCGGGCTATGGGGCTCAGGGGGGGGATGCGGCGGCGCTGCGGGGCATCGCGCAGGGCGCGGCGGCGGGCTTCGTGGTGAACGCGTCGCGTTCGGTCATCTACGCGTGGCGCGAGACCGGCGTCGAGTATCGCGCCGCGGCCGCTGCGGCGGCGGCGGCGATGCGCGACGAGCTTGGCTCCTGGGGTCGAGGCGATGGCTGACGATCACGACAAAGACTTGTACGACGACGCCGATCCGGACGCGGCGCTGCGCCGGCTCGAGTCACTCGGGCGCGGCGGCGGCGCGACCGGCGATCGCGCGCGACGTGAGCCGCCGCCGGCGGCGCCGGGCGAGCCGCCGCCGGCGGCGCCGGGCGAGCAGCCGCTGCCGGTCGCGCCCCGGGAGCAGCCGCTGCCCTACGGCCCGCGAGAGCAGCCGCCGCCCGACGCACGCCCGCTGCCGGGCTCGCGCCGGCCGCGACCCGCGCTCGCTCCAGACCGCTCGGCGCGCCTTGCGCGGCTGGTGGCGCCGGTCGTCTTCCTCGCCGCGGTGCTTGTGGTGTTCAGTCTGGCCTGGCGTACCGGAGTCGTGGGCGACGGCGCCGACGGCGCGCCCGTGGCGTCGCCGAGTCCTAAGGCATCGGCGAAGAAGACGCCGACCGAGGAGCCGAGCGACGAGCCCGACGCCGGCTCGGAGACCAGGACGTACAAGGTGAAGGCGGGCGACACGCTCTCCGGCATCGCCGAGCGCTTCGACACGACGGTGACCAAGCTCGAGGACCTCAACGCCGACCAGGACCTCCAGACGCTGAACCCCGGTCAGGAGCTGACCGTCCCCTCGCCGTAGCCCCGGCGCACCCCGTCTGCCGCCGTGCAGTCCGGCCGGCGGACCTACGCCCGCGCGCTCGGGGCTCCTTGGGCACGACGCGGCCGATCTGACCCGGCCGCTACCGCTCTGACCCGCTCTCGACCGCGACGGATGTGACGTGCGGCCATCGATCCGGCCCGGTCTTGCCCGCGACCCTCGAGCGCGTCCAGCGACGACCCCGACGACTGGTGCGGACCCTGTCCCCGACGACCGCTGCGGGCCTCGTGGACGCCGTCAGGTCACCGTCCTTGGCGGCTTGTGGGAGCTCACCCCACGAAGTGGGGTAATAGTATTGCAAAGTGGTGCAAGGTGGGGTAGAGTGGCCGCCATGCAGCGGCCGGTCCTGGTGGGGGAGTTCGAATGCACGCTCGATGCGAAGAACCGCATCGCGATCCCCGCACGCCTGCGCTCCGCCTTCGCCGAGGGCATCTACGTGACGCGAGGGCACGAGCGTTGCCTCGCGGCGTACCCGCCCGAGGGTTTCGAGCGCTTCCTCGAGGAGCAGACGCAGGGCGTCTCGACGCTGAAGAGCAAGGTCCGCGCCCTGGAGCGGTTCGCCGCTGCCAGTGCCGTCCACCAGGAGCTCGACCGCCAGGGGCGCATCACACTGCCCGCCCGTCACCTGCAGTTCGCCGCCATCGGTCGCGAGACGACCGTCATCGGGGTCCGGGATCACATCGAGATCTGGGACCGCGCCGCTTGGGCGGCCTATCTGGCCCACCTTGAGGAGGAGGCCGATGCTACCGCTGACGAGCTTGCGACTCCGTGAGTACGAGATGGCGCTCGCCCACACGCCGGTCCTGCTCGAGGAGCTCGTCGAGCTCGTCGACCCGCGTCCCGGCGAGATCGCCGTCGACTGCACCTTCGGCGCCGGCGGGCACGCCCGGGCGGTCGCCGCGCGGCTCGGCGCCGGCGGCCGGCTGATCGCCTGCGATCGGGACCCGAGCGTGGCCGAGTACTACCACGAGGTGGCCGCCGCCGCCCCGTGTCCCGTCGAGCTCTACCACGGCGACTTCGCCGACGTCCTCGCCGAGCGTCCCGACGCCTCGGTGGACGTCGTCTACATGGACCTCGGCGTCTCCTCCATGCAGCTCGACCGGCGCGAGCGGGGCTTCTCGTACGCCTACGATGCACCCCTGGACATGCGCATGGACCCCGAGGCGGGGGTGACGGCCGCCGACCTGGTCAACACGCTCTCGCAGGACGAGCTCACCGACATCTTCCGGCGCTACGGTGAGGAGCGCTACGCGAAGCCGATCGCCCGCGCCATCCTGAGGGAGCGTGGACGGCATCCGCTCGAGTCGACGGGCGAGCTCGTCGGCCTCATCAAGCGTGCCATCCCGACGCCGGCCCGCTTCGGCGCCGGCAACCCCGCCCGGCGCGTCTTTCAGGCGCTGCGGATCGTCGTCAACGACGAGCTCGCCTCCCTGGCGCGCGGCCTCGCCGAGGCGCACCGCGTGCTGCGTCCCGGGGGGCGCCTGGCCGCCATCTCCTTCCACTCGCTCGAGGACCGCACCGTCAAGGAGGCCTTCGTGCGCTACAGCGCCGGCTGCATCTGCCCGCCGGGCTTGCCGATCTGCGCCTGCGGCCACGAGCCGACGCTGCGCGTGCTGACGCGCCGGCCGGTGACGCCGCGGGCGCGCGAGATCGAGGTCAACCCGCGCAGCGCCTCGGCGAAGCTGCGCGTCGCCGTCCGGATCTGACGGCCTCCGGCGTGGCGGCGAGCGCACAGGCACGGGCATCGGCGGCGCCGGCGCGGAGCCGTACCGGCGCCGCGCCGGCGCCGCGGCCGTCCTCCTCGCCGGCGCCCGCCCGCGCCCCACGCTCGCGACCGGCGACGCACACGCGTGCCGTCCGGCTGTTCACGGTCTTCCTCATCGCCCTGACCACCCTGGCCGTGGGCCGTATCGCGCTGAGCTTCGCGGTCGTCCAGAAGACCATGGCGACCGAGGTCGTCGCCACCGAGCAGCGTCGTGTCGTCGCCGAGAACGCGCAACTCGCCGCCGACGCCACCCGACTCTCCTCCATGACACGCGTCCGCTCCATCGCCCTGAGGCGGCTCGGCCTCGTGCCGTCGAGCGGCGTCGTCTATCTCTCGGTCGGCTCGGAGCAGGCCGCCGGCGACGACGTGGGGCGCTGAGGTGGCGCAGCGGGCACGGCGACCGGCACGGGGGGCACGCCCGGGCCTCGTGCGCCGGGTCGCCGGTGCCCTCGGTGCCGGGGGCGGGCGTTCCGGCGACGCCATCGACGGCCGCATCCGCCTGCTCCGCCTGCTCGCCGTCCTCGCCTTCTTCCTGGTCGGCGGACGGGCCATCGCTCTCGCCTCGTCGGCCGAGGACCTGGCGCGGATGGCCCACGGGCAACAGCGCTGTACGCTCACCCTGCCGGCCCATCGCGGTGCGATCGTCGACCGTGACGGGGAAGACCTGGCGGTGGGCGAGCCGCGGCAGACCGTCTATGCGACGCCCTACATGCTCGACGACCCCGGGGCCGCGGCCGAGCAGCTCTGTCGCGCCCTGCAGATCAAGAAGAAGGCCGCGCGGCGCGCCCTGAAGGAGGCGCTCTCGGACCGGTCGAGCGGGTTCGCCTTCGTCGCCCGGCAGGCCACGCCCGAGCGCGCCAAGCGGGCTCTCGAGCTCGACTTTCCCGGCGTGGGCAGCTACGCCGAGGAGACGAGGGTGTATCCGCTGGGCGGTCTGGCCGCTCAGGTCGTCGGCTTCGCCGGGCTCGACAACACCGGGATCGCCGGCGTCGAGGCGAGCCACGAAGCCGACCTCGCCGGCCGGCCCGGCAGCGCCGTCGTGGTGCGCGACCCGGCCGGCCGTACGCTCAAGACGCTCCGACAGACGCAGCCGACGCCCGGCGAGACCGTCCGTCTGACGATCGACGCCGACATCCAGTACGCCGCCGAGCGGGTCCTCGAACGCACCGTGCGTGCCTACGGCGCCTCCGCCGCCGTCGCGATCGTGCTCGATCCGCGCACCGGCGAGGTCCTGGCCATGGCCAACGTCCCCCGCGTCAAGGACCACCGCTTCGGCGTCGACGCTCGTTACGAGAGGAACCGCGCCGTCACCGACGCTTATGAGCCGGGCTCCATCTTCAAGGTCGTGACGATCGCGGGGGCGCTCGCCGACGGGGTGGTCAAGCCGGGCACGAAGTTCAATCTCGCGTCGTCGATCAAGGTCGCCGATCGCGTGGTCGGCGAGGCCCACGAGCGCAGCACCACCACGTACACCGTGCGCGAGATCCTCTCTCACTCCAGCAACGTGGGAGCTGTGAAGATCGGCATCAAGATGGGTCAGGAGCGGCTCCTTAAGTGGGTCGACAAGTTCGGCTTCGGGCAGACGACCGGGATCGGGTTCCCGGGCGAGGCGGCCGGGATCGTGCCGCGTGAGTGGTCGGGCTCCACGATCGGCAACCTGCCGCTCGGGCAGGGGATCGCGGTGACACCGCTGCAGATGGCCGGCGCCTTCGGGGTGCTCGCCAACGACGGCGTATGGGTCCAGCCGTGGCTCACGGCGCAGGTCGGTGAGGAGGCCGCCCCCGAGCCTGAGCGCCGCCGCGTCGTGTCGGACAAGGTGGCGCGTCAGATGCTCTCCATGCTGACCGACGCCGTCGAGAAGGGGACCGGCACGAAGGCGCGGATCCCCGGCTACGCCGTCGCCGGCAAGACGGGCACCGCGCAGAAGCCGCTGGCCGACGGGAGCGGATACTCGAAGAGCGCGTACGTGGCCTCGTTCGTCGGCGTCGTGCCCGCCGACGATCCCCAGTTGGTCGTGCTCGTGGCGGTCGACGAACCCCGGGCGGCGATCTGGGGCGGCGAGGTCGCGGCCCCGGCCGTGGCCGACATCGCCGCCTTCGCCCTGCAGCACCTCGAGATCGAGCCGTGAGCGTCGGCCGGCGACGGCCGTCCCGGTGGTGACGTCTTTGGTAGAATCGCCACGCATGAGGATCGACAGGCTCGCCGAGTCGGTCGCCGGCGCCACCCTCGTGGGCGAGCCGCGCACCGAGATCACCGCCCTCGCCTACCACACGCGCGACGTCGCCGACGGCACGCTCTTCCTCTGCGTGCGCGGGTTCAGCCACGACGGGCACGACCACGCCGCCGAGGCCGTGTGCCGAGGCGCAGCCGCCCTGGTGTGCGAGCGCCCGCTGCCCCAGGCCGTGCCGCAACTCCTGGTGTCGTCGACCAGGGCAGCCATGCCGCTGCTCGCGGCGCGCTTCTACGACGATCCCTCGCGCCGGCTCGACGTGGTGGGCGTCACCGGCACCAACGGCAAGACCACGACCGCTCACCTGCTGGCGGCGATGTTCGAGGCCTGCGGCCGGCGTAGCGGTCTGCTGGGCACCGTGAGCAACCGGGTCGGCGGCAGGGACGAGCCCGTCGTGCTGACGACGCCGGAGTCGCTCGACCTGCAGGCACTGCTCGCACGTATGGTCGCGGCCGGCGACGACGCCTGCGTCATGGAGGTCTCGTCGCACGCCCTGGCCCTGGGTCGCACGGCCGGCGTGCGCTACGCGGCGGTCGTGTTCACCAACCTGTCGCGCGACCACCTCGACTTTCACTCGGACTTCGAGGGGTATTACGCGGCGAAACGTAAGCTCTTCCTCAGCGACGGCGATGCGCCGCCCGGGTCGGTGGCGGTCGTCAACGTGAGCGGGGAGTGGGGCCGGCGGCTGGCGGCCGAGTGCCGGGAGCCGTACGGTACGCGTCTCTGGACCTGTGCCGTGGAGGACGGGGCCGGCGTGCCGGCCTCCGGGGCGGCCGAGGTGCGCGCCGTCGACGTCGAGCTCGGCGCCGACGGCGCTGTGTTCACGCTGCTCGCGCCGCGGGCCGGCGTGGAGCGGCGCGTCGAGCTGCGCCTCGCGGCGCGCTTCAATGTGGAGAACGCGCTCACGGCGGCGACCGCGGCCCTGGCCCTCGGGCTGCCGGCCGACGACGCCCTGCGCGGGCTCTCCGCGGCCGAGGGCGTCCCGGGGCGCTTCGAGGCGGTCCGTGCCGGGCAGTCCTTCGCCGTGGTGGTCGACTACTCGCACACGCCCGACTCGCTCGAGAACGCGCTCCACGCGGCGCGCTCGATCGCTGCCGGTCGCGTGCTCGTCGTGTTCGGGTGCGGCGGCGACCGCGACCGCGGCAAGCGTCCCCTGATGGGCGACATCGCGGCGCGCCTCGCCGACCGGGTCTACGTCACCTCGGACAACCCGCGCCGCGAAGAGCCGGAGACGATCGTCGCCGAGATCCTCGCCGGCGTGCCGCACGAGCGGCGCGCGGCGACCGTCGTCGAGCCCGACCGCCGGCGGGCGATCGAACTCGCCGTCGCCGAGGCACGCGCCGGCGACGTCGTCCTCATCGCCGGCAAGGGGCACGAGAAAGGCCAGATCTTCGCCGACCGCAGGCTCCCCTTCGACGACCGGCTCGTGGCGGCCGCGGCGCTGCGACACCTCGGCCACGGCGGCGACGCCGCGGGCGCAGCCCGCGAGGGCGCCTGATGCTGCCGCTCACCCTCGCCGAGGTCGCGGCCGCCGTCGGCGGGGAGCTGCGCGGCGCCGACGGCGCGCTCACCGTGCGCGGCGTCTCGACCGACACGCGCCGCCTGCGGCCGGGCGACCTCTTCGTCGCCCTGCGAGGCGAGCACTTCGACGGCGACGAGTTCGCTGCCCGGGCGCTGGCCGCCGGGGCGGCCGCCGTGCTCGTGCGGCGCGAGACCGCGGCCGCCCTTGGCGACGGCCGGCCGTGCGTCGCCGTCGACGACGGCGTCGCCGCCCTCGGGGCGCTGGCGCGCGCCGTGCGCCGCGGCGCCGGGATCAAGGTCGTCGGCATCACCGGGAGCGCCGGGAAGACCTCGACCAAGGACATCCTCGCCGCGCTCCTCCGCCCCGTGGCTCGCGTGGTCGCCACGCACGGCAACCTCAACAACGAGGTCGGCCTGCCGCTGACCCTGCTGGAGGTCGAGCGCAGCACCGAGGTCGCCGTCGTCGAGATGGCGATGCGCGGGCAGGGGCAGATCCGCGCGCTGGCGGCGATCGCCGAGCCCGACGTCGCCGTCATCACCAACGTGGCCCCGGTCCACCTCGAGCTGGTGGGCGGGATCGAGGACGTGGCGGCGGCCAAGGCCGAGATCCTCGAAGGGCTCGGCCCCGGCACCGCCGTCGTGCCCGGCGACGAGCCCCTGCTCGAGGGGCACCTGCGCCGCCACGCCGGGCGCATCGTCACCTTCGGCACGCCGCAGAGCGACGTCCACCTGGTCGAGTCGGAGGTGCGGGGGTCGGGGACGCACGTCCTCGTCGACTCCTTCGGCCGCCGCGGCGCCGTCGACTTCAATTTCGGCGGCGAGCACTACCTGCGCGACGCGCAGGCCGCGCTCGCCGCCTTCCTCGAGCTCGGCTACCGCCTCGACGAGGCGCGGCCCGGGGCGGCTGCCGTCACGTTCTCCGAGTTGCGCGGCGAGATCGTCGCCCTGCGCGGCGGCGGCCTGCTGCTCGACGACAGCTACAACGCCAACCCGGCGGCGACCCGGGCGGCGCTCGACCACCTCGTGGCGCTCGCCGCGGGGCGCCCGGCCATCGCCCTGCTCGGGGACATGCGCGAGCTGGGGCCGGAGGCGCCCGCCTACCACCGCGCCGTGGGCGAGTACGCCGCCCGCGCGGGCGTGCAGGTCGTGGCCGCCGGCGAGCTCGCTCGCCACTACCTCTGCGGCGCCCCGCACGAGGTGTGGTTCGCGACCGTCGAGGAGCTGATCGCCGCGCTGCCCGGTGCTCTGGCGTCCGGCAGCGCCGTCCTCGTCAAGGCCTCGCGTGCCCTGGCCTTCGAGCGCGTCGCCGCCGCGGTGAAGGAAGCGTACCCTCCGGCGGCGAACGCCGGGGAGGCCGGCACCCGGCAGGCGGGCCGGCCGGAGACGATGCGAGGGGTTGACTGAGCGATGCTGCGTGCGATGGTGGCGAGCGTCACCGCCATGGTCCTGGTGCTGGCCATCGGGCCGGCCTTCGTGCGCTGGCTGCGCTTCAACGAGTACGGCCAGAACATCCGCGTCGAGGGCCCCGAAGGCCATCAGGTCAAGTCGGGGACGCCGACCATGGGCGGCCTCCTCATCTGGTTCGCGGTGCTCGTTCCGTACATCGTCTTCAGCCGCTTCTCGGTCGCCTCGTTCACGGTGCTCTTCGCCGCCCTCGCCAACGCCTCGATCGGCTTCGTCGACGATTGGATGAAGATCGTCCGCCGCCGGTCGCTCGGCCTCTCCGCCCGCTACAAGCTCCTGCTGCAGCTGTTGCTGTCGCTGTTCATCGGCTTCGTCGTCCTGCACTTCTGCGGCCTCGACACGCGCGTCGACGTGCCTTTCACCGACGTGCGCCTCGACCTCGGCACCTGGGGGTTCTACGCCGTCGTGTTCCTGACGCTCGCCGGGTTCTCCAACGCCGTGAACCTGACCGACGGCCTGGACGGGCTGGCGGCGGGCGCCTCGGCCATCGTCCTCGTAGCCCTCGCCGGCGTCGCCTTCATCATCGCCCGCAACACCAACGACCCGGGCATCCAGGACCTCATGGTCGTCTCCGGGTGCGTCGGCGGCGCCTGCCTCGGCTTCCTCTGGTACAACTCGTTCCCGGCCGACGTGTTCATGGGGGATACCGGGTCGCTCGGCCTCGGCGGCGCGATCGCCGCCATGGCCATCCTCACCCGTACCGAGCTGGCGCTCGTCATCATGGGCGGTCTCTTCGTGCTCGAGGCCGGCTCGGTCGCGCTCCAGGTCGCGGTCTTCAAGCTCACCGGCAAACGCGTCTTCCTCATGGCCCCCTTGCACCACCACTTCGAGCTCAAGGCGTGGTCGGAGACCAAGATCATCGTGCGCTTCTGGATCGTCGCCGCGATCTTCGCCGGCGCCGGGTTCGTCGCCTACTACGCCACCTTCTGACCGTGGAGCTCGACGGCGTCCGCACCCTCGTCGTGCTCGGGCTCGGCCGCAGCGGCCGCCCGGCGGTCCGCCTCGCCCTCGAGCGCCTGCCCGGCGTGCGCGTGGTGGCGCTCGACGAGAGCGCCGAGTCCGCGGCCGAGGCGCGCACCGAGCTCGAGGCGGCGGGGGCCGAGGTACGGGTCGGGGATGAGGCGTCGCTGCCGGGCGGGGCCGAGCTCGTGGTGAAGAGCCCGGGAGTCCCGCGCCAGAGCCGCCTCGTCGAGGCGGCCGTCGCGCGCGGCGTCCCGCTCTGGAGCGAGGTCGAGTTCGCCGCCCGCTTCCTGCCGAACCGCCTGATCGGCATCACCGGCACGAACGGAAAGACGACGACCACCGCCCTGACCGGCCGGATCCTCGAGGAGGCGGGCATCCCCGTCGCCATCGGCGGCAACATCGGCCTCGCCCTGGCGCAGCTCGCGCTCGCCGCCGACCCGGCAGCGGTCGTCGTCGCCGAGCTCTCGAGCTTCCAGCTCGAGGACATCGATCGCTTCCGGCCTCACGTGGCCGTGCTCCTCAACCTGACCGAAGACCACCTCGACCGCCACGGCGACTACGCGGGGTACGCGGCGGCGAAGCTGCGCGTCTTCGAGAACCAGGGGCCGGGCGACCTCGCCCTGCTCAACGCCGACGACCCCGGTACCGCTGCCGAGACCATACCGGGGGAGGGCCGTCGCCGCTGGTTCTCGACCGGCGACGGCACCGCCGGGCAGGTGGCCGGGGTGACCGACGGCCGGCTCTGGCTCGCGCTCGACGGCGAGCGTGTGGCCCTCTGCCGCGCCGACGAGCTCTCGCTGCGCGGCGAGCACAACCTGCAGAACTCGCTGGCCGCCGCCGCCGCTGCGGCCGCCATCGGGGCGCCGCCCTCCTCCATCGCGGCGACGCTGCAGACGTTCGCCCCCGTGGCTCACCGCCTGCAGGTGGTCGGCGTCGTCGACGGCGTGACCTACGTGAACGACTCCAAGGCGACCAACGTCGACGCGACCCTGAAGGCCCTGACCGCCTACTTCGGCCCCGTCGTCCTGGTGCTCGGCGGGCGCGGCAAGGGCGCGGCCTTCGACGGGCTCGCGGCGGCCTGCGAGGGCCGCGTCCGCGAGGTCCTGTTGATCGGCGAGGCGCGCGACGCCCTCGAGGGCGCCTTCCGGCGCCGTGCCGAGCGCGCTCCCGCCACCGCCGTGCCGTACACGTCCGTGCCCGACCTCGACGCGGCCGTGACGTGGGCGTCGGCGCACACCGGCCCCGGCGACGTCGTCCTGCTCAGTCCCGCCTGCGCCAGCTTCGACCAGTACAGGAGCTACGAGCACCGGGGCGAACACTTCATGGAGCTGGTCGAGAAGTTGAGAGGCGGGAGAAACAGAACGTGAGCACGCGTCGCACCACCGCGGGGAAGGAGCGTCTCGAGCCGGCCCCGTGGGTCAACGGGCGCGGCGCGACCGAGCCCAGGCCGGCGTCGTCCCGCGGCGGGGCGGCGACCAGGAGCGACCGCGGGACGGGGGCCAAGGCCGGCCGTGCCGCCGCGGCCAGGACAGGCACCGCGGGAGCCGCACCGGCGAAGCGTGCTGCACGCGAGCGATCGTCTCCCGCCGGTGGCACGACGGCAGCGCGCCGTTCGGGCGCCGCGAGACGCGCGCCGCTCGGCAGCGGCGCGCCCGAGCGCCGTCTCCTCCTCCTCGCGACCGCGCTGCTCCTGCTCTACGGCCTGGTGATGGCGTACAGCGCCTCGGCCGCGCAGGCCTACTTCGATCACGGCACGACCTTCTACTTCCTCCGCCGTCAGCTCGTCTTCGCGGGGCTTGGGGTGCTGGCCCTCGTCGTCTTCTCGCGCATCGACTACGTCGTCTGGCGCCGCTTCGCCGTGCCCTTCGCGGTCGTGGCCGCCGGTCTCCTCGTCACGGTCTTCGTCCCCGGGTTCGGCGTCACCGCGCGCGGGGCTCGTCGCTGGATCGACCTCGGCTTCACGCAGCTTCAGCCCAGCGAGATCGCCAAGCTCGCCGTCGTCGCGTTGCTCGCGGCGCTCATCGTGCGTGACCCGGCGGCCCTGCGCACGGGCTCCGGCTTCGGGCGCCTCGTGCTCGTCGGCCTCGTCCCCTTCGGCCTGCTCGTCGGGCTGCTGCAGAAGGACCTCGGTACGACCCTCGTGCTGTGCGTGGGCGCGGCGGCCGTGCTCGTCGCGGGCGGGGCGCGCTGGCGGCACCTCCTCGGCCTCGCCGCGCTGGCGCCGGTGCTCGTCGGCGCCCTGATCCTCATCGAGCCGTATCGCATGGACCGGATCGCCGCCTTCGTCGACCCGCAGCGCTTCGCCCAGACGAGCGGGTTCCAGGCGACGCAGTCCCTGGTCTCGATCGCCTCGGGCAGGATCTTCGGCGTCGGCCTCGGCAACTCGGTGCAGAAGTTCGGCTACCTGCCCGAGCAGACGACCGACATGATCACCGGCATCATCGGCGAGGAGCTCGGGCTCGTCGGCCTCCTCGTGCTGCTGGGTCTCTACGTGCTGCTCGCCTGGGCGGCGTTCCGCATCGCCCTCTCCTGTCGCGAGCTCTTCGGCAAGCTGCTCGCCGTCGGCATCGCCGGGCTCATCGTCGGCCAGGCGTTCATCAACATCGGGGCGGCGCTCAGCGTGGTGCCCCTGACCGGTGTCCCGCTGCCGCTGGTCTCGATCGGCGGGACCAGCCTGGTCGTCGTGCTCGCCGGGATCGGCATCCTCGTCAACGTCTCCACCAACCGGAGGAGCTACATTGTCGTCAGCGCTCCACGGAGCCGCCGTGCTCCTCGCCGCGGGGGGGACGGGCGGCCATCTGACGCCCGCCCTCGCCGTCGCCGCTGAGCTCGAGGGCCGCGGCGCCCGTATCGCCTTCGTCACGACTCCGGCCCAGGCCGCGCTGCCGCCCGACCGCTGGGCCGTGCGCACGCTGGACATGCGCGGGTTCGAGCGCCGGCTGACGGCGCGCTCCAACCTCATGACGCTGCGCCTGCTCGCCGCGGCCGCGCCGCGCGCCGTCGGGATCCTGCGCGAGCTGCGCCCCGACGCCGTCGTCGGCGGCGGCGGCTTCGCCAGCGGCCCGGTCGTCGCGCTGGCCGGGGCGCGCGGGACCCCGGCCGTGGCTCTCGAGGCCGACGCCCGCCTCGGGGTCACCAACCGCCTCCTGCGGCCCTTCGTCGACCGGCTCTGCCTGAGCTTCCCGATCCCCGGGCTCGAACCGCCGAAGTTCGTCGTCACCGGCAGGCCGCTGGCTGCGGCGCAGGTCGCGGCCACGCGCGCCGAGGGCCTCGTCGCCTTCGACCTGCGCGACGACCTGCCTGTGGTGGTGGTCTTCGGCGGCAGCCAGGGCGCCCAGTCGCTGAACCGCGCCTGCCTCGACGCCTTCAGCGGCGAGCTCCCCTTCCAGCTCGTGCACGTCTGTGGGCCGCGGAACCACGACGAGGTGAGGGCCGAGCTCGAGCGCCGTGGGGCGCGGTTTGAGCGCTACCGGCTGCTGCCGTACACTCCGCTCCTGGCCCAGGCGATGGCCGCCGCCGACCTGGTGGTGGCCCGCTCGGGAGGGTCAGTGGCCGAGATCGCGGCGCTCGGGCGCCCGGCGATCCTCGTGCCGTATCCGCACGCGACCGCCGACCACCAGCGACGCAACGCCGAGTGGATGGCCGCCGGCGGGGCGGCGCTGGTGGTCGACGACGCCGCCCTCAGCGGCGAGCTCCTCGGCCGCCTGGTCGCCGAGCTGCTCCGCGACGACGAGCGGCGGGCGCGGATGGCGGCCGCGAGCCGGCGGCTCGGCCGCCCCGACGCGACGCGACGCGTCGCCGACACCATCGAGGCGCTCATGGAGGCGAAGGGACGGTGAGCAGGACGAGCGAGAGCTTCCCCCAGCCGGTGCACTTCATCGGCATCGGCGGCGCCGGCATGAGCGCCATCGCCCTGGTGCTCCACCAGATGGGGGTGCGCGTCGCGGGCTCCGACCTCAAGCAGTCGCGCTACACGCGGCGGCTCTCGGAGGCCGGCGTCCCCGTGGCCATCGGCCACCGGGCCGACAACCTGGGCGACGCCGCCGTGGTCGTCGTCTCGTCGGCGATCCCGCGCGGCAACCCCGAGTTGCGTGCTGCCCGCCGGCGCGACCTGCCCGTGCTGCAGCGCGCCGAGATGCTGGCCCGCCTGATGGCCACGCGGCGCGGCATCTCCGTGGCCGGCACGCACGGCAAGACGACGACGTCGTCCATGGTGTCCCACGTCCTCCACGGCGCCGGTCTCGACCCGACCTACGTCATCGGCGGCGAGCTCAACGAGATGGCCTCCAACGCCGGTCTCGGGCACGGGCAGTGGCTCGTCGCCGAGACCGACGAGAGCGACGGCAGCCTGGTCCACCTGCGGCCCGAGATCGCCGCGGTGATGAACCTCGAGATGGACCACCACGCGAACTTCAGCTGCCTCGACGAGATCCGCGACGTGTTCCACACGTTCGTCGGGCTGCTGCCCCCCGACGGGCTCCTCGTGCTGGTCGAGGGCACCGGCACCGAGTCGCTGCGCGCGGCCTCCACGGCGCCGGTGCTGACCGTCGGCATCGACGCCGGCGACTGGCAGGCCCACGTCGAGCGCGTCGACAGCTTCAGCAGCGAGTTCACGGTCCGGCGCGGGGAGGAGGACCTCGGCGTCGTGCGTCTCCGGGTGGGCGGCGTGCACAACGTCGTCGACGCTCTCGTCTGCCTCGCCATCGTCGACCGCTGCGGCCTGGGTGTCGCCGAGGCCGCCGCACAGCTCGCCACGTTCAGCGGCGCGGCGCGTCGCTTCGACGAGGTCGGGCGGCCGCGCGGAGTCCTCGTCTACGATGACTACGCCCACCACCCGACCGAGATCGAGGCGACGCTGAACGCCGCCAACCTCGGCGGTCACCGCAAGGTCATCGCCGTCTTCCAGCCCCATCTCTACTCGCGCACCCGTCACCTGCAGCGCGACTTCGGCCGCGTCCTCACGCTCGCCGACGAGACCGTGGTGACGGACATCACCGGCGTCCGCGAGGAACCCGAGCCCGGTATCACCGGCAAGCTGATCGTCGACGCGTACCTGGCTGCGCGACCCGGAGGGCCCGTCCGCTACCTGCCGCGCAACGCCGACGTGGTGCGTTACCTCCGCGACCGGGTGCGGCCGGGGGACCTCGTCCTCACCATCGGCGCCGGCGACATCCACACGGTCGCCGCCGAGCTCGTGGCGCTGCTCGACGACGAGGCCGCGCCGTCGCCGGCGGGCGCCGCCGCCGGTCGCGACTGACGCCGGCCCGGCGGCTCCGCAGGGACGCCGTCCGCGGCGGCGAATACGCGGGTGAGCCGACCCTTCACCCGACCCCGGGGCAGAGACGCATGGCGAGACACGGGGGGGCGCGCGGCCCCCGTCTGCACATCTTCTGGAGCATCCTGCTGACGGTCGCCGTCCTCGCGGTGCCCGGCGCAGTCGTCGCCTGGGGCCGCTCGACCTCCACGTTCACCACCGAGCGCGTCGTCGTCACCGGTGCCCGCATGGTGGCAAAGAAGGAGGCCCGGCGTGCTCTGGAGGGCGCCTTCCTCGGCGAGAACCTCTTCGCCGTCACCGCCGAGGACGTGCGACGCGTCCTGCGCCGGCAGTGTTACCTCGCCGATGTCGAGATCGATCGCGACTTCCCCGACACGCTGCGCGTGCGCCTCATCGAGCACCGGCCGGCGCTGGCCGTGCTGGCCGAGGGCCGCTGGTTCCTGGTCAGCGCGGAAGGGCACGTGATCTGTGAGGCGCCGGCGAAGGGCGCCGCTTCCTCCGGCCCGGCTTCCGTCGAGGTCGGGTCCGCGGCCGCCGACTCCGCCGCCGGTGAAGATGCGGCTGCCGCCGACGGGGACGCGGCCGTGGCGAGCGGGGACTCCGCTGCGGGCGACGGAGCGCCGCCAGAGGCGGGCACCATCGATGAGGGCCCTGACGGCAAGGTCGAGGGTGGTCTGCCGCGGCTGCGCGTCACCGAGGCGCCCAGGCCGGGGAAGGCGGCGGGCGACGCGCGGGTGCAGACGGCGGTCGCCGTCCTCGCCGACGTCCCCCGGAGCCTGCGGCGCCGGGTCGCGCGCATCGAGGTGACCAAGGCGTTGCGCCTGACCGTCACCCTGCGGGACGGCACGCTGGTCCGTCTCGGCGATGCGGGGCGCCTCAGCGACAAGGTGATCGCCCTGCGCGCCGTCACGGCGGCGTATCGCGCCCGGGGCCTGCGTCCGACCTACGTCGACGTCTCCGTGCCCGAGCGGCCACTAGGGCAGCCGCTGCTCGAGTGACGGCCGACGGTATGCTCAAGGGTGAGACGAGGGCTGCCTCACCCCGTGCCCGACGACGGAGGTGTTTGACACTCCTCTCGGGCCGTCGATATATTCAGGAGAGGGTTTCCTCTCGACCGGCGGGGTAGGGTTCACGGTCAGAGAACTACCCGCAAAACGAGCGAATGTGTGGTTGGTCAAGAGGTGCTGTCCACACAGTCTCAAGCACTGGATGAGAGTCGGCGGAGGGTCATGACGGCGGGTCTCGACCTTAACAGGAGGGTAGCCAGATGATGGACTCGTCGGCCAACTATCTCGCCGTCATCAAGGTCGTGGGCGTCGGCGGCGGCGGCACCAACGCCGTGAACCGCATGGTGGACGCCGGCCTGCGCGGCGTCGAGTTCATCGCCGTCAACACCGACGCCCAGTCGCTGCAGATGTGCGACGCCGACGTCAAGATCCACATCGGCAGCAAGATCACGCGCGGTCTCGGGGCGGGCGCCAACCCGACCATCGGCTACCAGGCCGCAGTCGAGAGCAAAGACGAGTTGCGCGACGCGCTCAAGGGCGCCGACATGGTCTTCGTCACCGCCGGCAAGGGCGGCGGCACCGGCACGGGCGCCGCGCCCGTCATCGCCGAGCTGGCGAAGGAGCTCGGCGCCCTGACCGTCGGCGTCGTGACGCGCCCCTTCACCTTCGAGGGCAAGCGTCGCGCCCGTCAGGCTCAGGACGGCATCCAGTCGCTGCGCGACAAGGTCGACACGCTGATCATCATCCCCAACGACCGCCTGCTGCAGGTGGTCGAGCGGCGCACGTCGGTGATCGAGGCCTTCAAGGTCGCCGACGACGTGCTGCGCCAGGGTGTCCAGGGCATCACCGACCTCATCACCGTGCCCGGTCTCATCAACCTCGACTTCGCCGACGTGCGCACGATCATGAAGGACGCCGGTTCGGCGCTCATGGGCATCGGCGTCTCGAGCGGCGAGAGCCGCGCCGTCGAGGCGGCGCGGGCGGCGATCAGCTCGCCGCTCCTCGAGGCCAGTGTCGAGGGCGCCAAGGGCATCCTGCTCAACATCACCGGTGGCAGCGATCTCGGGCTCTTCGAGATCAACGAGGCCGCCGAGATCATCTCCAGCGCCGCCGACGCCGACTGCAACATCATCTTCGGCGCGGTCGTCGACGCCGGGCTCGGCGACGAGGTCCGCGTCACCGTGATCGCCACCGGGTTCGACGGCACGGTCGAGGGCTTCGAGGCGCCCGCGCGCGCCGATGCCGCCACATCGCGCCCCACGACCACCTTCGAGTCCGGTGAGGCGCGGCCGCGCTTCGACGTCGACGACGACGTCCTCGACATCCCGAGCTTCCTCAAGGACCACTGAGGCCATCGTCGCCGGCCGGCACGTGAGCGCGGTCTCTGCTGCAGCGCCCGGCCGCGCCAGCCGCTCCGGGCTCAAGTTGCGTGCCTCAGCGGGCTCGGGTACGCTTCAGCCTCCGGCGGCCGTGAGTGCGGCCTTCCAGCATGCGCAGACACCTTAACATCATCATCCTCGCGGTCGTCGCTGCCCTCGTCGGGGTGGCGCTGTACTTCATCATCCCTCCGGGCGACACGACCTTTCTCGGCCTCGATCTGCAGGGTGGGCTCGAGGTCGTGTACGAGGCGCGCACCAACGCCGGGGAGGTGCCGACGGCCGACCAGCTGGAGCAGACGCTGAGCATCATCGACCGGCGCGTCAACGGCCTCGGGGTGAGCGAGTCCACGGTCCAGCAGCAGGGCGCCGACCAGATCTCGATCCAGCTGCCCGGCGTCACCGACGCCCAGCAGGCGCTCGCCATCGTCGGCAAGACGGCGCAGCTCGAGTTCTTCAAGAACGACCCGGCGGCGCGGCCGATAGGCCCCGTCGAGAGCAGGGAAGCGGCGATCGCCGAAGCAGCGAAGGGCGACGTCCCCGAGGCCGACATCGAGCAGTTCCGCGAGGGCTACGACAACACCGAAGACTGGGCGCTGGTCGTCGAGCCCGCGCAGACCGTGACCGACGCCGAGGGCGAGGAGCAGGTCATCCCCGAGGCGTGGTACGTGTACCGGCGGCCGCCCGAGCTGACCGGAGCAGCGATCGCCTCGGCCCGCCAGAGCTACGACCAGTTCAACCGGCCCAACGTGCTCATCGACTTCACGAGCGAGGGCAGCACGGAGTTCCAGCAGGTGACCAAAGAGCTCTGGCGCGACGGCCTCCGCAGCGGCGAGTCCGCGACCTTCGCCATCGTCCTCGACAACGTGGTCGAGTCCGCCCCGCGCATCGACCACACCGACCCGACGCTGCGCGACGGCATCAGCGGGGGCGCCGAGATCAGCGGCAGCTTCACGCTCGCCGAAGCCAAAGACCTCGCTCTGGTGCTGAACACGGGCGCCCTGCCGGTGCAGTTGGAGCCGATCCAGCAGGCCGAGGTCTCCGCCACCCTGGGCAAGGACTCGCTCCGCGCGGGCCTCGCCGCCGGTATCGTCGGTCTCGCGCTCGTGCTGGTCTACATGGTGGCCTTCTACCGCTTCCTCGGCGTGGTCGCCGATCTCGCACTCATCGTCTACGCGATCCTCTTCTGGGGCCTCCTCAACGCGATCCCCGTCACGCTCACGCTGCCCGGTATCGCCGGCATGATCCTCACGATCGGCGTGGCGGCCGACGCCAACGTCGTCATCTTCGAGCGCATCAAGGAGGAGGTCCGCCAAGGCAAGACCGTGCGCTCGGCGATCAATGCGGGTTATTCCCGCGGCTTCAGGACGATCCTCGACGCCAACATCCTGACGATCCTCACGGCGGCCGTGCTCTTCTACTTCGCCACGGCTCAGCCCAAGGGCTTCGCCTTCACGCTGATGCTCGGTGTCGCCACCAGCATGCTCACCGCCGTGCTGTTCACGCGCGCCCTCCTCGGGGTCATGAGCCGTATCCGCTTCTTCGCGCGCCCCGCGTTCCTCGGCGTCACCGGCGAGATTGCCGCACCGTCCACCCAGGGGTCGGCGGCGCCGGCGGGCGCTCGGGCGCGCGCGAGCCGGCGAGCGTCGGCTGGCGCGCGCGACGACGGCCGCGGCCCGGCCGTGGCCGTCGAGGCGCTCGAGGACGACGCGGCATCCGGCGACGACCCGGACGACCGGCTGCAGTCGAAGCCGGCGGTCGCGGCCACCGGCGGCACGAAGTCCGCCGGCGCACGTCGCAACGCCGCCCGCAAACGCAAGAAGCGGAAGTGACGATGAGTTTCCTGCGCGGCATCTACACGTTCGACTACATGGGCCACAAGAAGTGGTGGTTCGCCCTCTCAGGGACCGTTCTTGCCATCGGTCTCATCAGTCTCTTCGTGAGGGGCGGCGGCAACCCGGTCCAGGGTCTGCAGTACGGGCTCGAGTTCAAGACCGGCACTCGCATCACGGTGGCCTTCGAGCAGCCGGCGGAGCTCGCCGAGGTCCGCGCCACCGTGGCCGACGCCGGCTACTCCAACGCGCAGATCCAGCAGGTCTCGCAGGTTGCGGGCACCGACCTCCCGGGGTTCCTGATCGCCGTCGAGGAGCTGCAGCCCGAGGCCCAGGCCGCGCTGCGCGAGCAGCTCGACGACGCGTACAGCATCGCCGTGGCCGACGGCTCCGAGCTCTGGAGCCAGCAGACCGTCGGCCCCACCTTCGGGCGCCTGGTGGTCGAGAAGTCGCTCGAGGCTGCCGCCGTGGCCCTGCTGCTGATCATGGCCTACATCTGGCTCCGCTTCTCGTCGTGGAAGTTCGCCGTCGGCGCCATCGCCGCCGAGGTCCACGACGTGCTCATCGTGATCGGCGTCTACTCGCTGACTGGGCGCGAGGTCACGACGGCGACCATCGCCGCCGTGCTCACCATCATCGGCTACTCGCTCTACGACACGGTGATCATCTACGACCGCATCCGCGAGAACACACCCAAGCTCTCGCGGATGCCCTACGGGGACATGGTCAACCAGTCTCTTTGGCAGTCCATCACGCGCTCCATCAACACCACCCTGACGACCCTGTTGCCGGTGCTGGCGCTGTTGTTCTTCGGCGGCACGACACTCACCGACTTCGCCTTCGCCCTGCTCGTCGGCATCATCGCCGGCGCCTACTCCTCGATCTTCGTGGCCGCGCCGATCGTCACCGTGTTCAAGGAGCGCGAGCCGCAGTACCGGCGCCTCGCGGCGCGGGCAGCCGAAGAGGGCTGAGGCCCGCGCCCTCCCGCACACCTCGAGGGCGCTCGACCACAGCGTGAAGCTCGCTCAGGGTCGCCGAGAGGGTCAGGCGCAAACCTCCCAATTCACCCGTCGCACGGCTTTACAGGCGCGGGCGTCGTTGCGTAGGGTTCCGGAGGCTTCTGGGGCAGCCCGACTGCGACGTGCGGCCGCCCCGGTCCGCCGCAGCCGTCCGTTCCTGCCTGGGGAGGTCACCGTGAGTGCTTCGTCGCCCATCTCCGCGTACGGTCGGAGCGCGGCGCAGCTCGACCTCTCACTCGAGTGCACGGCGGCGGGCGAGGAGTTCCCCGTCGTCCACCTCTCGGGCGAGTTCGACATCGACACCGTCCCCGAGATCGACCGCTTCCTCCGCCGCCGGCTCGGGCCCTTCTACCACCGCCGTCACCTGATCCTCGATCTCGAGGACGTGCGCTTCGTCGATTCCTCCTTCGTCGGCTACGTGGTGACCCTTGTCACGAGGTTGCACGGTCACGGCAGGGAGTTGCTGGTGACGCGGCCGCGGGGGCATGTGCGTCAGGTCCTTGGCGCCGTGGGGCTGCCCAACGTCGTCCCGGTCTACGACTCGATCGACGAGGGTGTGGAGATCCTGGCGAGCGGGAGGCTGCCCGTGATCCCGCCCGTCTTCTCGGCGGGATCAGCCCCTCTCTGAGGCCGCGCCGCGCGCCGGCGCGAACGCGCGCCGACAGGCCGCCACGGCGGCTCGGCTCACACTGCCGTCACGGCTCAGCTCGCGCGGCGCTCCTGCCTGACCGCCGCGTCGCCGAGGTGCCGGGCGGCCGTGACGCGCGCCTGGAACGCACGCATGCGGCAGGCGTCGCTACAGTACTTCTTCGCCGGGTTGGTGGTCGTGAACTCGCGGCTGCACGGCTCGAAGGCGCAGCGCCGCGTGAGCTCCTCGCGCTGGGTGAGCTTGCGTGTGGCCTGGTGCGACTCGTCGTGCCAGGCGCCGCTGTGCAGGGCACAGACGTCTGAGGGGTTGTAGGCGGAGAGGAGAGTTCCGCAGCCGGGGACGGCACAGACGCGCCCGGACCCGTAGGTGCGTGCTCTCGAGAGCTCGTCGGTGGCGCTCAGGATCCTGTGCCCGCGGAAGGCGTTCGCTGACCGGAATTCCATCGTGCTCCTCCCCCCGATGGGTGACCGTGTCGTCTAGTTCGCGGTAGAGCTCCTGCTCAGGGGACGACCGCCTTCAGCGCCGCGGCCCGGTCGGGGTAGATGCCGAAGATGCGGTTGAGCCCTGTGATCTCGAAGATGCGGATGATGTTCTCGTCCTTGCAGACGATGTCGAGGTTGCCGTTGCGCGGCCTTACGCGCTTGGCGCCGCTGACGAGAACGCCGAGGGCGGTCGAATCGATGAAGGTGACGTCGCTGAGGTCGACGACGATGCGCCTCGCGCCCTCCTCGATGCCGTTGACCAGGGCCTCCTTGAACTGCGGCGCGGAGTAGATGTCGACCTCGCCGCGCAGCACCACGATGCCGACGTCGTCGCCGGCCTTCTCGACATCGACCTGGAACTGGGGCCGCTCCTCCATCCATGCCTCCCGACGAGCGTCGA
>JAFGAW010000032.1 GCA_016933475.1 Thermoleophilia bacterium
CGGATGTCGTCGAGGCCGCGCTGGGAGGCGTCGAGGAGCCACAGCGCGGCGTCCCGGCCGAAGTGGGCGACGAGCTTGGGCAGCGCGTCGTCCCAGCCGTTCACCCAGCCGCCGTTGCGCCCGCTGGCGCCGGCCCCGCAGTACTCGCGCTCGACGATCACGACGTCGGTCTCGGGTGCGAGCCGCTTGATCGCGATCGCCGTCCAGAGGCCGGTGAACCCGCCGCCGACGATGCAGACGTCCGCGCGCTCGGTGGTCGTCAGGGGCGCGACGCCGACCGGCTGCCAGCGTGGGTCGCCGCCCTGCCAGTAGACGGCTGCGCGCGCCGTGTCGACAAGAGGCCTTGCTGTCTTCTCTGGCCGAACCGCCATCCTCGCTCCCTCCTCCAGTCCGACCGCCGGCCGTCGCGCCGGCGTCTCGTCGGGGCCGCCTGCCCCGACCGATCGGTCACCTTGCCGCCGTCGCTGCCGGGAGCTCCGAGCCCTCGCGGGTCGGCGACGACCCAAGGCTATACCCCCTTGGCCGCTCCCTGTGCGGACGTGGTCGCCGGGTGTCGTGCGCGTGGAGGCGCTCGATCCGCTCGTCAACCCCCTCGAGGGCGAGGCGATCAGGTCACCCATCATCGAAGCGGGCTTCGAGGAGCCGGTAGCCCTGCGGACACCGCGACTGGTCGGGTTCCGGCGGCGTCAGCGGAGCGCGGTCGTGCGCCGTGCGACGAGGGGGGAGTGGTGCGCCTGGCAGGACTCGAACCTGCGGCCTTCGGTTCCGTAGACCGACGCTCTGATCCAACTGAGCTACAGGCGCACTGGGGAGAGCAGTATACCCGACCCGCGACGCCCGCGAAAAGCGAAGGACGGGGGCATGCGACGCGATCCCGACGCGGTCGGGTGCGAGTCGCGGCGAGCGCGTGCTTGGTCGTCTGGCGCGACGGGGGAGGGCTGGCGGAGAAGCCGGGATTCGAACCCGGGAAGGAGCTTGTCGCCCCTTAACCGCTTAGCAGGCGGTTGCCTTCAGCCACTCGGCCACTTCTCCGCGCGGGGGCAAAGTGTACCGCAACCCGGCCGAGGCGGTCACGCGTGTGAGCGTAGCGCCGGCGCGACCGCCCGCGAGCCTCGCATATGATGGTCGTGAGCCAAACGTGGCCTGCCCGTGGCCGAGGGGCGAGCCGGACGACGCGAGGAGGCACAGGTGCAGGCAACGAGTGTGGACGAGCGCGCGCTGGCGGAGCGTCAGGACGAAGTGGTGGAGCTGCTGGGGCAGCTGCTGCGCATCGACACCACGAACCCGCCCGGCAACGAGACCAAGGTGGCCGAGTTCCTCGCCGGCTGGTTCGCTCAGCACGGGCTCGAGGGCGTGATCGTCGGCGAGCCGGAGCACCGGCGCAGCTTCGTGCTGCGCCTCGAGGGCACGCGGCCGGGCCCGACGATCACCCTGCTCGCCCACACCGACGTCGTGCCGGCCGAGGCCGAGAACTGGGCGGTGCCGCCGTTCGCCGGGGAGGTCCGCGACGACTGGGTCTGGGGCCGCGGCGCCGCCGACATCAAGAACCTCGTCGCGGCGCACGCCGTGGCGGTGCGTCGCCTCGCCGCGAGCGGTCGCGACTTCGCCGGCACGGTGGTCTACGCGGCCACGGCCGATGAGGAGGAAGGAGCCGTGGCCGGGGCCCGCTGGCTGACCCAGAACCGCCCTGACCTCGTCCGCTGCGACTATCTGCTGAACGAGGGCGGCGGTGAGTTCCTGAACCTGCCGGACGGCCGCCGCCTCTACGAGCTTCAGACGGGGGAGAAGGGGACGGCGCAGTTCAAGCTGACGGTCAAGGGCGAGGGCGGCCACGCCTCGGTGCCGCTGCGTCACGGCAACGCCGTGGTCGACGCGGCCGGGCTGATCCGCGCCCTGCACGACTATCGGCCGAGTGTGTCTCTCGCCACCGTCTCGCCCGAGTACGTCGAGCTGCTCGTCGACGACGTCGAGATGCGCCGCCGCCTGCTGGATGTGACGTCGGCGCGCGGGGCGCTCGAGGAGCTGCACGCCGGGGACGGCCTCCTGGGCCGCCTGCTCGAGCCGCTCTACGGGGTGACGTTCTCGCCGACCATCGTGCACTCGAGCAGCAAGGCGGTGAACGTCTTCCCCCAGACGGTCGAGCTCTTCGTCGACTGCCGCATGCCGGCGGGGCAGACCGAGGACGACGTGCGCGCCGAGATCGACGCCGCACTTGCCGGGGTCGAGGGCGACTGGAGCCTCGAGTGGTTCAGCGTCGTGCGCGGTAATGCCTCGGCGACGGACGGCCCGTTTGCGGACGCGATCTCGACGGTGCTGGGCCGGCACGTGCCCCAGGGCTGCGTGGCGGCGACGCACTGCGTCGGCTTCACCGACTCGAACTGGTTCCGCGTCGCCTTCCCCGACATCGTGGCCTACGGCTTCGGCCCGTACCTCGTCGAAGACGGGCCGACCGTCTTCGACCGCTACCACAACGTCGACGAGCGCATCCACGTGAAGGACGTCGCCTTCCAGGCGCTCTTCGCCGAGGAGCTGGTGCGCGAGCTGCTGAAGTAGCGGCGGCTCGGGCGAGGGGGAGACGCGGGCGGCGTGAGCGAGGGGGCGGCAGCTCGGGAGAGCCGCCGCCCCCGCCGCCCCGACGCGGCCCTGCGTGTGCGCTCGCGACGACGCTCGCCGCCTGCGGTCTTACGCGAGCGGCACGACCAGCTCGGTGAGCAGCTCCTCCTCGCTGACCTGGTCGGGGTCACTCAAGTAGATCTCGCGCACCGGGCCCGAAGGCTGCCGGCCGGACGCCCCGACCCATTCCATGAGACGACGCCAGGACGGCTCCATCCCGTCGTACGGGCCGTGATAGAGCAGCGTGGCCGCCTCGACACCCGGGAGCTCCTCGAGCGTCACCTCGTCGCCGGTCACCGCTCCCGGCGCGACAGGCATGCACACTGCGATCGGGAACTCTTCGCTGGGCATCTCGGGGTAGAGCGCGAACGGCGGTCCGACGAATTGAGCGCCGGTCTCCCGCACATGGCGCATGAGCGTGTCGAACGCGGCCCCGTCCGCGGACGGGCGACGCCGGTCGTCACGGCCCCGCGTACGCTATCGCGGCGATGCTGACCGCCATCAGCACCACTTGTACCGAGATACCCCACAGCGGGCCGGAGCTGCCGTGCGGGAAGGAGGACCAGTGGCTCGGGAACCACTTGCGCGCGTGGTCGCCGCGCAGCGTCGCGATGAGCACGTCCCAGTCCGGCGCTCCCGAGAGCAGCCCCATGGAGGCGAGCCAGAGCGGCCACCCAAGGGCGAGCCAGCAGACGAGGAAGGCGGCGAGCGAGCCGGCGAAGTCGAGCACGCCGTAGCCGACCGGGTGCCTGGAGACGGTGTAGTCGTAGTGCGGGATGAGGTCCATGAGGACGTGCGAGGCGACGACCAGGAGGACGAGGAGCCACCAGGGGCCACCGACGAGCGCGGCGATGGCGAGTCCGACGAAGACGTGCGTGACCACCCACATGGCCGCGAGTCTACGTGCTCCGACGCACGGCGGGCAAAGCGCGGGGACCGTGTGCGTGCGCCGTGGGCGAGTAGGGTACGATGGGCCAAGCCGACGGGAGGAGGAGCCTCACATGAAGACACTGCTTTGGCTGACCGTGCTGGGCCTCATCGGGGTAGGCGTCTACTTCGGTTACAAGATGGCCAAGGGCGAGGGCGGCTGGCTCGGAGGTTGCGGCCAGTGGAAGGGCGACGAGTCCGACCCCTGGACGACCTATACGCCGCCGGCCGAGACCGAGGCCGAGACGGGCGGCGAGGCCGGCGCGACCGCGTGACCTCATGCGCGGCCCGCACGTCAGCCTGACGGCGGGTGCGGCCGGCGCGAACGCCTGACGGCGAGCGCCGCAGGCGTGACACCCTGAGTGTACGACGACGCCGCGGGGCGGCGGGCATCCAAGCCCGCCGCCCCGCGGCGTCTGCCGCGGTCTTGTCCGGTGCGCGGAGGGGCTGCGGCACGCAGCGGCGTCCGCCTCACCGCGGCGGATGAAGCGATGTCGGCCGGAC
>JAFGAW010000208.1 GCA_016933475.1 Thermoleophilia bacterium
CCACAGCGCCGACGAGCGCTTCCCCTTGGCGAGCGTCTTCAAGATCCCGGTGATGGTCGAGGTCATGCGCCAGGTCGACCGTGGCGTGCTCCGTCTCGACGAGCGTCTCACGCTGACCGAGGCCGACAAGAGCCCGGGGAGCACGCTGATCCACTGCCATCCGGGGCTCGCGATGACGGTCCGCGACCTGCTCTACCTGATGATCACTCTGAGCGACAATACGGCCACAGACATGCTCTGGCGCAGGATCGGCCTCGGCAGCGTGAACGCGGCGATGACGGCGCTGGGTCTCGCGGACATCGACTGCTTCCTGCCCGATCGCGAGTACTTCCTCATGAGCTGCGGTGCGGGCAGCGACTGGCAGGGGCTCGACGGCGCCGGCGTGGTCGCACGCTGGCGTGGCTTCGAGGCGGCGGGGACCACCGACGCCGCGCTGCGTCGCGTCCTCGAGGAGAACGCCGATCTCGACGGGGCCGCCTTCCGGCGGTTGTACGACGCGCGCTGGGGCTACTCCGGCGAGCGCGACTACGACGACGGGTTCACGATCGACCAGGCGCTCGACAATCAGGGCACGCCGCGCGATGTCATGGAGCTGCTCGCCATGATCGCCGAGGGCCGCTGCGCGTCGGCGCCGTCCTGCCGGCTCATGGTCGAGGTCATGAGCCGGCAGGAGTGGCGCGAGAAGATCCCCGCCGGCCTGCCGGCGGGGCTCCTGATCGCCAACAAGACCGGCGGCGTGAGCGGCACGAGCAACGACGCCGCTCTCGTCTACACGCGCGAGCAGGTGCCGCTCGTCATGGTGGTCTTCTGCAAGGGCCTGTCGCTCGCGGCGACGGCGCGCGCGCCGCGGGTCATCGCGCGCATCGCCGCCTGTCTGTACGAGGACCTCGCCGGCGGCGAGGCCGGCGACGGCGTCGCGACCGACCGCGACGCCCCCCCGGCTCTCGGCGTCGCACCCGGCGGAGGCCCCTTCGCAACACCCGGCGGCGAGGCACCGGCATGAGGCTGCCCGGCGCCCGCTGTCTCGTCGTCGGCGGCGCCCGGCGCCTGGGGCGCGAGTTGGCCGCCGACCTCGCCCTCGCCGGGGCCCGTGTGGCCCTGACCTCGCGCGACGCCGACGATGCGGCGCGCGCAGCCGCCGCACTCGGGCCGCCGCCGGCTGCGGTCGGGCTGGCCGCCGACACGGCGACCGCCGAGGGCGCGCGCGCAGCCGTCGCCGACGCCGCCCGCGCCCTCGGCGGCCTCGACGCCGTCCTCTACACAGCCAGCGGCGCCTTCGTGCCGACACCGCCGCAGGAGATCGACGAGGCGGCCTGGGACGCGTCGTTCGACGTCGTCGCGCGGGGCTTCTTCTTCACCGCCTGCGCGGCGCGCGATGCGATGGTGCACGAGACGGGCGGGGCCCTCACGGCAACGGACGGAGGCGCGCCCCGCGTGGCGCTGCGGGACGGCGAGTCCGATGCGGCACCGCAGGACGGCACGCTCCATGCTGCCGCGCCGGACGGCGAGTCCGATGCGGCACCGCCGACGCGCGGCGCGATCGTCGCCGTGACCGACCTCCTCGGCATCCAGGCATGGGCGGCCTTCGCCGCCCATGGGGCGGCGAAGGCCGCCCAGATCCACCTCGTGAAGATGCTGGCGCGCGCCTGGGCGCCGGACGGCGTGCGCGTGTGCGGCGTCGCCCCCGGACCGGTCGACCTCGTCGACGACGAGCGCCGCGACGCCGCCCTGCGCACCGCCGCCAAAGGGGCCACGGGTCGCCTCGTCGCCCCCATGCAGGTCGCGGCCGCCGTGCGGTTCTGCCTCGAGAACGACGCCGTCACGGGGGTCAACCTGATCGTCGACGCGGGCGCACTGGTCACGTCGTAGAGCCGCGGCCCGTCACGTCATAGAGCCGCGGCCCGTCACGTCGTCGAACGGCTGGCGCGCCCTCGCGTGAGCGCCGTGGCCGGGCGCCTCACCCGCGACCGCGTCAGGGCTGCGGAGGGACCGTGCCCTTGCGCGACTGTTCGATCAGCTCCCGGGCCTTGAGCGCCAGCCAGAACTCCATGCGGTCCTGTGAGTCGTCGAGACTGCGGCCGGTGATCTCCTCGACGCGCTTCATGCGGTAGCGCAGGGTGTGGCGGTGCACGTAGAGCTTCTCGGCGGCGTCGCCCCAGTGGCCGTTGGCCTCGAGGAAGCAGGCGAGGCTCTTGACGAGATCGCTCGAATTCTGCCGATCGTACTCCTGCAGGCGGCCGAGCACGCTGTCGTAGAAGACCTCGAGCGAGAGCGTGTCCTGCAGGCCGAGCAGCAGCCCGTAGGAGCCCAGGTCGTCGAAGCTGGCGATGACCCCACCCGAATCCTTGAGGCGGCGGATCTTGATCGCGTAGTGGGCCTCGTAGTAGCTCTGGCGCAGGTCGACCAGAGGACGGTGCGGGCGCCCGATGCCGATCGACACGCTCACCTCGGGCAGCATGCGGGCGATCGTCTCCTGCAGCTCGCCGGCCGTCGCCAGGATCTCGCCGCCATCCTCACGGCCCGGCTGCACGAGGACGACGACCGAGTCGCTGCGCGAGGCCGAGATGAAGAGGAGCTCGCGCCGGGCCATGAACTCGTCGACCGCCCAGTGCAAGCGCTCCTTGACGTCTTGCAGCACCCCCCGCTCGCGGTCGCCGTCGCCCGAGCCCGGGAGCCCGTCGATGTCGACCAGCAGGATCAGGTGCTCGGCCTCCGGCTCGAGGCCGAAGAAGACCAGCCGGCGGGCGATCTCCTCCTCGTAGAGGTCGCTGGCGATGAGCTCGTCGAAGAAGTCGCCGGCGAGCCGCTTCTCGGTCTCGGCGACCGCCTTCTTCTTGACCAGCTCGAGGGCGGTGACGGTCACCACGTGGTGCAGGATGATGCGGTCGTAGTCCGAGAAGTCGCCTGAGTCCTTGACCACGGCGAGGAAGGCGCCGATGCGGTGCGAGGCGACGACGGGGTAGACCTGCACCCCGGTGCCGACGCCGTCGACGGCGAGGCGGAAGTCCTGGCGGTCGGCGCGATGGTCGGAGATGTGCCGCCAGAGGTCGGCGACCAGCTCGGCGCCGAGGTGTCGCCGGTAGGCGGCCTCGCAGAGCACCACTCCGTGGAAGTCGAAGAGGACGGCGGAACAGCCCACGAGGGCCGAGAGGGTCGAGAGGATCGCCTCGAGGCCCTTCTCCTCGAGCACGATCTTGGTGAGCTTCTCGTGGACGGCGAGGCTGCGCTGCAGCAGCGCGTACTGCTCGTTGACGATCTTCGAGGCCACGGCCTCGGTGATGGCGATGAACGGCACGTGGTAGGGCACCTCGAAGAGCGGGAAGCTGTACTCATCGGCGAGCCGCACGAGACACTCCGGGACCTTCTCGAAGCTGAAGCCGGTGCCGAACCCGAGCCCCGAGATGTTGTGGTCGATCAGCTGTTTGAGCTGGGTGAGCTGCTGCTCCTCCGGGCCGACGAAGCCGTAACCCGTGGTCAGCAGCAGCTCTCCGCCCCGGAGCCAGCGCGTCGGGTCGGGCACCTCGGTGATGTGGACCCAGCGCACCGGGTTGCTGGTCGACTTGCCGCCGGCGAGCAGCCGCAGGTTGAGGTCGGGGATCTCGAGGATGTCCTGGACGGTGATCATCGCGCCCTGCCTCGGCGACCGGCCCTGCCGGTCACGTCCGTTCGCATGTGACGGTGGGGCGCCGCTTCGCGGCGCCCCACCGTCACCGGTCACATACGCCTGACGACCTCGCCCATGAGGTCCTTCTCGGCCATGCCCTTGTCGACGTCGGTGATGACGGAGCAGCTGTCCTTCCAGAAGGCGATCTTGACCTGCTGGCCGGCGACCCACTCCTTGCGCTCGGCGTGGTAGAGGTTCTGGTAGAGCACCTGGGCGAGGTGCTTGCCCTCGACGTCGACGATGAACTGCGTCACCGACCCGATGTAGACGACCGCCTTGATGACGCCGTCGTAGACGTTCTCGCGGTCGGTGACCGCGGCGGCGTCCTCCACGGGGGTGATCGAGATCTTCTCGGGCCTGATCACGACGCCGACCTTCTGACCCGCGCGCGCGTCATGGTCGCGGACCTCGACCCTGACCCCGAGGCCCTTGTCGGTGCGGCACTCGGCGACGTCGCCGTCGACCTTGACGACGTCGGAGAGGTAGATGTTGGAGACGCCGATGAAGTTGGCCACGAAGGCCGACTGCGGGTTCTCGTAGATGTCGGCCGGCGACCCGATCTGCTCGACCAGCCCCTGGCTCATCACGGCGAGGCGGTCGCTCATGGTGAGCGCCTCCTCCTGGTCGTGCGTGACGTAGATGAAGGTGATGCCGACGTCGCTCTGCAGCTTCTTGAGCTCGAGCTGCATGGCCTTGCGCAACTTGGCGTCGAGGGCTCCGAGCGGCTCGTCGAGGAGCAGGACCATCGGGCGGTTGACCAGCGCCCGCGCGAGCGCCACACGCTGCTGCTGACCGCCCGAGAGCTGGTGGGGCTTGCGGTCCTGCATCTGGTCCATCTCGACCATCTCGAGGGCCTCGCCGACGCGCTGCTGCATCTCCGTCTTCTCGACCTTCTTGCGCTTGAGGCCGAAGGCGACGTTGTCCCAGACCGAGAGGTGCGGGAAGAGGGCGTAGTTCTGGAACACGGTGTTGACGTTGCGCTTGTACGGCGGCACGCCGGCGACGGGTGCGTTGCCGAGGTAGATCTCGCCCTCGGTGGGCTGCTCGAAGCCGGCCACCATGCGCAGCGTCGTGGTCTTGCCGCACCCCGACGGGCCGAGGAGGGAGAAGAACTCGCCCTTGCGGATCTTGAGGTCCATGTCCTTCACGGCGACGAAGTCGCCGAAGCGCTTGGTGACGTGCTCGAGCTCGATGTCGTACGTGGTCGGGTCTGCTGCCATGGTCCTTCTCCCTGCCTTTCTCGAATCGTGGTGACCGGGGCCCGCGGCTCCTGCCGCGGGCCCCGCAACTCTACACGATGTCCAAGTGCAATTGGAGCACCGCGGCCGGCGCCGGCGGGCCACGATGGAGCGCGATTGGACGCGATGTCAGGTAGGCGCGCGGTCGCTGACGATGCCCGGCAGCGCAGACCGGGTGCCGGCACGGCCGACAGCGGCGGCGCGGGTGGCCGGCCGCGCCCGCGCGAGCGGCTGCCGTCCGGGCTGCCGGCAGCGGCGACGCGGGCGGCCGGCCGCACGCAGCAGGTCAGCGCCGGCGCAGGACGCGCCCGGGGAGCGCCCCGGTGTGCTCGCCGGCGTCGACGACGACCGTCCCGTTCACGACGACGAAGTCGATGCCCTCCGGGTAGCCGTGCGGCACGTTCTCGAAGGGGAAGGTGTGCGGCCACGGGTTGGTGGCCCGGTCGCGCAGGCGCTCGAGGTCGAAGACCACGACGTCGGCGGCCAGCCCGGGCCGCAGTACCCCGCGGTCGTGCAGCCCGAAGCGCTGCGCCGGGAAGGAGGTCATCTTGCGGATCGCCTCTTCGAGGCGCAACAGCGGCTCATCGCGCACGTAGCGCTCGAGGATGCCGGGGTACTCGCCGTAGCTGCAGGGCCAGTACATCGCGGTGCCCTCGAGTTCCTCGGCCGGGGGCATGACGAGGCCGTCGGAGCATACCATCACCAGCGGGTGTGCGAGCACGCGACGGATCTCGGACCCGGCGATGTACTCGAAGATGCCGACGATGCGGTCGTCCTCCTCGACGATGAGGTCGAGGAAGGTGTCGAAGGGGTCGACGCCGCGCGCCTCGGCGATAGCGGCCACGGTCTGCCCACGCAGTTCCGGCTGACGCGGGGCGTGCAGGACCCAGATGCGCTCGAAGCGGCCGTGCTTGACGAGCCCGGCGTACCCGGGGCCCGGGAGCTCGTCGCTCTCGCAGGCACGGCGCACGTTGGCGCGCTCGCGACGGTCGGCGAGCAGGGCCATGAGACGCTCGTGCGGCAGGTCGAGCAGCGGCTGCGGAAGGGCGCGCGACATGCGCGGCGCGAGCTCGGTGTGGCTGTCGTTGTCGACGGTCACGTCATGACCGTCGCGGCGGGCAGCGTCGGCGAGGTCGAGATTGCCGCGCGACTCCTCCGGCGCCCCCCACTTGGGCGCGTTATGGGAGACCTCGACCGGGACGCCGGCGGCGCGGCCGATGGCGATCGCCTCGGTGACCGCGTCCATGACGGTCTCTCGCTCGCCGCGGATGTGCGAGGTGTAGAGACCATGGTGGCGGGCGACGACCTCGCACAAGGCGACGATCTCGGCCGTGTCGGCGAAGCACCCCGGTGGGTAGACGAGACCGGTCGAGAGCCCGTGGGCGCCGGCGCGCATGCTGGCGTCGAGCAGGCGGCGCATCACGTCGAGCTCCTCGGGCGTCGCGGCGCGCTCGGCGAAGCCCATCGCACCGATACGCAGGGCGCCGTGCCCGACCAGCGGCGCGATGTTGATCGCCGTGCCCTGTGCCTCGATCGCCCGCAGGTAGCCGGCGAAGCTCTTCCACTCCCACGAGACCTGGGCCCCCCAGTAGTAGTCCCACTCGCGGAGCAGGTCGTCCTTGAAGCGCTCCACGACCGGCGCCGCACCCATGCCGCAGTTGCCGGT
Organism: Thermoleophilia bacterium; assembly: GCA_016933475.1. Lineage (GTDB taxonomy): Bacteria > Actinomycetota > Thermoleophilia > UBA2241 > UBA2241 > UBA2241. Next base: position 6,569 of record JAFGAW010000208.1, read on the forward strand.
GACGTGGGTGGTCACGCCCTGGCGGACTGCCGAATCGGCGCGAGGATAGGCGAGGATCGAGACGTCGGAGTGCGTGTGGGGGTCGACGAAGCCCGGGGCGACGTAACATCCGGCGGCGTCGATCGTGCGCCGGCCGCGCAGCGTGCCCGGTGCGCCGATGGCCGCGATACGGCGGCCGCGGACCGCCACGTCGCCGTGGTACCAGGGGTTGCCGCAGCCGTCGACCACGCGGCCGCCGGCGATGACGAGGTCGTGGACGGCCATCAGACCCCGACGTCGAAGACGCGGTACTCGTTCTCGCAGGGCGGCCCCGCGCAGGCCTCGACGCGGAAAGCGTCGAGGTCGCAGACCATACTCGCCACGGTCATGACCTGGTCGGCCACCGGGAGGGTCTCGTCGGGGTGGCCGCAGATCGCGTCGGGGCCGCCGTCGTGCAGGGTGAGGACCCGTGCGACGAGGTCGCGCGGGTCCTCACCGCGCGCGACGCCGGCCGCCAGCTCGCCCTCGGCTTGCCGCAGGCGGCGACGCGACTCCTCCTTGTGGTAGCCCTCGAAGACCGCCATCGCCGGGTGCACGTAGTGGTTCGTGTGGGCGAGCGTCGCGCCGCCCTCGATGAGGACGGCGCCGTGGGCCGAGGTCTCGAGGTCCCAGATGCGGCCGTCGGCGTCGGCGAGGGTGTAGTTCGTGCCGCGCGCACGCACGGGGAAGCAGGCGCGCGCGACCGCCTCCTCCATGGAGGGCGCCTCGAGCACCCAGCGGCGGATGAAGACGTTGGGCACACCGTGACGGTTGTCGTTGGAGTAGACCGAGTTGCCGACGCAGGCCACCCCGTGCGAGTTGAGACCGAGGATGGGCAGGTACGGCACCCCGGCGATGGTGACGATGCGGGTGCCGTCGAGGGTCGTCAGGTCGAAGAGCACGTTCTTGTCGGCATCGACGACGTACCAGTCCATGTTGTGGCCGACGACGTGCCGCCCGGCGTGGCTGACCGCGACGCCGGTGCAGAAGTGCGCGCCGCCGGGCAGCGGCGACGCGGCGTCGGCAGCGGACTGCCCGCCGTGCGGGGACGACCCGGTGTCGCCGTCGGCCGGGCAGGTGAACTCCTCGGCGCAGTTCGGCACGAGCAGCTTGACGAAGGGCAGCCCGGCCGCCTCGGCCATCCCCTCGAGCTCGTCCACGTACTGGGGGAGGTGGCGCTTCACATACGGGAGATACTCGAGGCTCTGTCGCTCGGCCTCGGTGAAGGCGATGCCGGCCATCGCCTCGAAGTGCTCCTCGTAGAAGGAGACGGCGGCGGCGATCTGCTCGCGGGCGCCCTCGCCGACGGCGCGGCCCAGCTCGCGGTAGCTGCCGCGGGCCGCGATGTGCGGGAAGGCGATGCTCACGCCGACGGCGCCACGATGCGGCGCGGATCGGGCCACTCGGCAAGACCGATCTCGCGCGCGGCGGCGTCGATGAGCCCGCAGAGCGCCGCGGCGATGTCGTCGGGAAGGCCGACGGGCTCGCGTGCAATGAGCTCGGCGGCGCGTTCCCGGGCCAGGTCGGCGAGGCCGGCGCGCCCGCCGGCGAGCCACTCCGTGAGACCCCCGCGGTACCCGACCGCGGGGGTGCAGAACTCGCTACGGATGTAGCGGCGCGTGTGTTTGGTGCCGAGGAAGCCGCGACCGGACAGGACGCCGTCGACCATGGCCTCGACGTCGAGGGCGTCGGCGTCCCAGGGCCGCGGCGTGCGCGCGTAGACGACGTAGTTGAGGACCTCGTCGTCGACGAGCAGCGACTCGGCGCAGCTCGCGACGCCGGCCTGGATGTCGCCGACCCCGGAGAGGAAGCGCGGCGCCGCGGCCATGCCGAGCACCGCGTTGAGCGCTGTTTCGAGGCCGAACTGGGCGTCGACGACCTTGCTGTCGCTGGTCGGGCCGTAACAGTCGCAGGCGAGGCCGTACCGCCGCGCCAGCAGCGTCGCCGCCATCGAGGCGATGCCGGTCTCGGGCGTGCCCGAGACCACGACCCCGGTGCGCGGGTCCACGGCGCTCAGCCGCGGACCGTAGTACACCGGCGTGCCGGGAGCGATGACCTGCGTGAGGACGACGCCGGCGAGCACCTCGGCGTTCTGCTGCGCGACGGCCCCGGCGAGCGAGCCCGGCGCCGTCGTGGCCATCGCCGGACAGGGCAGGATCTCGACGACGAAGCCGCCGCGCCGCACCTGCGCGACGAGCGCGTCGGTGACCTCGCCGCCCAGGGTGAGAGGACTGACCGGCGAGAAGGCGAGGTCGACCGGGTACACGCCGCCGCCGCCGTCGGCGCCGGTCAGAGCGACGGCCATCTCCTGGAGATAGCGGGCCTGGAACGGATGCGAGATACCGGGGCCGCCGACCGACTTGTCGGTCTCGTGCGCGAGCACGAGGTAGGAGTACAGAGGCTCGAGCTCGTCGGGCACGTCGCCGGGCTGGACCAGCGAGGTGACCATGTGCTGGCACGACAGGTGATGCATGACCCGCGTCAGCTCGATCTGGTCGCGGAGCATCGCCCGGCGACCCGCCCCCGTACGGGCGTCGGCGATGTCCCGCGCGCCGCCCATGTTGTGCACGTAGGTCACGCCCGGCCGGCCGTCGACGGCCAACGAGCGCTCAGGGTCGCGCGCGGCGAGCACGAAAGCGGGCGGGCAGGCGGCGACGGCCTCCTCGACCACCACCGGCGGCACGTGCACGCGCTCGCCCTCGGCGGTGCAGCCGGCCGCCACCAGCGCGTCACGAGCGGCCGGCGACTCGACCCGCACCCCAGCGCGCTCGAGGAGCACGAGGGAGGCCGCGTGCATGGCCTCGATGGCCTCGTCCGGCCACAGGTCGAGCAGCGGCCGCATGGACCGCGCCTGGCCCGGCCCGCCGCTCGGGGCGACAGAGGCGCTCACTCGACTACCACCGCAGACACCGTCGGACGTCTCATGTGCGACTCCTTCTCGTCGTGACGCACGCCCACGGCGCGCGCCTGTCCCCGAATGGGCCTGAGCCGAGGACGTTCTTCGCTGCCCCGGGAGCGCCGGCGCCGCCTCATGCGAGGCGGCGCCGGCGCTCCCGGCTCGTCACTTCAACCTGATGCAGGCCGCGTAGTGATCGCCGCCGATGTGCACGTCGGGCGGGTCGATCTCGCGGCAGGCGTCGATCGCCTCGGGGCAGCGCGGGTGGAAGCGGCAGCCCGAGGGGATGTCGACCGGGTTCGGGGTCTCACCGGCCAAGATCACGTGCTCGCGCTTGGCCAGAGGGTCGGGCACCGGGATCACGCTGATCAGGGCCTTGGTGTAGGGGTGGCGCGGGTTGGCGACCACCTCCTCGGTGTCGCCGATCTCGACGATGCGCCCCAGGTACATGACGGCGATGCGGTCGCTGATCACCCAGGCGAGCGAGAGGTCGTGGGTGATGAACAGGTAGGTGACGCCGAGCTTGTCCTTCTGCTCGACCATGAGCTTCAGGATGTCGTTGCGGATCGAGACGTCCAAGGAGGCGACGGGCTCGTCGGCGACGATCATGTCGGGCTCGAGCACCGTGGCCCCGGCGATGCAGACGCGCTGGCGCTGGCCGCCGGAGAGCTCGTGCGGGTAGCGGTAGAGGTACTCCTGCGCCGGCCGCAGGCCGGCCTCGGAGACCGCCTTGACGACGCGCTCCTCCTTCTCGCGCTCGGAGCTCGTCACGCCGTTGACCTCGAGGGGCTCGGCGACGATGTCGAAGATGGTCTGCTTGGGATTGATCGAGTTGTAGGGGTCCTGGAAGATGATCTGCGCCTTCTTGCGGTACTCGCGCAGCGCCTTGCCGCTGAAGGCGCGCATCGGCAGGCCCTTGTAGAGGATGTCGCCCCCGGTCGCCTCCTCAAGCCTCAGCATGGTGCGCCCGGTGGTCGTCTTGCCGCAGCCCGACTCGCCGACCAGGGCGAGGATCTCGCCCTGCTTGACCTGGAAGGAGACGTGGTCGACCGCCTTCACGTAGCGCTTCTCCTGCTTGCGCGCGACCATGCTCTTGAAGAACCCTTCGTGGATGGGGAAGAAGACCTGCAGGTCGCGGACGTCGAAGAGGACGCCGTCTCGGACCTCGGCGCGGGCCAGGTCGTCGGGGCCGATGTGCCCGGCGAGGCTCTTGTCGCGGGCCCCGTCGGCGCTGACGTCGCGCACGCTCCGGGCGTCGGTGGGGGTGGTCCCGGTGGCCATCACGACACCCCCCGCTTCATCAGGTGACAGCGCACGAAGTGGCCGGGCTCGACCTCGAAGGTCTCGGGGTCGTCCACGCACTCGCCGGTCTTCATGTTGCAGCGTGGCGAGAAGCCGCAGCCCGGCGGCGGGTCCAGGAGGTTGGGCGGGTCGCCCTGGATCGAGGAGACCATCTCGCGCCGCTCGTGGATGTTGGGGAAGGCCTTGATGAGCTGGCGCGTGTAGGGGTGCTGCGGGTTGTTGAAGAGGTGGGCGACGGTGCCGCTCTCGACGACCTCGCCGGCGTACATGATGACGCCCTTGTCGCAGGTCTCGGCCATCACCGAGAGGTCGTGGCTGATGAGGATGAAGGAGAGGTCGAGCTCGCGCCGGAGGCGCTCGATGAGCTCGAGGATCTGCGCCTGGACCATGACGTCGAGGGCGGTGGTCGGCTCGTCGCCGATCACGAGCTTGGGGTTGCAGGCCAGGGCCATGGCTATCATCGCCCGCTGGCGCATGCCCCCGGAGAGCTGGTGGGGGAAGTCCATGACGCGCTTCTGGCTGATGCCGACCAGGTCGAAGAGCTCGCGCGTGCGCACCATGGCCTGCTTCTCGGAGATGCCCTCGTGGAGGATGATCGGCTCGGCGATCTGCTTGCCCGTCTCGGTGACCGGGTTCAGGGCGTTCATCGCGCCTTGGAAGATCATCGAGATCTCCTTCCAGCGGATCTTCTGCATGCCGTACTCGGTGCGCTTGGCCAGGTTCTTGCCGTCGAAGAGGATCTCGCCGGAGACGATCTTGCCGTTGTCGGGCAGGAGCTTGAGGATCGAGAGGGCGGCGGTCGTCTTGCCGCAGCCCGACTCGCCGGCGAGGCCGAGGCTCTCGCCGGGCCCGACCCAGAAGCTGACCTTCTCGACCGCGCGCACCCAGCCCTGCGTGAGCTTGAAGCGGGTGGTCAGGTCGCGGACCTCGATGAGGCCCTTGTGCTCGAGGCGCTCGGGCGTCTGCGAGGGAGTCGTCGCGGTGGCGCTCATGCCGGGGCTCCCTTCTCGGTCCCTGGGCCTGCGTGTGTGACGGGCGCACCGAGCTCGCGCCGCCCGGCCGTATCGCTCTCCTCGCGCTTGCGCAGCTTCGGATCGAGGACCTCGTCGAAGGCCGTGCCCATGAAGGTGAAGGCCAGCACGACGAGGATGATGGCGATGCCCGGCGGCAGCAGGTACCACCAGGCCGGCAGGCCGGCGGCCCCGTTGGACCAGGCGTAGTGGAGCATGGTGCCCCAGCTGAAGTTGAGCGGATCGCCGAGCCCGAGGAACGAGAGCGTGGTCTCG
>JAFGAW010000209.1 GCA_016933475.1 Thermoleophilia bacterium
CGGCGCCGTGCCCCGCAGCGCTTCACTACTCTGGTAGCATGCGGCCATGATCGACGGCGCCACCATCGTGGGGGTCGACGTCGCCGCACGCCGGCCGTGCACGGCCGTCGCCGTGCAGGCGAACCGGGCGGTCACCGAATCCGACTGGATGGACACCTCCTCGCTGCCGGACCTGGTCGCCTGGATCGCCGATCGTCGGCCGCTCGTCGTGGCGATCGACGCCCCCCAGGGCTGGAACCGTCGCCTGCTCCTGCCCGAGAGCCGCTCGCGGGTCTGCGATCACGCGCTCCTGCGTCGGGGCATCGGCGTGTACCAGGTGCCGGCCAAGGCCGAGGTGGGGAGCGGCGCCGTCGCCCTGCCGGCCTGGATCGAGGTCGGCTTCGACCTCTTCCGCGCCCTTCGCCGGCCGACCCGCGGCTTCGAGCTCGCGCGGCCCGACTCGCTCCCCGGCGCCTTCGGTCAACCGCCCGTGCTCATGGAGGTGTATCCGCACGCCGCCTTCGTCACCCTGCTGGGCGGCGTGCCGCAGCCCAAGTCCACGCGCCGCGGCCTGCGCGACCGCATCGCGGTGCTGCGCGAGCACGGCCTGCGCTGGGACGCCTACTTCGACCACGACTCGCTCGATGCGCTCGCGGCCGCCCTGACCGGGCGCCGCTACCTGCAGGGGCTCGCCCACGGCGTCGGCGACGCGCGCGAGGGGTTGCTCTGGCTCCCGGTGCCCGAGTCTGAGCTGGAGGAGCGCTACCAGCCGCTGGCCGGCGCCTGAGCCGACCGTCGCGCACGACGAAGTGCGCGACGCGGGGCGGCGGGCCGTGACGGCCCGCCGCCCCGCGTCGCCTCATATCACGATCTTGTTGAGCGGGAACTCGACGATGCCCTGGGCGCCCGCCTCCTTGAGGCGCGGGATGAGGGCGCGGACGACGACCTCGTCGAGGATCGTGTTCACGGCCAGCCACTGACGGTCGCTCAGGTGCGAGATCGTGGGCGTATGCAGGGCGGGAAGGACGGCGAGCACGCGGGCGAGGTTCTTCTCCTCGACGTTCAACATGAGGCCGACCTTGTCGAGCGCCGTGATGGCGCCGCTGAGAAGCATCACGACGTCTTCGATCTTGCGCCTCTTGCGGGGGTCGTCCCAGGCCGTTCGGCTGGCGATGAAGCGGGTCGTCGACTCGAGCACGGTGTCGATGACGCGCAGGTTGTTGGCGCGCAGCGACGACCCGGTCTCGGTCACGTCGACGATGGCGTCGGCGAGGTGCGGGAGCTTGGCCTCGGTGGCGCCCCAGCTGAACTCGACCCTGGCCTGGACGCCCCGCTCCGCGAGCCAGCGCTCGGTGACGCCGACGAGCTCGGTGGCGACGATCTTGCCCTCGAGGTCGGCGACGGCGCGGAGCGGCGAGGCTTCGGGCACGGCGACCACCCAGCGCACGGCGCTGAAGCTCCGCTTCGCGTAGACGAGCTCCGAGACCGGGAGCACGTCGGCCCTGTTCTCGAGCACCCAGTCGTAGCCCGTGATGCCGCAGTCGAGGGCGCCGTCCTCGACATAGCGCGCCATCTCCTGGGCGCGCACCAGCAGGCACTCGATCTCGGGGTCGTCGATCGCCGGGTAGTAGGAGCGTGGCGCGATGGTGATGCGGAAGCCGGCGCGGCGGAAGAGGTCGATGGTCGCCTCTTCGAGGCTCCCCTTGGGCAGTCCGAGCTTGAGCGTCATGCGCTTCTCCACCGGTGCGGCTGGACGACGTCGGCGCGTAGTCTACCGCAGTGGCCGACGGGGCGGGGCGGCGGGCCGGGGGGCCCGCCGCCCCGCCCCGTCGTTCGTGCGGGCGTCCGCGGCGGAGGTACGCCGCCCCGGACGCCTCGCCGTCGCTGCCGGTTCAGTCGGGGAACACCGCGAGCAGTTCGCCCACGACGTCACCGGCGTCGTTCGTGATCGGCGGGTGTGTCAGCTTCGCCACCGGTTCGGGCACGACCTCGAGGCTGAGGAGCTGGGCGACGAGGCCGACGGCCACCGGGGCGACGGCGCGGTCGGCGCCGTCGAGGACCTTGACGGCGAGCCCGCGGCCGTCCGGCAGCGAGACGCAGCTCACGCCTTCGGCGCCGCACTTGCCGGTCAGGCCGTCGAAGGTCTGCATCACCAGGGTGTCGAGCCGGCCCTCGCCTTCGACCAGCACGGGGTGCGCACGCATCGCGGCGCTGATCTCGGGGAGCAGCGAGGGCATCAGTGCCCACGCCGAGGCCATCGTCTCGACCGCGGTCGCGTAGGTGACGACGCCGCAGCCGTCGACCGCGGTCGCGAGGTCGGCCGGGCCGGCGCCGACCGCGGCGGCGAAGGAGCGGAGCGCAGCGATCTGGGCCGGGTGCCGGGGACGCTGATAGGTGGCGAGATCCCAGCCGTGGTGCGCGGACGCGGCGAGGAACCCGAGGTGGTTGCCCGAGCAGCTGTGGCGCACGCCGAGGTCGCCGCCGGCGCGCAGCGCGGTCTCGTCGAGGCCGGTGTCGGCGAGCATGCGCCGGATCAGCGCCGCGTGCTCGTCGGTGCCGTCGTGCGAGGCCGACATGATGGCGAGCTCTTCGGCGCCCCAGCCGAAGTGCTCGACGGTGCCGTCGGCGAGCCACGCCTGCGCCTGGAACGGTTTCGCCGACGAGCGCCAGAACGTGACGAAGCGGGGGTCGCCCCAGCGCTCGACGACCTCGCCGTCGGGGCCGGCCACGGCGGCGACGGCGCGGTGGACGCTCTCGACCGTCGCGCCGCGCCACGCCTGGATGACGATCTCGCGGTGCTGCCGCTGCCTCACCAGCGCTTGGGAGGCTCGCAGGCGAAGGAAGAGAAGCGCGGCTCGACCTTCTTGCTCTGGCACTTCGGGCACACCGCCTTCTTCTTGCGCTCGTCCCAATGCGCGGTGATCTCGAAGTCGGTCCCGCACTCCTTGCAGACATACTCGTAGACGGGCATGGCGTCCTCCTCCGGGGACCAAAGCGTGATCGTGCTGTCACCTCAATTGTCGCCCACGGAGGCGTGGCTGTCACGCCGTGCCGTCAAGACGTGGGGAGCCGGCGACGGGGGCGCCGGCGCTCGGCGGCGCGAGACTCGGGCATGCCTCCGGCGGACGCGCCGTTCACGGCTGACTGCGCGGCCGGCGAACTGGTGCGCGGCGGCCGTGCGCCGGGCGGATGGAGCACGACCGGTGCAGCGTGTAGCATCGCTCTGACCCGCGCGACCCGCCAGAGGAGCACCGTATGCACTTCCGCAGCTTCGGCCGGCTCGACTACGCGCCCTCGGCGCTGGGCTTCGGCGCCATGCGCCTGCCGGTGGTCGACGGCGCCCACGACCGCATCGACCGCGAGGCTGCACGCGAGTTGCTGGTGCGCGCCGTCGAAGGTGGCGTCAACTACGTCGACACCGCGTACAACTACCACGGCGGCACCAGCGAGGAGTGGCTCGGCTGGGCGCTGCAGGGCGGGCTGCGCGAGCGCGTCAAGATCGCCACCAAACTCCCCAGCTGGAAGGTCGAGCGTACCGACGATTTCGACCGCTTCCTCGACGAGCAACTCGAACGTCTCGGCACCGGCATCGACTTCTACCTGCTGCACTCGCTCGACGAGGACACGTGGCGCGACAACGTTCTCGCCCACGACGTGTTGGGCGCGGCCGAGCGTGCCCTGGCCGACGGCCGCATCGGCCACTTCGGCTTCTCCTTCCACGACCGTTACGAGGCCTTCGAACTGATCCTCGGCGGCAGCGACCTGTGGGAGTTCTGCCAGATCCAGTACAACTTCATGGACGAGGAGCACCAGGCGGGGCGCCGCGGGCTCGAGCTCGCCGCCGGCCGTGGCCTGGCCGTCGTCGTCATGGAGCCGCTGCGCGGCGGCCAGCTGGCGCGGCCGACCGCGGCCGCGGAGGAGGCGTGGGTGGCCGGTCTCGCGGAGCTCCGCTCCGCCGGCCACCGGCCGCCCGACTCCCCGGTCGAGTGGGCCCTGCGCTGGCTCTGGGATCAGCCCGAGGTCGCGCTCCTGCTCAGCGGCATGAGCACCCTCGAGCAGGTCGAGCAGAACGTGCGCTTCGCGGGGCGAGCCGAAGTGGGCTGCATGGCGCCGGAGGAGCAGCAGGTCATCGCTCGCGTGCGCGACGCCTACCGCAAGTCGACGCCGATCCCCTGCACCGGCTGCAAATACTGCCTGCCGTGCCCGAACAAGGTCGCGATCCCCGACATCCTCGAGCTCTACAACGACGCCGTGGCCTACGCCGATGTTGGCGGGGCGCGCACCCGCTACACGTGGCTCGACGAGGAGACGCGGGCTCAGGCCTGCACTGCCTGCGGCGAGTGCGAGGACCGCTGCCCGCAGGGCATCGCCATCGCCGGCTGGCTCGAGAAGGCCCAGAGCTTCCTCGCCGTCGGCGACGACGGGAGCGGCTGAGTCCGCCTGCGAGTCGGTGGCGGCCGTCCCGATGGCGGTGGCCGCCGGTGCGGTCGGGCCGGCGGTAGCTTCAGCCGCGCCCGTCGAGCACGCGCTCGAGGCGTGCGACGAGCGGCGGCAGGTCGCCCTGCACCGTCTCCCAGAGGATCGCCGTATCGACGCCGAAGTACTGGTGGACGACCACGTTGCGCACGGCGCGCATCGTGTCCCAGGGTACCTCGGGGTGGCGCGCCACGACCTCGTCCGGGATCCAGCGCACCGACTCGCCCATCGTCGTCAGGTTACGCAGGACCGCGTCTCGCGTGCGGCGGTCGGCGAGGAAGTGCTCGTAGGTCATCCCGTCCGTGTACTCGGCGATGGCCGCGATCGCCTCGAGGATGTCGCGGACGCGGAACCGCCAGTCACGGAAGCGGATGCGGACCTCGCGCTCCCAGGCTGCCGCCGGCGGGACCGTCCACGGCGGGCGGGAGGGCGGCTGGGATCCTGCTCGCCGGGTGCGGCTCACAGGACCTTCTCCGCCTCGCCGAGGATCTGGTCGCGCATCTCGGGACGCAGGGCGTCGGGGGTGGCCAGGTCGATGCGCGTTCCCAGCACGTCGCCGAGGAAGCGCTGCAGGTCGACGAACGTGAAGAGGCCGACCGGCGCGTCCGGGTCGAACTCGACCAGGAGGTCGACGTCGCTCTGCTCGCGGGCCTCGTCACGCGCCGTCGAGCCGAAGAGCGAGAGACGGCGCACGTGAAAGGCCGCCAGCTTGCTGCGGTTGCGCGTCAGGCGACGGATGGTCTCGCGGCGGGTCACGAGGCCATTCTACCGAACGCAGGCGGCGGTCTTCTGCGGCTGCCGCCTGCCCTCGACCGATGCCGCCGCGCGCCGCACCGGCCGCCGGCCGGCGTCACCCTATGCCGCCACGCGCCGCGCGCAGGTCGCGCAGAAACGGCTTGTGCAGGAAGCTGGCCTCGTCGAGCGCACAGAGGCGCTCGAACATGGGCACCGTCGCCGTGAAGGCGAGCACGTCGCGCGGGATCTGGTCGCGCATCGCGACGTCGGTCGCGCCGATGACGGCCTGCGGCCGCTCGAGATCGTCGAAGGTCGCGACGAGCTGGCCGCAGCCCGAGCTGAACGGCGCGCCGACCGGCGGCGGGTCGCCCCAGGCGTGGTGGTAGTAGGCGCCGATCTGCAGGACGCTGAGCTGGTCCGGGTTCACCCAGAAGGTGACGCTGCGCAGGTATCTGAAGAGGCCGGTCTTGAGCGGGCCGATGAGGATGTGCCCGTGCTCCGACCGGTAGACGGGCGAGTTGTCGAACCACCCGGCCATCAGCTCGCGCGAGGCGCGCAGGCCCTCGTCGCCCCAGAGGAAGTCGATGTAGTCGTCGCGGTCGCGCGTGACCACCCCGCAGAGTGCGCGGCCGGCGCCGCCGCACCCGAAGCGTTCGGAGGTGAGGTGCAGGGTCTTGCCCTCGAGCCAGGGCTCCCAGAAGTCGAAGATGCAGCGCCCGCCGTCGCGCCTGTCGCCGGGCTCGACGAGCGGCGCGAACGGCGCCGGGTCGGGGGCGTCGTAGAGGCCGATGAGGGGCCGCTTCAACTCGAGCGCGGCGAGCAGTGCCTCGGGGTCGGGTTGCCGTTGGGCTCGTGGCGCGCTCATCTCGTCCTCCCGTCGTCGTCCCGTGGGGCTCGCCTTGCCGTCGTTCTGCCGGGAGCCCTGCCCCCGTGTCGTCCGGCCGCGCCTTCGGCCTCGCCTCCCGTGTCGTCCTGGCGCGATGCTGGCCGTGCTCCCGTCTCGTCCTCCCGCATTCTAGCCCTCCGCGGCCCGTGCAGGCGTGAGTGCGTGCCCGCTGTCGTCTAGAATCGGGGCCGTGAGAACGGCCCGCCTCTCCAAGTCGCGCATCACCGCCGGGTTGCAGTGCCCACGCCGCCTGTGGCTCAGCGTCAATC
>JAFGAW010000210.1 GCA_016933475.1 Thermoleophilia bacterium
CCACCCAACCCTCCGGATACCCGCAGTCTGCATACCAGGAGCAGCCGGTCACGAGCCCGGCGTACGATACCCAGATGGCGTACCATTATCCGCAACAGCCCGGTCAGCAGCCCGCGCCCGGCAATCCGCGGCAGGGGCTCAGCAGCCTCGAGCCGGTATCGCAGCCGTCGTCGGATTACGGCGCCTATGCGCCGCCGGCGCAGCCGCCCGCATACGGCCACGCACCGCCGGCGCATGCGCAGCAGCGCGGCTTCAATCCCAACGGCGCGCCTGATTACCGTCAGTGGTCGCAGCCCGCGCCGATGCCGGACCAGCACGCCTATCCGCCGCAGCAGGACCCGCTGCAGGCGCAGGCCGAGTGGGCGCAGCACTCGGCTCACTTCGGTTATGGCGAGACGGCACCCGAGGAAAATTATCAGGGCGGGCAGCCGGCCTATCAGCAGCCGCAGCAACACCAGAACACGCTCGAGCAGGGCTACGCTCCCGACGAGATTCCGGACTACGAGGGCGAGGAAGGCCGCCGCGGCAGCTGGACCATGCGCATCGCAGGGGCCATCGTCGTAGCCATCGGTCTCGGCTACGGCATGGCGCAAGGCTACAAGCTCATCGCCGGAGCGGAGCCCGACGGCGCCACCCCCGTGGTTCGCAGCGACACCGAGCCGGCGAGGACGGCGCCGACCGATCCGGGCGGCAAGCAGTTCGCACACGCGGACAGCAAGGTCATGGGCCGCCTCGGCGAGGCCGGTCCGAGTGCAGCTGAGCCTACCTCTGACACCACCAGCTCCGGCGCCGCCGAGCTTTCGGAATCCGATACGGACGCGAGCGGCGCCCGCAAGGTGACGACGCTGGTCGTCGGCCGCGACGGCTCGATCGCGCCGCCGGCAGCGCCGGTCTCATCGGCCGAAGGGGAGACGGTCTCCGAGGCCGTGCCTGGCCTGACCGTCGTCGACGGTTTCGGCGGCCGCTACCCGGGCGCCGACAGCGCGCCGGCTCAGCCGGCGCACGAGACCGCCAGCACTCCGGCAGCCGAGGTGCAGCCGGCCGTCGCCAAGCCATCCACCCCCGAGAAGCCCGAGGTGATCGCAGCCGTCAAGACGACGCCGCAGAAGCCGGCGCCTGTCGAGCCGGTCGTGCTCACGACGAGCGACTCTGCACCCGCGCCCGAGACGACGACGGCGGCACTCGCGCCTCCCAAGGAGACTGCCGCCATCCCGTCCAGGCCGCCGCCGGCAGCGGCGCCGCAAGCGTCCAGCGGCAGCAACGGCTACGTCGTCGTGCTCGCCTCGGTGCCGGTGTCCGGTCAGAGCCGCCTGTCGGCGCTCAAGAAGTTCGCCGACATGCAGGAGAAGTACGGAACGGTGCTGCAGAACAAGACGCCCGACGTGCAGGAAGCGAACCTCGGCGAGAAGGGCTCCTATCACCGCCTCCTCGTGGGCCCGCCCGGATCGCGCGCGCAGGCGAGCTCGCTCTGCGCCGACCTCAAATCCGCCGGGTACAAGGACTGCTGGGTGACGGCATACTGAGCCCGGGGCTCTCCTCGTCCCGCTTTCAGCCAATAGCAGGGCGCCGGCTCAGCCGGCGCCCTTCGTCTGTTGCGCCGGCGGACATATCCGCTAAGAGACAGCCATGCGTACCGCTCTGATCACGGGCGTGGCCGGCACCGTTTTGACGCCGGACGAGGCCTCATTCCTGAAGGACGCGCGCCCCGCCGGCTTCATCCTGTTTGCGCGCAACCTCGAGAGCCACGACCAGATCCGCCGGCTCGTCGATGCCGTGCGCGAGGCGGTGGGCGGCGACGCCATGCTCGTGCTCATCGACCAGGAGGGTGGCCGCGTGCAACGCCTGCGTCCGCCGCTGGGGCGTGCGCTGCCGCCGGCCGCGGCCTTCGGCCGCCTCTACGCGAGCGATCCGGCAGGGGCGGCGGACCAAGCTTACGCCGTCGCGCGCCTGCTCGCCGACGACCTCGCCGCGCTCGGCATCAACACCGACTGCACGCCCGTGCTCGATATCCCCGTGTCCGGCGCGCACGAGATCATCGGCGACCGCGCCTACGGTTGCGAGCCGGAGCAGGTCGCGCGGCTCGCCAAGGCCGTCGCCGATGGCCTTATGGATGGCGGAATACTGCCCGTCATCAAGCACATCCCGGGTCACGGCCGGGCCACCGCGGACAGCCACCTCGCGCTCCCCGTCGTCGGGGTCAGCCACGCCGAGCTGTCGGCGACCGACTTCGCCCCGTTCAAGGCGCTCAACGCGATGCCGGCCGCCATGTCGGCGCACGTGGTGTTCTCCGCCATCGATCCCGACGAGCCCGCCAGCACGTCGGCGACGGTGATCGGCGACGTGATCCGCGGCGAGATCGGCTTTGACGGCCTCCTGATGAGCGACGACCTGTCCATGCACGCGCTGTCGGGCGGCATGCGCGCGCGCGCCGAGCGCGTCATGGCCGCGGGATCCGATCTGGCGCTCCACTGCAACGGCGACCTTGGCGAGATGCAGCAGGCGGCCGCCGGCGTGCCCTTGCTTGCAGGCCGCGCGCGCGAGCGCCTCGAGACGGCGCTGGCCGTGCTTAATCGGCGTAAACCCTATGATAGGGGCGCGGCCGAGGTGCATCTTGCCGCTCTCGTCGGCAGGGCAGCGGACCGGGCTGAATCAGTGTAAACTCAACACTATATGAAAGCGGCGTCGAGCCGCAGGCTCACAGGCGGCGTCGAGCCGCAGGCTCGCAGGCTGCATCATCGCAGGGTCCGGCATGAGTAATGAGGTCGAGAGCGGGGAGACGAATTCGGCGTGGGACGAGCCCGTCGTCGCGAGCCCGCACGACTCTGAGGACGCGCTCATCGTCGACGTCGGCGGCTACGAGGGGCCGCTCGACCTGCTGCTGGCGCTCGCCCGCACGCAGAAGGTCGACATCGCGAAAATCTCGGTGCTGGCGCTAGCCGACCAGTATCTGACCTTCATCGCCGAGGCGCAGAAGGTGCGGCTCGAGCTCGCCGCCGACTACCTGGTGATGGCCGCATGGCTCGCCTACCTCAAGTCGCGCCTGCTGTTGCCGCGCGAGACGGTGCAGGGCGAGGACGTGAGCGCGGAGGAGCTTGCCCGCCGGTTGTCGTTCCGCCTGATGCGGCTCGACGCCATGCGCGAGGCCGCCGCCCAGCTCATGAACCGCATGCGCCTGGGGCGCGACGTGTTCCAGCGCGGCATGCCCGAGGGCGCCAAGACCATTCGCGAGACGACCCACACCGCCACCGTCTACGATCTGTTGCGCGCCTACGCCGACCAGCGCCGCCGCACCATCAAGGTCGGGCATGTCGTCAAGGCGCGGGCCGTGTGGTCGATCAAGGACGCGCGCGAGCGCCTGGAGCGGCTGATGGCCGGGGTGCAGTCGGCCGCCGAGTGGATGGCATTCGACGGATTTCTGCGCAGCGCGCTCGTCACCGCGGACGACGGCAAGACGGTGATCGCGAGCTCCTTTGGCGCGACGCTCGAGATGGCGCGCGACGGCAAGGTCGAGATCCGCCAGGAGGCGCCGTTCGCACCGATCTACATGCGGACGCGCCTGTCCGGTGCCGAGACCGGCGCCGAGTGGCAGCGCGTGGTCTAGAGAGCTGGTGGCGTCTCAGAACCGATGACAAGAGAGAAGCGCATGGAGCCGCCCCGCCTGAGCCTGGTGCCGAGCCAGGACGTGAACGACAATTCCCGCGCCGAGGAGGCGGAGGGCGAGCCGGCGCGCGCCTCGGGCCTTTCC
>JAFGAW010000211.1 GCA_016933475.1 Thermoleophilia bacterium
CAGCCCTTGGCCGCCGCGCCCAGGCGCACCGTACCGCCCTCGAGCTCGAGCTCGAGGGCGCCGCGCTTGGGCGTCACGTCGGTGGTCCTGATCGCCTGGCTGAAGTGCTCGCCGCCGCCCGGCTTGAGCGCCGCCGCCGCCTCGGCGATGCCGCGCTCGACCTTCTCCATCTCGAGCGGCACCCCGATGACACCCGTGGAGGCGACGGCGACCTGCTCGACCGGCAGACGCAGCGCCTGGGCGGTCAGCAGCCGCATCCGCGCCGCGTCCGCCAGACCGTCCCTGCCCGTGAAGGCGTTGGCGTTGCCTGCATTGACAACGGCCGCCCGCAGGTGGGCGCAGTCCGCCGACTCGCGGGTCAGGCGAACGGGAGCCGCGGCGGCGGCGTTGCCGGTGAAGGTCGCCGCCGAGACGCAGGGCCGCTCGGAGACCAGCATCCCCAGGTCGAGCTTGCCCCGCTTCTTGACCCCCGTCGCCACGCCCGCGGCGGCGAAGCCCTCGGGGCAGGTCACGCTGCGCTGCGCCTGGCGGGCGAAGGCGGGCAGCTCGACGAAGCGCGTCACCGGCAGCATCAGAGCAGCCCCTCGGTCTCGGGCAGCCCCAGCATGACGTTCATGTTCTGGAGGGCTTGCCCGGAGGCGCCCTTCATCAGGTTGTCGATGGCGCTGATGACGATGACGCGGCCCGACCTCTCGTCGACGGTGACGTGGATGCGGCAGTCGTTGGTCCCCGCGACGTCCTTCAGCTGCGGCGGCGCGTCGCAGACCTCGACGAAGGGCTCGCCGGCGTAGAACTCGCGGTAGAGGGCGGTCAGCGCCGCCGCGTCGGGCAGCGGGAAGGTGCCGAGGCGCGCGTACATCGTCGCCGTGATGCCGCGCTGCAGCGGCACCAGATGAGGAACGAAGGTCAGCGACGGGCCGGCGGCGGCCGGGCCGGCGGCGAAGGCGCTCACGGCCGCCGCCTCGCCCGCCAGCCCGGCAGCGATCTCGGGCTGGTGCCGGTGCGTGCCGATGCCGTAGGCGACGAGGTCGGAGTCGACGCTGCAGAAGTGCGTGCTCGCCTTGGGCGCCTTGCCGGCGCCGCTCACCCCGGACTTGGCGTCGACGACGACGTCGACGAGACCGAGCGCCTTGAGCGGCGTCAGCCCGAGCAGGGTCGCCGTGGGGTAGCACCCGGGGTTCGCGACGAGGTCCGCACCGGCCACCTCGTCGCGGTGCAGCTCGGTCAACCCGTAGACCGCCGGCGTCAGCTCGGGGAACGGGTGCTCCCCGTACCACTCGGTGTAGGTGGCCGCGTCAAGGCGAAAGTCGGCGCTCAGGTCGATCACGCGCATGCCTTGGTCGAGCAGACGCTTGACGACCGGCGCCGCCTCCCCATGCGGCGTGCATACGAAGGCGACGTCGGCGCCGCCCACCCCGGCGCCGCCCACTTCGTCGGCGCGGCAGAACGCGAGTTCGGTACGCACGCGCGGCGCGTGGGCACGCACGGGCGTGCCGGCTAGGGTGTCCGAACTCATCGCCGCGAGCTCTGCGTGCGGGTGGCGCAGGAGCAGCTCGGCGAGCAGGGCGCCGGTGTAGCCGCTGCCGCCGACCACCGCGGCTTTCACGGCCACGCCGGCAGCGGGCGTCGCCGCCGCCTGCTCGCGGCTCCCGATGGACGTCGAGGCCGCCGCCCCCCGGCCGGAGGCGGCGGCCTCTAAGCCGTAGCCGGCGCCCTCGGTCGCTCCGACGTCGGGCGCGAGCGCGGCGTCGCCGGCACCGTGAAGGGCGGCGGCGAGAGTCTCTGTGGTCTTGCGGGCGGTCTGATGCATGTCGGTCTCCGGGTGCACGTCGAAAGGGACGCGGACTGTGCGAGGTGCCGCCGGCGTCGGGAGCTGGGGCCCGCCACAGCGGCGGGAGCCTGGCTCAGGCGAAGACGCCGGCGACGCACGGTCGCACACGTCGTGCGCGGCGACCCGGGAGCGGCAGCGGGCGACCGGCGCGGGGAGCGCCGGCGGCGGAGACGAACTCGATGTGGCCCGTGCCGTGCATCGTCGGGGCACTGTAGCGAGTCGACGCAACAAATGCAAGCGCGCCCGCACTGTCGTGCATGAAATGCATGACGGGGCGGGGGAGCACCGCTCCCACGCCCCGTTCGCCCGCTGCCGCTCCCGGGCTGCGCGGTGCGCGCCGGGCGCCACGCGCTGCGCGTCGGGGGCCGGGTGCTGCGCGCTGCGCGCAGGGCGCCACGCGCAGGCGGAGACTCTCAGCGCAGCGTAGCCGCGAACTCGCGCTCGAGCGCCTTGAGGATCTTGGCGCGCACGCCGGCGATGTCCTTCTCGCTGAGGGTGCGCTCCGGCGAGCGCATCACGACACGCAGAGCCAGGGAGCGCTTGTCGGCGGGGATCTGATCGCCCTCGTAGACGTCGAACACACGCACGCTGCGCGTGAGCTTGCCCCCGGCGCGGGCGGCGACGGCGACGACGTCGGCCGCCGCCGCGTCGCGGGCGACGACGACCGCGAGGTCCTGCTCGGCGGGCGGGTACGTGCCGAGGTCCTCGAAGCCCTCACCCCGTATCGCCACCTCGTCGAGGCGCTCGAGCTCGAGCACGGCTACGTGGACCTCGAGGTCCTCGAGACCGAACGCGGAGGCGACGTCGGGGCGCAGCAGGCCGAGGACACCGACGGGCGTGCCGGCCTGGCGACCGGCGCCCGGGTCGCCGCGCCCGCGGCCATCGGGCGCGCCGGGACCGCCAGGCTCGCGACCGCCGCTCCCCCGCTCCCCGCTCCTCCGGGCGCCCGCCACGCTCACGGCGGCCGCCTTGCCGGGGTGGAGGTACGGGTGAAGCACGGCGGCCTCGCCGAGCGGTGCATAGACGCCGCTCAGGCGCAGGGCGCCGAGCAGCGTCTCGACGGCGCCCTTCAGTGTGTAGAAGTCGGTCCGCCGGGCGCCGCCCGTCCAGTGCTCGTCGTGCAGCGGCCCGGCGAGCACGATGCCGACCTCCTCGCGCTCGTGCGGCAGCACGGCGCCGGGCTCGGCGGCGTGAGCCGGCGCCTCGCTCACCGCGTCGTCCCAGAGGTAGACCCGGCCGAGCTCGAAGAGGTTGGGCGGGTCGTTGAGACGGTCGAGGTTGTCGCGCACCGTGGCGAGGAGCCCGGGCAGCATGGACGTGCGCATGACCGACTGCTCGACGCTCATCGGGTTGGCGAGGCGGACGGGATCGAGTCGCGCGTCGCCCTCGGGCAGGCCCAGCGCGGTCAGCGCATCGGGGCCGACGAAGGTGTAGGTGATGGCTTCGTCGAGGCCGCAGCCGGCGAGGGCGCGCCGCACGGCGCGCCTCAACTGCTGCGGCTTCGTCAGCCCCCCGGCCACGCGATGGCGCGGCAGGGTCTCGGGCGAACGGTCGTAGCCCGCGATGCGCCCGACCTCCTCGACGAGGTCGACCTCGCGCTCGAGGTCGGGGCGGAAACTCGGGGGCGTGACGGTCCAGACGGCCGCCCCACCGGCGGCCCGGTCGGCCTCGAGGACGACGTCGGTCGTGCCGGTGTCCTCCTCGACCGCGCACTCGAGCCGCCGCAGGATCGCCGCCTGCTCCGCGGCCGGCACGGCGTAGCCGAGCAGGCCGTCGCAGGCGGCCGGGCGATAGCGCAAGCGGCGCGGCTCCGCCGCCCCCGTCCACACGTCGACCATACCCGGCGCCACTGTACCGCCGCAGAGTTCGGCGAAGAGCCGCGCGGCGAAGTCGAGCCCACCGGGCACCAGATTCGCGTCCAACCCCTTTTCGAAGCGGTTGCTGGCCTCGCTGCGGATGCCGGTGTGCAGCTCCGTCCGCAGGATGCTCGGGCCACTGAAGTTGGCCGCCTCGAGGACGACGTCGATGGTGTGCTCGTCGACCTCGGCGTCGACGGCGCCGAAGACGCCGGCGATGACGAGCGGCCGCTCGACGTCGGCGATCACGAGCATCTCATCGTCGAGGGTGCGCTCGACCTCGTCGAGGGTGACGATCCTCTCGCCGTCCTTCGCGCGCCGCGCGATCAGCATGCCTCCCCGGATCTTGGCGGCGTCGAAGGCGTGCAGCGGCTGACCCCAGCCGAGCATGACGTAGTTGGTCACGTCGACGATGTTGTTGATGGGGCGCATGCCGGCATGGGTGAGGCGCGCCTTGAGCCAGGCCGGCGACTCGGCGGCCGTCATGCCGCGGATCACGCGGGCGCCGTACCGCGGGCAGAGATCGGGGTCGGCGACCTCGACGGCGATGGCCTCGGCGGCGGGGGCGCCGCCCGTTACAGCCGGTCCGGCCGTCGGCGGCGGCGCCAGCGCCGCCCCCGACGCCGCCGCGACCTCGCGGGCGATGCCGTAGACGCTGAAGCAGTCGGGGCGGTTCGAGGTGAGCTCGAGCTCGAGCACCGCCTCGCTCACCGGCAGGTAGCCCTGCAGCGGCGCGCCGACCTCCCAGTCGGCGGGAAGCACGACGATGCCGGGGCTCTTCTCCTCATAGCCCAGCTCCTGCTCGCTCATCATCATGCCGTCACTCTCGACGCCGCGCAGGTTGGCCTTCTTGAGCTTGAGGCCGCTCTCGAGCACGGCGCCGCTGAGCGAGACGGCGACGA
>JAFGAW010000212.1 GCA_016933475.1 Thermoleophilia bacterium
CGCGAGCGTCCCCGCCGCACCCCCCTCCCCGCCCACCGCGCACACGCCCCTCGCCCCAAACACGGCCTCAAGCGTCGCGTCCCCGAGCGGCACGCAGCCCGTCTCGGAAGTCGTGCAATCGCCATCGCAGTCGCAGAGCGCCACGCAGTAGCCCACGTCACCCACGGTGCCGCCCGGCGTCGTGAGCAGGCACGCGCTCCGCTCCGCCGCATCGCCACACGGCTCGCGGCTCCCGAACACACACCGCGCCGTGCACACTCCCGTCTCGCCCGCCGCGCCGAGGCACACGCCGGCGCAGTCCTCGGATTCGGATTCGGTGACGCAAGCCGCCCCGAGCTCGAACTCGGGCAGCTCGGACGTTTCAGGAATGCACGCACCCAGTCGCGGATCGCAGACGCGGCCATCGCCGCAGTCCCCGTCCGCCGCGCACATCGGCCGGCAGAAACCCTCGTCGCCGTCACCACCCTCGAGCCGCTCGCACGCGGCGTCCGTGCGGCCCTCGCACTTCGACTGCTCGAGGCTCCCGAACCTACACCCCTCGAAGCAGAACGCCCGCTCGCCCTCCGACCCCGGCGGCGACGTATCGACGCAGACGGCGTTCGAGAACGCATCACACGCGGCCGCCCCCTCCGTGCAATCCACGAGGCACGCGCCCCGCGCGAGCCCGCCGCCGAGGAACGCCGTTGCGCCCGGGCCCACGCACGTCGCCGGGGCCGTGCAATCGCCGTCGGAATCGCACGGCGCGCCCAGGCGCTCAGGCGCCGTCCCTCCTTCGCCGCCCATGCCTCCCGTACCCGACTGCTCGAAGCACTCGCAGTCACCCCACCGCCCTTCGTCGCACCGCTCCTCGCCCGCGCAGTCCCCGTCCCCCGTGCACTCGCGCACCTCCGACCCCGTGCACTCCGTCGTCACCCCGCCGTCCGAGCAGGCCGCGGCCCAGAGGCAGCTCGCCGCCGCCATACCGGCACACGCGAGACGCACAGCACCGAGGCGCGACTCACCTGCCATCGCCGTCCCCGTCAGTCACCACCGCCGACGGCGTCGTCTGCCAGCACCACGAACGGCACCGGCCGCACCGTGAACAGCACCTC
Organism: Thermoleophilia bacterium; assembly: GCA_016933475.1. GTDB lineage: Bacteria > Actinomycetota > Thermoleophilia > UBA2241 > UBA2241 > UBA2241. Next base: position 1,092 of record JAFGAW010000212.1, read on the forward strand.
GTACCGCGCTTCCGTCACGCTCCCCGTCCGGTCCTCCCACGCCACGCCGAGCGCACCGCCGGGCCAGAGCCGGCTCGCTCCCAGCGCTGGCGCCCGCTGCTCCCC
>JAFGAW010000213.1 GCA_016933475.1 Thermoleophilia bacterium
CCGGCGGGTTCGCGGAGGGCCGCTTCCGCATCTTCGGCGACTTCGCCCACCAGGCGATCTTCGACGCCGCCGACCTGGCCTTCGACGACCTGCAGCGGCGCTGCCCGGGCGCGGTCATCGCCGACCTCTCCGTCAACTGCCGCAACACGCCCCGCGTACTGGCGTTGGCGCGGGGGGTCGACGCCGGGGAGTCGGGCCGCATCGCGCGGCCCGACGACGGCGTCGACCCCGTCGTGCGCTTCTACCGCGACGCCGAGCACCAGTGCGACCTACTCGGTGAAGCCCTCGAGCAGCTGCGCGACGAGGGCTTCACCGGCCCGCAGGTCGTCGTCCTCTCGACGCACAACGACCAGGCCTGCGCCGCGGCCGGCTTCTGCGGGCTCGCCGCGGCGTCGGCCGCGGGCGGGGCGGCGGGCGCGGGTGCGGCGGCTACAGGCGCCAGCGAGGCGGAGGCGGCGCCGTCCGAAGACGACCCGGCAGCGACGCACCGCCGTGCCTGGCGCGACCGCCTTGCGCCGCTCGTCCCGACTGGCCGGCACGAGCCCGACCTGCGCTCGGGCAAGACCAAGTACGCGAGCATCTACCGCTTCAAGGGCCTCGAGTGCCGCGCCGTCGTGCTCACCGACATCGACCGCCTCGAGACCGCGCACGAGCGCGACCTCTTCTACATCGGCGCCACGCGCGCGACGCAGCGCCTGATCGTGCTGGCGCACGAGCATCTGCGACCGCATCTCACCCTGTGCGCGCGCTGATCACCGCCGGCGAAGACCGTGTGAGGCGGCCTCTGCGGACTCCGGGAGGGACCTATCGCGGCCGCACGGCCCACCCCGTGAGGTCGGGCTGGGGCTCTACCGTCACCCGACGCCCGGCGCGGCGCACGTTGGGACCTTCCACTGGGCGCGTTCTGCCGTCCGTCAGCGCAACGTCCACCGGGAGAGCCTCTGTGACCCTCGTCTGCGGCAGCTCGCCGAGTCACGCTTGCGTCCATGCGCGCCGGGACGTGGATATCGGGGTCGTCTCGCCTCAGCCTGTTGCGCCAGTATACCATTTCTGGAATACTCTGGTGAGTCAGGCGAGCCGACTCAGGGACCTCCTGTGGGTCGGGACGCTACCTGTCGCACGGTCTACACGGTGCGCTTCAGGGACGCGGTCTACGTCCTGCATGCCTTCAAGAAGAAGGCCAAGCGCGGGCGGGCGACGCCGCAGCGCGAGATGAACGTGGTGCGACGGCGACTTCTCGTGGCGAGGCGGCTGTCTGCGCAACGCCATGGCCCCTTGAGCGACGACGGATGACTGAGGAGGTCTCCATGGCCGAGGGAGTGCCCGCACATCAGGTGAGTGACGGCAACGTCTTCGCCGACCTCGGCCTGCCCGACGCCGACGTGCTGCTCGTCAAGGCGCGGCTGGCACAGCGCATCACTGAGATCGCCACGCGCAGCGGCATGACGCAGGCGCAGACCGCACGCCGTCTCGGGACCAGCCAGCCCAAGGTCTCCGCTCTCTTCACCGGCAAGCTGGCGGGCTTCTCCATCGAGCGGCTGCTCCGCTTCGTCACCGCGCTCGACCAGGACGTCGATATCAGGATCACCCCGAAGCCGCGGCGTCGCCGGCGCGCGACCGTCAGCGTCACCGCGGACGAAGCGGAGAGCGGCCCTCGATCTGTACGAGGCCAAGGTGCGGGGCGGAGGTGACCTCGATGCGCAGAGTGAAGAAGACCCGGCTTGAGTCCAAGGGATGTCGCGTCGGCGATGCCGCCGACCTCCTCGAGCTCGCGCCCGAGGAGGCGGCGTTCGTCGACGCGAAGCTCGCGTTGGCCGAGCGCCTCCCGGCTCGTCCGTCCGCCGGCCGGTGTATCCTCGCGTCCGGGTGCGCCGGCTGCGCGAGGGGGGAGACGATGACCGTCCCGAGAGACGACTCCTACATCTGGGTCACGTGGATCACCGGGCTCATGTCCGCCGACAGGCAGTGCGAGTGGGCGGCTTGGTTCCGCGCCCACTTCCAGGGCTTCGACAAGGTGCCGAGCACCTTCGACCTCGCTGCGTGGAAGGCGGCCCATGGGGAGATGGTCCG
>JAFGAW010000214.1 GCA_016933475.1 Thermoleophilia bacterium
CGCAGCTCCGTCTTCGTCGGCATCAGCTTCACGCGCAAGCTGGTCCTGATCCTCGGCAGCATGTACGGGGGCGAGATCAAGAAGGGTGTCTTCACGGTCATGAACTACCTGATGCCGCAGCGCGGGGTGCTCCCCATGCATTGCTCGGCGAACATGGGCGAAGCGGGCGACGTGGCGCTCTTCTTCGGCCTCTCCGGCACCGGCAAGACGACGCTCTCCGCCGATCCGTCACGGCACCTGATCGGCGACGACGAGCACGGCTGGAGCGACCACAGCATCTTCAATTTCGAGGGCGGCTGCTACGCCAAGACGATCCGCCTCTCGGAGAGGTCGGAGCCGCAGATCCACCACGCCATCAAATTCGGCTCGATCCTCGAGAACGTGATCGTCGACCCGCAGACGCGGGCCATCGACTACGACTCCGACTTCCTCACCGAGAACACCCGCGCCACCTACCCCATCGAGCACATCCCCGGCGCCGTCCTGGGCGGAGTGGGCGATCACCCGCGCAACGTCTTCTTTCTCGCCTGCGACGCCTTCGGCGTGCTGCCGCCCATCTCCCGCCTCACGCCGGAGATGGCGAGCTACCACTTCCTCTCCGGGTTCACGAGCAAGGTGGCCGGCACCGAGGTCGGTATCGACGAGCCGCGACCGACCTTCTCGGCCTGTTTCGGCGCCCCGTTCATGCCGCTGCCTCCGGGCCGTTACGCGGAGATGCTGGCCGAGCGGCTCAACTGGCACGAGACCGACTGTTGGCTCGTGAACACGGGATGGACGGGCGGTCCCTACGGCGTGGGCCACCGCATGGACATCGGCCTCACCCGCGCGCTCCTCGGGGCCGCCCTCGACGGCTCGCTCGCGCAGGCTGGCTTCACGCCGCACCCCGTGTTCAAGGTGCTCGTGCCGCAGCGTTGCGAGCGCGTCGCCGGGAGCGTGCTCGACCCGCGGGCGACCTGGGCCGACCCGGCCGCGTACGACGAATCGGCACGCAAGCTCGCCCGCATGTTCTGCGAGAACTTCGCCCAGTATGAAGCGCAGGTCGCACCCGAGGTGGTGGCGGCCGGCCCCGACCCCGAGGCGGCGCTCGACCCCGCCGTCGATACGGCGGCGGACACGGCGATCGACACGCGGGTCACTCGGTAGTCGCACGGCGCGGGCGCCGTCGAGCCCGGCCCTGAGGAGGCGGCGGACGCCAAGGCCGGCCGGGACGCGCGCGACGCGGCCGGTGACTACGGCCGGCCGGCGGCCTCGTCGGCCACGGCCAGCACCTCGTCGAGCACGGCGAGGCCCGCGGCCAGCTCCTCCTCACCGATCACCAGCGGCGGAGCGACGAGCACCAGGCTGTCGTGCGTCATGAGGTAGAGGCCGCGGGCCATGGCCGCCTCCTTGAGGCGGGTCATCGGAGCCGCAGCCTCCCCCCGAGCCGCGAACGGCACGATCGGTTCGCGCGTCGCCCGGTCGCGCACCAACTCGATACCCCAGAGCAAGCCGAGGCCGCGCACCTCGCCGACCGCCGGGTGGTGGCCGGCCAGCGCGGCCAGCCCCGCGCCGAGCTCCTCGCCGAGCATCGCCGCCCTCTCCACCAGGCCCTCCTCGCGCATGGCCTCGATCGTGGCGATGCCGGCAGCGCAGGCGATCGGGTTGCCCGTGGAGGTGAGGCCGGTGGCGAACTCGTGATCGCGGAGCCAGTCCCGCAAGGGCTCGGAGACCACCACCGCGCCGAGCGGCACGTAGCCTGAGGTGATGCCCTTGGCCACGACCATCATGTCGGGGACGACGGCCCAATGCTCGCAGGCGAACCAGCGCCCTGTCCGGCCGAACCCGGCCATGACCTCGTCGAGGATGAGAAGGATGCCGTACCGGTCGCACACCTCGCGGATCGAGCGCAGGTAGCCATCGGGCGGTACCAGGACCCCGTTGCCTCCGGTGACGGTCTCGAGCACCACGGCGGCCACGCTCTCGGGGTCTTCGTAGCGCAGGACCTCCTCGAGGTGCGGGCCGCCCGCGCAGACGGGGCAGCCGGTGACGCCGCCTTCGCCGTGCGCTGCCCCGTGCGCGCCGGGAGCGGCGCGGCCGCCCCCGTCGGCGTGCGTACAGGGCCGCCCGGGCGCCGGCGGCACCCCATCGTAGGGGTGTCCCGCCGGGCAACGGTACGGGTAGGGGTCGAGCAGGCGCACGACGCCGGGCACACCGGGCTCGGCCGGCCAGCGGCGCGGATCGCCGGTGAGCGACGCCGCGCCGGCGGTCGCGCCGTGGTAGGAACGGTAGCGGGCGACGACCTTGCTGCGGCCGGTGTACCAGCGCGCCAGCTTGACGGCGTTCTCGATCGCGTCGGCGCCGCCGTTGGTGAAGAAGCTCGTCGTGAGGTCGCCGGGCGCGACCTCGGCCAGCAGGCGCCCGAGGCGTGAGCGGCCCTCGCTCGCGAACCCCGGCCCGAGAGCGCACAGGCGACCCGCCTGGGTGGCGATGGCCGCGGTCACCCGGGGGTGCTGGTGGCCGAGATTCGCGTTCACGACCTGGGAGGCGAAGTCGAGGTAGCGGCGGGCCTCGGCGTCGACGAACCACGAGCCTTCCGCAGCGACGATGGGCAGCGGGTCGATCGCCGACTGTACCGACCACGAGTGAACGACGTGGGCGCGATCGAGGGCGCGGATCTCCTCGCCGCCCAGCCCCCGGTGCTCACCCATCGCCCGCTCCTCGCCTCGCCTCGGCCGCCCCGGCGGCCCGCCGCGCATAAGACCGTCTCGCACGACGCGGGGCAATGCAAGCCGCCGGGCGCCGGTCGGGCTCGTTCCGGCGCCACGCGACGGGGATCACGCGACGCGGACCACGGTGCGCCGACCTCGCCGGGAGGCTGTACCATCAGGCTATGCAGAGCCTCCTTCACCGACCGGTGGTCCTCTCGTGACCCGCGCCCGGCGACCCGCGCCGCGCCGCGCCACGGTGACGCCGAAGGACACGGCGACGGCAGCCACGCGGCCGATCTCGCCGGCGCCCCGCGTCCCAGCCGTCGCCTTCGTCCTCGTCGCCCTCGTGTTCCTCGCCTCCGTGCTCGCCGCCGTGGCGCTGGCGCTGGGGCTCACCGGCTGCTTCGAGTCGCCGGCGGTCAACGAACCCGAGTTGCCGACGGGCAAGTCGCGGGCCGTCGCCGAGACCCTCCTGCCCTCGGTGGTCGACGTGCGCGCCTGGGGCGGAGGCATCGAGGAGGGCCGGGTGACGATCGGCACCGGGGTCGTCGTCGAGGAGGGCGGCTTCATCGTCACCAACGACCACGTGCTGACGGGCAATGGCGACGGCCTCGCCGCCGAGATCGAAGTCGTCGTCGACGGCGGCGACCGTCTCGACGCCCTTCTCGTCGGCCGCGACCCCGCGATGGACCTGGCCCTGCTCCAGGTGGAACGCGGCGACCTGCCGGTGGCGAAGTTCTACCGGCGAGACGCCCGCGTCGGCCAGGCCGTACTCGCGATCGGCGCCCCGCGCACCCTCGA
>JAFGAW010000215.1 GCA_016933475.1 Thermoleophilia bacterium
CAGCGAGCCGGCGTCGACTTCACCATCGACGGCCTGTTCGAGCAGGGCTACAAGGCCGTCTACCTCGCCACGGGACTGCAGAAGAGCGCCGAGATCGACCTCCCCGGCGGCGACCTCGACGGCGTCACGCGCGCCGTCGAGATGTTGCGAGAGCTGAACCTCGGCGGCACTCCGGCGATCGGCGAGAAGGTCGTCGTCATCGGCGGCGGCGGCGGCGCCCTCGACGCCGCCCGCTCGGCGATCCGCCTGCAGGCCGCCGCGGGCCACGAGCCCGACGTCACCCTCGTCTGCCCATCCACCCGGCTCCGGCCACCGGCCACCGCGACCCAGCTCGAGGAGGCGCGCCAGGAGGGTCTCGAGATCGAGCTCCGCGTACAGCCGCTCGAGATCCTGGGCGCAAGCCGTGTCACCGGCATCAAGCTGCAGCGCCGCGAGCCGCGAGAGTCGGACGTGTCGAGCCCGCGCCGGCTGGTCCCCGTCGAGGGCTCCGAGTTCGAGCTCCGTGCCGATACGCTGATCATCGCCGTCGGCCGGGTGCTACTCGACGACTTCACCCAGGGGTGCGATTGCCTCAGCCTGAGGGATGGCCGGATCGTCGTCGACCGTGACACCTTGATGACGACCCGGGAGGGCGTCTTCGCCGGCGGTGATGCCGCGGCCTCCGGCCCACCCACCACCATCGAGGCGATAGCCGCGGGCCGTCGGGGAGCTGCCGCGATCCACAACTTCTTGCGTGAGGAACGCCTTCTGCCCACCCGTGAAGAGCGCCGGCCCCGAGCGCGGCCGGCTGCCGACGAGCTGGCCGCGGTCGAGAGCTCCAGCCGCGTGCGGTCGGTCGTGACCGAAGGACTGGAACGCCGGGCAGGCTGGAGTGAAGTCGACCGCGGGTTCACGGCCGAGGAAGCGGTGGCTGAGGCGCAGCGCTGCCTGAACTGCGCCGTGTGCTCGGAGTGCGACTGCTGCGTGCGCGCGTGTCCCTCCGGGGCCATCGACTGGGACCAGACGGAGACCGTCGAGGAACTGACCGTCGGCGCCGTCATCCTGGCCACGGGCCACAAGCAGTTCGACGCCGCCCGCAAGACGCCGCTCGGCTTCGGGCATTACGCCAACGTCCTGACCCAGGGGCAGCTCTCGCGGCTCCTCTCCGCCGCCGGCCCGACCGAGGGCGAGCTGTACCGGCCGTCCGACGGCGCCGTCCCCAGGCGCATCTTCATGCTCCAGTGCGTCGGCTCACGCGACGTTTCGAGCACGGGCAACCAGCACTGCTCCGCGGTCTGCTGCCTCTTCGCCACCCTCAACGCGTCGCTCATCAAGCAGCACTACCCCGACGCGGAGGTCACGATCGGGTACACCGACCTGCGTGCGCCCGGCAAGGCTCACGAGGAGTACTACCGGCTCGTGCAGGAGCGCGGCGTGCGCTACGTGCGCGGGCGTGTCGGGGAGATCCTCGAGGAGAAGGACGGCAGCCTGCGCGTGCGTCTCGAGGACACGATGACCGGGGACAAGCACGAGGACCTCTACGACCTCGTTGTGCTCTCCGCCGGCCTCGAGGCCAGCGACGGCACCCGCGACATCGCTCACGTCGCCGGCATGCAGACCGGCGCGGGCGGCTTCATCCGCGAGTACCACCCCAAGCTCGCCCCCGTCGACACGCAGCGCGCCGGGATGTTCGTGGCCGGCACCGCGCAGGGCCCGAAGAGCATCCCCGACTCGATCGCCCAGGCGAAGGCGGCGGCGGCGCGCGTGGTCGCCATGCTCGCGAGCGGCTACACCATGACCGCCGCCCAGATAGCGGCCAGCGACCCCGCGACGTGCATCGCCTGCGGCGTCTGCGAGGAAGCCTGCCCGCAGGGGGCGATCCATCTGACGACGGGGGCCGACGCTCACTCCGTCGTCGACCCCAACGCGTGCCGCGGCTGCGGGATCTGCGCGGCCGAGTGCCCGACGGGCGCCATGCAGCTCGGCCGCTACTCCGACGCCGAGGTCCTGGCGGAGACGACGGTATGACGGCCGCGACCGCCAGCGGGTCGACAGCGACGCTCCGCCCAGGCACCACGGCGCCGCACACGCACGGGGACACCCTGCCGGCCACGCCCATCGGCGAGCGCTCGATCATCGCCTTCTGCTGCCGCGAGTGCGCCTACGCGGCGGCAGACACCAGCGCCAACGCGCGCACCCCGCTGCCGCCGAGCGTTCGTCTCATCCTGCTCCCCTGCACCGGCCGCGTCAGCCCGCTGCACCTGCTGAGCGCCCTCGCCGAGGGCGCCGACGGCGTCATGGTCGCGGGCTGCCTCGAGGGCCAGTGCCACTACCGCGAGGGCAACTTCAACGCCATCGACCGCGTCAAGTTCGTGCAACGGCTTCTCGAGAGTGTCGGCGTCGAGCCCGAGCGCTGCCGCATGTTCACGATGAGCGCCGGCGAGCCGCCGAGGTTCGTCGCTGCCGTCAAGGAGATGGACCGCGTCGTCGGCGCGCTGCCGCCGCTCGTGCGACGTCCGGCCGGCGAGGCCTTCGCGGCGGCGTCCGCCGCCGCACGGCCGGCATCCGGAGAGCCCGGCAGCGCGGACGCACCCGGCGCCGCCCGCCGGTCGGGCGAGCCCATGCCGGCCGGCAGGGAAGGTGGACACTGATGCCGCTCACCGACCGTGGCCGCGAAATCCTCAAGCGCCTGCCGACGACCCACGCCCGCTCAAGTGGCAGTATCGGCTGCGAGATCGTCCGCCACGAAGACCGGTGCATCGGCTGCGGCGCCTGCGCCAGGAACTGCCCGACCGGCGCCAGCCGGCGCGGCGACACCTTCGACGTGCACCAATTACTCGACGCGCCAGAGGGAAGTCGCCGCGGCGAGCTCGGAGCCGCGCTGCGCCGCCTGATGCGCGCCGACCCCGCGGGCCCCGTTGAGGTGCCGCCCCGGATGACCGTCTACCGCACGATCCTCTTGGACGCCGAGCGTTGCATCGGCTGCGGCACCTGCGCGCGCAACTGCCCGGTCGACGCCATCGAGGCGCGCCCGCCCGAGGTGCCCGCCGCCGGAGACGAGGGCTCCGCGACCGCGGCGGCGACCGCCGTGGGGCGGAGCGCGGGGACGGCGTCGTGAGCGCCCGCGGTCAGAACGGCGGAGCCGGCAGCGGCCCGCAGGCGAACGGCGCCGCGGCCACGGCCGCCGCGAGCGGCGGCCGTGCGAACGGCGCCGACGCGCGCCCGGTCGTGATCCTCTGCGAGTGCGCCGGCACGATGGACAACATCGACTTCGACCGCCTCGAGGCCGCCGCGCGCGAGCACGCCGAGGTGCTGCGCGGCCGCCACTGGTGCAGCCGCGAGGGCAAGGCGCGCCTGCTCGAGCTGATGGAAGCCGGCGACGGGCGCAAGCTCGTCTTCGCCGGCTGCTCGACCGACTTTGCGGCGCGCCGCTTCCAGAAGCTGCGCGCCCGCGGCCTGCACCTCGAGGTCGCCGACATCCGCGAGGGTTGCAGCTGGGTCCACGACCACGACGTCGCGGCCGTGACCGACAAGGCGATCCGCCTCGTCGAGGCGGCGGTCGCCTACCCGGCCGCCGTGGCCGACGAGCTCGCACACAGCCGGCGCCGGGACGAGGTGCTCGTCATCGGCGGCGGCGTGGCCGGCACGCAGGCCGCCGCCGAGATCGCCCAGATGGGCCACTGCGTCGAGCTCGTCGAACGGCGGCCCTTCCTCGGCGGCCGCGCCGCCCGCATCGGCACCGTCTTCCCGACCAACGACTGCGGCCAGTGCCTGCCGACCAGCGACCAGCAGGCCGGCGTGCGCAAGTGCTTCCATCGCAACCAGGTCATCGACCACCCAAACCTGAACGTCTGGCGGCGGACCACGGTCGAGTCGGTCAAGGGCCGCCCCGGCGACTTCGAGGTCGCCCTGCGCCGCCTCCCGAACATCGTCACCGACGCCTGCGTCAACTGCGGCACCTGCGAGACGGTCTGCCCGGTCGATTCCGCCGAACCGGGCAAGAAGGCGATCTTCACCGAGTACTACGACGGGCGCGTCGTGCGCACCGTCGACCTCGAGACCTGCACCTTCTGCGGCAAGTGCGCCGAGGAGTGCCCGGTCGACGCCATCGACTTCACGCAGTCGCCGGTCCGCGAGACCGTGCGCGTCGGGGCCATCCTCACCGCCGTCGGCTGCGAGCCGGCGCCCTCCAGCCTGCTCGAGTACCTCGGCTACGGCCACGAGCACGTCATGACCCAGGTCGAGCTCTCCGAGATGATGGACGAGTGGGAGGACCAGGCGGCCCTCGGCCTCACGCCGGCGCGGGAAGTGGTCATGGTGCAGTGCGCCGGCTCCCGCGACCGCCGGCGCCTTCCCTACTGCTCGCGCCTGTGCTGCATGATCGCGCTCAAGCACGCGATGCGCTTGAAGCAGCTCTTCCCGCGGATGAAGGTCACCATCTGCTACCTCGAGATGCGGACCGCCGGCATCGGCTACGAGAACTGGTTCCTCGCCGCGCGGCGCGCTGGGGTCGAGTTCCTGCGCGGCACTCCGCCCGAGGTGCAGTTCGACTCCCGGGGCCGCCCGGTCATCGAGCTCGAGGACGTCACCGCGGCGCGCACGATGGTGCTGCGGCCCGACCTCGTCGTGCTGTCGGCGGGGATGGTGCCGGCGGCCGACAACCGCGAGCTCGCCGAGACGCTCGGCATCGACCTCGACGAGGACGGCTTCGTCGAGATCCTCGACCGCAAGCACCGCGCCACCGAGACGTCGGGCGAGGGGATCTTCGTCTGCGGCTCCGCTGCCGGTCCCAAAGCGCTGATCGAAGTGACGACCGAGGCCTCGGCGGTGGCCAGCGAGATCCACAACTTCCTGCGTTCAGCGGGCCGGCGGAAGACACCGGCCTCGACGGTCGACGCCGCGAGCTGCGTCGGCTGCGACACCTGCCTGACGGCGTGCCCCTTCGACGCCATCACGCTCGTCGACCGGCCCGACGACGCGCCGCGCCCGGCCGAGGTCAAGGACGACGGCAAGCTGGCCGTCATCGACGACCAGGTCTGCCGCGCCTGTGGCATCTGCGCGGCCGTGTGCCCCGAGGTCGCCATCGCCCACAACCTCAGCGACGAGGCCCTCTTCGGCCGCCTCGCCACCCTGACCCGCGGCGTGGACCGGCCGATCGTCGGCTTCTACTGCCAGGAGTGCGCCGGCGCCGCGCTGACGCTGAGCGGCCAGCACCGCGACCAGTACCCGGAGAGCGTGCGGCTGGTGGAGCTGCC
>JAFGAW010000216.1 GCA_016933475.1 Thermoleophilia bacterium
CGGCGCTGCTGGTCGCCGAGAGCGACAGCGGCGAGTACGCGTTTCTCGACCTGACGACGGGCGCCTTCGACCTGACCGACCGCGGCGTCACGGGGCGCGAGGCTCCAGGCCCGCTTGACGGCTACGTCTACACCGAGCGCGGCGTTTACCGCCCCGGCGAGAACGTGCAGATCGCCGCACTCGTCCGCGACAAGGCCGGCAGGGCCGCAAGCCTGCCTGTGACGCTGATCGTCACGCGGCCCGATGGGGTCGAGTATCGACGCTTCACGCTCAACGACCAGGGCCTCGGCGGGCGCGAGCTCACGCTGCCGCTCGCCGGCACGGCCATGACCGGCACCTGGCGCGCCAAGCTGCACGCCGACCCGGAGAGCGATCCGATCACGCAAGTCTCGTTCCTGGTCGAGGACTTCGTGCCTGAGCGCCTCGACCTCAAGCTCGAGCCGCCGGCCGGCGCGCTCGTTCCCGGCGAGACGCAGATCATCAAGGCCGCGGGCCGCTATCTCTACGGGCCCCCCGCGCAAGACCTCGCCATCGAGGGCGACATCGTCGTCAAGCCGTCGGGCAAGGGCGTCGCAGGCTATGACGGCTACCAGTTCGGGCAGGCGGAGGAGTCGATCGAGCCGGTGCGCAAGCCCCTCGACGCGGCAGCCACCACCGACGCCGAAGGCAATGCCGACGTCGTCGTCACGCTGCCTCCCGTCCCGCAGACGGCGAAGCCGCTCGAGGCAAGCGTGATCCTGCGCCTGCGCGAGACCGGCGGGCGCACGATCGAGCGCAGCGTTTCGATCCCCGTCGACCTGCAGCAGGCGCGCATCGGCATCAAGCCGCTGTTCAAGGGCCAGGACCTCGACGAGAACCAGATGGCGGGCTTCGAGGTCGTCATGCTCGACGACAAGGGCAAGCGCGCCGCCGCGCCCAGCCTCAGCTGGCGCCTCGTGCAGCTCGACACCAGCTGGCAGTGGTACCGCCGCGACGGGCAGTGGAACTACGAGCCGGTGACGCTCACCCGCAAAGTGGCCGACGGCACGCTCGCCGCCAGCGCAGACGGCGCACCCGCCAAGATCGAATCCCGCGTCAGCTATGGGCGCTACCGCCTCGAGGTGGCGAGCGCCGATCCCAGCGGGCCGGCCTCCAGCGTCGCCTTCAATGCGGGCTGGTATTCGGCGAGCGGCGAATCCGAGAGCCCGGAGATCCTCGACGTGGCGCTCGACCGCGCGAGCTACAAGCCGGGCGACACCGCCAAGCTGCGCATCGCCGCCAAGCAGGGCGGCAAGGCGCTCGTGTCGGTGCTGTCGGGCGGGCTCTTGTCGATGCAGGAAGCCGACGTCGCCAACGGCGGCGGCGAGATCGAGGTCAAGGTCGGCGACGGCTGGGGCCCCGGCGCCTACGTGACGGCGATCCTCTACCGGCCCATGGAGGAATCCCTGAAGCGCATGCCGAGCCGCGCCATCGGCGTTGCGTGGCTGGGCCTCGACCAGGCGGCGAACACGCTCAACGTGGCGCTGACCCCGCCGGAGAAGATCAAGTCGGCCACGACGCTGACCATCCCCGTCAAGATCGGCGGCCTCGCCGCCGGCGAGGAGGCACGCGTCACGCTCGCCGCCGTCGACCTCGGCATCCTCAACCTGACGCGCTACCAGGCGCCGGCGCCGGAGGACTGGTTCTACGCGCAGCGCCGCATGGGTCTCGAGATCCGCGACCTCTACGGCCGCCTCATCGACGGCATGCGCGCCGAGCGCGGCTCGTTGCGCTCGGGCGGCGACGGCAGCGGCGACATGGGCCTGCAGGGCAGCCCGCCGGTGGAGGAGACGGTCGCGCTGTTCTCCGGCATCGTGCAGGTCGGTGCCGACGGCACGGCCAGCGTCGACTTCGACATGCCGAGCTTCAACGGCAC
>JAFGAW010000033.1 GCA_016933475.1 Thermoleophilia bacterium
AGTAGGTCCCAAGGGTTGGGCTGTTCGCCCATTAAAGCGGTACGTGAGCTGGGTTCAGAACGTCGTGAGACAGTTCGGTCCCTATCTGCTGTGGGCGTTGGAGAATTGCGAGGAGCTGTCCCTAGTACGAGAGGACCGGGATGGACAGACCTCTGGTGTATCAGTTGTCGTGCCAACGGCACTGCTGACTAGCTACGTCTGGAAGGGATAACCGCTGAAAGCATCTAAGCGGGAAGCCCACCTCAAGATGAGTTCTCCCATCTCCTAGAGAGAGTAAGGGCCCAGGTAGACCACCTGGTCGATAGGCAGGATGTGCACGCACAGCAATGTGTTCAGCAGACCTGTACTAATTGCCCGAGGTCTTGACTTGAACACCCGATCTGCTCTGCAGTTTTCAGGTCCGCGCCGGCTACCGGCGCAGGTGTAGGCGCGCGTGTGACCGCGCCAGGTTTTCGGCCGCCATAGCGGAGGGGTCACACCTCTTCCCATTCCGAACAGAGAAGTTAAGCCCTCCAGCGCCGATGGTACTTCGGGGGCAGCCCCGCGGGAGAGTAGGACGCGGCCGGATCTTACGAAGGGCCCGGTGGATCTGAGGATCCACCGGGCCCTTCGCGTTTCCTCTGGCGGCGAAGCGCCGGGGCGGGTAACCTCTAGCCGCCACGAGGCCGCGGCCCGCCCGCCGGCGTGCGACTGCGCGGCGTGAGCCAGACACCGGGATGGTGATGATGACGATGGAGTCACGACCCGCCCACCCGCTCTTCGAAGTCCTGTCTCGAGCGGACGTCGAGAGGATCCACGCGGCGACGCTGCAGGTGCTCGAGCAGACCGGCGTCTTCGTCGAGGCCGAAGCGGCGCTCGACGTCTTCGCCCGCGGCGGCTGCACCGTCGACCGTTCGCAGAGGATCGTGCGTGTCCCGCCCCAGGTCACGGAGGCCGCCTTGGCGTCGGCGCCGAAGGACGTCGTCCTTCACGGGCGTGAGCCGGTGCGTGACGTCGCCCTCGAGCCTTGGCACGTGACGTTCACCAACTTCGGCGAGGGGATGTTCCTCGTCGACCCTCGCTCCGGCGAGCGCCGCGAACCGCGCAAGACCGACGTGGCCGCCGCAGCCCTGGCCATCGATGCCCTCGACGAGATCGCGCTGTGTGAACGGCCGCTCGGTGCCCACGACGTCGCCCAGGGTGTCGCCGCGCTTCACAACGCGGACGCGATCCTGAGGAACACGACGAAGCACGTCCTCATCGGCGCCCAGGACGGCTTCGTCGCCGAGCGCATGGTGGAGCTGCAGCGTGCGATACTGGGCTCGGCCGAGGCTGTGCGGTCGCGCTCCATTCTCAGCTTCAGCGCCTGCCCGGTCAGCCCCCTGAAGCTGGGCGCGAGCTGCTGCGAGGTCATCCTCGTCGGGGCGCGGCACGGCGTGCCGCTGAACTTGGTCTCGATGGCGATGGCCGGTGGCTCGTCTCCGGTGACGCTTGCGGGGACGCTCGTCACCCACAACACGGAGGTGCTCGCCGGGGTCGTGCTCGCGCAGCTCGCGCAGCCGGGCGCGACCGTCGTCTACGGCAGCGCCACGACGAGCCTGGACCTGCGGCTCGGTTGCGCCGCGGTCGGCTCTCCGGAGCTCGCTCTGGTGAGCGCCGCCGTGGCCCAGCTCGCACGACGCTACGGCCTCCCGAGCTTCGTCGCCGGCGGCGTCGGTGACGGCAAGACCTCCGACGCGCAGGCCGGCCACGAGAAGACGCTCACCGCTCTGCTGCCGGCGCTCGCGGGGGCCAACGTGATCTTCGGCCTCGGGATGGTGGAATCGGGGCTGACGTTCGACTTTGCGCAGCTCGTCATGGACGCCGAGTTCGCGCGCATGCTCGAGCACGCGTGCCGCGGCATACCCGTCGACGCTGAGCATCTGGCGCTCCCGGACATCGCGGCCGTCGGCCCGTTCGGCGACTTTCTGACCCTTGACGCCACGCTGCGGCACATGCGGGAACAGAGCCGGCCGCGACTCATCGACAGGAGCGTGCACGAGGAGTGGACCGCCGGCGGGCGGCTCGACATCTACGCCCGCGCTGGGGACGCGGCGCGGCGTATCCTCGACGAGCACGTGCCCGATCCGCTCCCTGACGACGTGATGCGCGAGATGGATCGCGTCGTGGCTGAGGCCGAGGCGGCACGGCGATGACCGTCTCGCGCCGACGCTGAGCACCGGTTCGCACAAGGGTCCGGCCCCTTCCCTCGCGATGGCTGTGGCCGAGTCGTGCGTGCGCCTCGAGCGGACATGTGGGACGATGACCCCTCATCGTGGCGACGGCGCGACGGCGATCGTGTGACCCGAGGCCACGCGGCCCATACCAGGCCCCGCCAGGGGGCCCTGCGGAGGTGATGAGATGAGACGGAACGCGCAGGCGGGACACCGCAAGAGCGGCGGTCTGCGCCTCGAGGTCTTCACACCCGATGAGCTCCTCGATATCCATACCGCGACCCTCGACGTGCTCGAGCGCACGGGCGTGTGGGTCGAGGATGAGGAGGCGCAGGAGCTCTTCGCGGGTGCCGGCGCCAGAGTAGAGCCCAACGGTATCACCAAGATCCCCGCCCACATCATCGAGGACGCGATCCGCTCGGCGCCCTCCCGCATCGTCTGCTACGGTCGCGACCCGAAGCACGACATCGTCCTCGAGGACGGTCGCGTCGGCTTCACCAACTTCGGTGAGGCCGTCGAGATCATCGACGTGCACACGGGCGAGCTGCGCGAGACGATGAAGCAGGACGTGGCCGAGTGCTCGCGTGTCATCGACGCCCTGCCCGAGATCGACGTCATCGAGCGGCCGCTGGGCGCGCACGACGTGGTGCAGGAGGTCCAGCCGCTCCACAACGCCGAGGCGATCTTCACGAACTGCTCGAAGCACGCCTTTATCGGTCCGATGTCGGGCTACCTGGCCGAACGCATGCGGGACATGGCGGCCGTGCTGGTCGGGGGCGTCGACAAGCTCCGCGAGCGTCCCTTCCTCTCCTTTGTCACCTGTCCGGTGAGCCCGCTGAAGCTCATCCGCGACGTGTGCGAGATCGTCATGACCGGCGCGCGCTCCGGGCTCCCCGTGAACATCCTCTCGATGGCCATGGCCGGTGGCTCTTCACCGGTCAGCCTCGCCGGCACGCTGGTCACGCACAACGCCGAGGTGCTGGCCGGTCTCACGCTCGCGCAGCTGACCCAGAAGGGCGCTCCCGTGGTGTACGGGTCCTCCACGACGGCGATGGACCTCCGGTTCGCCTCCGCCTCGGTCGGCAGTCCCGAGTGTGCCCTGATCAACGCCGGCGTCGCCTGCCTCGCGCGCTACTACCTGCTGCCCAGTTGGGTCGCGGGGCAGTAGGGCGACTCCAAGGTGGTCGATGCCCAGTCCGGCCATGAGAAGACGCTCACCGGTCTCCTACCGGCGTTGGCAGGTGCCAACCTCATCTACGGAGCCGGGATGCTCGAGTCGGGCATGACCATCGATTACGCGCAGCTCGTCATGGACGCCGAGTTCGCGCGCCTCGTCAAGTACACGGTCAACGGTGTCGCCGTCAACGACGAGACCCTCTCCGTCGACGTCATCAACGACATCGGCGCGTTCCACGACTTCCTCAGCCACGAGGACACCTACCGTCACATGCGCAGCCAGTCGCAGACGAAGCTCATCGACCGTCGGGTCCGCGAGGAGTGGGCCGCCGACGGTGCGACGACGCTCTACGACCGCGCTCGCAGCGAGGCGCTCAGGATCCTCGAGACCCACGAGCCGACCCCACTGCCGGCCGGCGCTGCCGAGGAGATGGCGGCCATCATCGCCGACGCCGAGCACGAGCTCGGCGCGAAGACGTAACCGAGAGCGTCGCGCGGTCACAGGGCTGGGCGTCGCCGGCCGGAGCGGTCGGCGGCGCCCTGCCTGGCCGCCGGACCGGCGACGTGCCCGGCCTGACGACGGCGACGCCTCACCCGTCGCGCCTCGGGTCGGCACGGCCGGCGGCCGCGCGGCGCCGATCCCGTCGACGCAGTCTGGGAGGCTGAGATGCGCGCACGCGACCTCGGCATCGAGATCGGTCTCGGCACACCGGGGCCCCTGAATGCCATCACCGACGTCGCCGGCGTGCGCGTCGGTGCCGTCACGCTCGTCGAGGGCGACGGGCCCCTTGCCGTCGGCAAGGGGCCCGTCCGCACCGGCGTGACGGTGATCGTGCCGCACGAGGGCGAGATCAGCGAGGAGCCGCTCTTCGCCGGCTGCCATACCCTCAACGGCAACGGTGAGCTCACCGGCCTCGAGTGGGTCCGCGAGAGCGGTCTCCTGATGTCACCCGTCGCCTTGACGAACACGCACAGCGTGGGCGTGGTCCGCGACGCCCTGGTGCGGCGTGAGGTCGAGGCCCGCGGGCCCGGCAAGCTCTATTGGAGTGTGCCGCACGTGGGGGAGACGTGGGACGGCTACCTGAACGACGTCGGCGGGCAGCACGTGCGCGCGGAGCACGTGGCGGAGGCGCTGGCGAGGGCCGCCGGCGGTCCCGTGCCCGAGGGCAACGCCGGCGGCGGCACGGGCATGATCTGCCACGACTTCAAGGGCGGCACCGGGACGGCGTCGCGCGTCGTCGAGCTCGCCGGCGAGCGTTTCACGGTCGCCGCCCTCGTGCAGGCGAATCACTCGTCGCGGGCGGTCTTCAGCGTCAACGGCGTCCCCGTGGGCCAGATCCTCGACGATGCGGCGGTGCCGCTGCCGGTGGCGCCGGAGGAGGCCGCGGGGATCGCCGGGGCGGCGGGGCGCAAGGCGACGTCGCCTTCGGGCCCCGGCTCGATCATCGTCGTGATCGCGACCGACGCACCCCTGCTGCCCGTGCAGCTCCGGCGCGTCGCCCAGCGGGCGGGGATGGGTCTCGCCTACCTGGGCGCCTATGGCGACCACTTCTCGGGCGACATCTTCCTCGCCTTCAGCATCGCCAACCGGGGCATCCCCCGGCAGGACTACGAGGCTGCGGGGCCCGTGCGGCTGCGCGCAGAGTGGGTCTCGCTGCCGCACTTCGACGCCCTGTTGCAGGCCAGCGCCGAGGCCACCGCCGAGGCGATCCTCAACGCTATGCTGCAGGCCGAGACCATGGTCGGGCGTGACGGGGTGACGGCGCACGCGCTCGACGGTCCGCGCCTGGTCGAGATCCTCGACCGGTACGGCCGGAGGACGTTCAGGCCGTAGGCCGTCTCCGGTCGCGTCCGGTCGCGCTGGAGGTGCTGATCGCGCAGATCTCGCGCTGGTCCGCTGCGATATCTGCGCAAACCTCGCGCTCGACCTGCGAAACGCACGCCTGTGGTCTCGACCTGTGCTAGCGTTGGGGCCGGCCGGCCGCCGCCCCGGGGCGGCGACGGCGGCCGAGATCGCGAGCGACCCGCGGAGGCATCATGGCCAAGGCGCGGCTCCAGTACCTGAGCGACGCAGAGCAGAGCTTCATCCACGAGAAGACCCTCGAGGTGCTCGAGGTGGTTGGCGTCGCGTACAACTCGCCGCTCGCCCTCGACCTGCTCGAGGAGGCCGGGGCCGAGGTCGACCGCGAGCGCCTGACGGCGCGACTGCGCTGGGACCTTATCGAGCCGTGCCTGGCGTCGGTGCCGCGCGAGATCCTGCTCGCGGGCCGCGAGCCGCGGCACGACCGCATTCTCGGCCGCGACTCGCTCGTCGCCACGAGCGACGGCATGTTCACCTACGTCCTCGACGACCTGACGGGCGTGCGGCGTGAGGGGACGCAGGCCGACCTCGCGCGCTTCACCCGTCTCGTCGACGCGCTGACCGAGATCGACACGCACTGGCCCTCACCGCAGACCTCGGACGTCGCGGCCGAGGTCATGCCGCTCGTCATGCAGGCCACCTGCCTGCGCAACACGAGCAAGCACATCCAGGACGAGATCCGTGCCCCCGAGCTGGTCGATCCGATCCTCGCGATGTACGAGGCGGCGAGCGGCGCGCCGCTCGCCGAGCGCCCTGTCTTCTCGGTGACCAACTGCACCGTCGCCCCGCTGCAGCACGACCGCGAGATGACCGAGGCCGGCCTCAAGCTGGCGAAGCGTGGCGTGCCCATCTTCGTGCTGCCCATGCCGCAGGCCGGTACCACCGGGCCGATGACCCTGCTCGGCACCTGCATCGTCCACCTCGCCGAGCTGCTCTCGGCCGTCGTCCTCTTCCAGCTCGCGCAGCCGGGCTGCCCGCTGATCTCCGGCGTAGGCTCGGCGGTCGCGGAGATGCGCAGTGGGGGCTACATCGCCGCCGGTCCGGAGATCGGGCTCATCAACCTGATCTGCCTCGAGATGAGCCGCTTCTACGGGCTGCTCACCCAGGCTACCGGTATCTCCGCTGACGCCAAGGCGGTCGACTTCCAGGCCGGCTCCGAGGGCGGCATGACCGGCCTCTGCGCGGCCCTCGCCGGCGCCGACTCGCTGATCGCGGCCGGGGGCTTCGACGGCGTGCAGACCACGAGCCTCGCCAAGATGGTGCTCGACAACGACCAAGTGGGGGCGCTGCGCCGCTACCTCCGCGAGAGCCTGATAGACGACACGACGGCGCTGATCGACGACATCCTCGAGGTCGGCATCGGCGGGCATTTCCTCGGCCGCCGCAGCACGCGGGCCCACGCGCGCGACGAGGTCTGGCGGCCGTCGGTCTTCCAGCGCGGCACGCCCGAGGAGGCGGCAGGCCCGGGCGGGAGCCTGCTCGAGCAGGCCGTCGCCCGGGCCGAGGCGCTCCTCGCCGAGCACGAACCCCTGCCCCTCGACGAGGCCGCCGAGCGGGAGCTCGACGCCATCGTCGCGGGGTGGGCGGAGCGGCACGCCGGAGCCTGAGGTCCGAGCGCTCCATCGCGCCCGGCTCCCAGCGACGCCGCCGGGCGTGAGAGACTAAGAGACAGGCAGAGAGGCGGCAGCGCGCCGTGTGCGGCCAGAGAGGCGGCACCGCGCCGTGCGCGGCTGCAGGGGTGACGCCGGGCTGTTCGCGGCCGCGGCGTGCTTGCGAGACACAGACGGTGGAGGCAGCGTGGCCCGACCGAGGATCGAGTACCTGAACGCTGAGGACCGCGACTACGTGCACGAGCAGACCGTGCGCGTGCTCGAGGAGGTCGGCATCGGCTTCAACACGCCCGCGGCGATCGACCTGCTCGAGGAGGCGGGCGCGCCCGTCGACCGCGCCCGCCTCACGGCGAAGCTGCCCTGGGAGCTCGTCGAGCGCTGTCTCGCGACGGCGCCTCGCGAGGTCCGCCTTGCGGCGCGAGACCCGCGCTACGACGTCGTTCTCGGCGACGGATCGCTCACCTTCTGCACCGACGGCACCGGCACGTACATGTACGACGAGCTCACGGGCGTGCGCAGCGAGGGCAGCGCCGCCGCGCTGCGCACGGTGATGACGCTCTTCGACGCCCTGCCCGAGGTCGACTACGCCTGGCCGTCGATCTCGGCCCGTGACCTGCACCCCGCGACCGCCGGCCTCGAGATCGAGGCCATCTCCCTGCGCTGGCTGAGCAAGCACGTGCAGGACGAGGTCCGCGAACCCGCGCACGCCCGTCCGCTCCTCGAGATCTTCGAGGCGATCGCGGGCGCCTCCATGTGGGACCGGCCCATCTTCTCGACCATCGACTGCACGGTCGCGCCGCTGCAGCACGAGCGCGACATGACCGAGGCGACGATTGAGTTGGCCAAGGCCGGTGTCCCCGTGCTGATCCTTCCGATGCCGCTGACGGGGACCACCTCGCCGATCACGCCCCTCGGCACCGCGATCGTCAACATGGCCGAGCTGCTCTCCGCGGTCGTCCTCTTCCAGCTCGCGCAGCCGGGCTGCCCGCTGATCTCTGGGGTAGGCGCCGCAGCGGCCAACATGCGCACCGGCGACTACCTCTGCGGCAGCCCGGAGGTCGCGCTGATCAACGTGATCTGCATCGAGATGAGCCGTCGCTATGGGCTGCCGGTCACGGGCAGCGCCGTCACCTGCGACGCCAAGGCGAGCAACCACCAGGCCGGCGCCGAGGGCATGATGACGGGCATGGCCGGCGCTCTGGCCGGCGCCGACAGCCTGCTCGCCTTCGGGCTCATGGACGGCGCCGAGACCGTCAGTCTCGCCAAGACCATGCTCGACTGCGATACGGTCGGCGCCCTCAAGCGCCTGCTGCGCGACGACCCGGTCGACGAGGCGCGCGCCCTGGCCGCCGACCTCAAGGAGGTCGGCATCGGCGGCCACTTCCTCGCGCGCCGCAGCACGCGGCAGGGGACGCGCGCCGGCGAGCTCTGGCAGCCGCGGCTGTGGCAGCGCGGGCCGGTCGAGCGCCAAGCCGGCGACGGCCTCGTGCGCGCCGCCCGCGAGGCGGCGCTCGAGCTGCTGCGCACGCACGAGGTGCCGCCCTTCGACGACGATGTCGTCGCCCAGGTCAACGACGTGATCGATCACTACGCGCGCTCGGTCGGCGCGCCCGACACGCGTATCCGCTGGCATGCCGTGGAGCCCTTGGAGCTGCACCGGTGATCGTCATACGGCCGACCGACGACGTCGCGACGGTGAAGAGACTCGGTGTGGCGGCGGGACTCGACGAGTCCGAGCGCGAGGCCGATGTCGCTCTCGCGGCCTGGATCGCCGTCGACGAGGAGAGCGGCGAACCGGTCGGCGGGATCGTCCTCGAGCGCTCCCGCGACATGGACACGATCAACTGGATGTCGGTGAGCGAAGGCTGGCGCCGTCAGGGGATCGCGAGGAGGCTCGTCGAGGCGCTCGAGGGGGAGGCTCGGCGGCGCGGCATCGCGCGACTGTACCTCACGGCGCGCATACCGGGGTTCTACCGCGACCGAGGGTACGTCGAGGTCACCGACCCCGGGCCCGCGGCGCTGCTGCTCGGGGGCTGTCCCCAGTGTCCGCAGTACCGCGTCACCTGCACGCCGGTCGCCATGGTCAAGGAGCTCGACTGACGACGAGCGCGAGGGTCGCCGCGCCGGCTGACGAGGCGACCGGGCGAGGGGAGAGTGAGCACGTGGCGAGAGCGAGACTCGAGTACCTGAGCGCCGCCGAGCGCGAGTTCGTCCACGAGCAGACGGTCCGTCTGCTCGAGGACGTCGGTGTCGCCTACAACACGCCGACGATGACGCAGCCGCTCGTGGACGCGGGCGCGATCGTCGACGCGGAGCACCTGACCGTTCGCCTGCCCTGGGCCGTGGTCGAGCGCTGTCTCCGGAGCGTGCCCAAGGTGGTGAAGCTCGCCGGCCGCGACCCTGCCTTCGACTGCACGGTCGGCGCCGGCGGGGTCGTCTACACGAGCGACGGCGCCGCGACCTACATGCTCGATGACCTCACCGGCGAGCGTCACGAGGGCACGCGGCACGACCTCGCCACCATGATGCGCCTCTACGACGCCGTCCCCGAGATCGACTTCGTCTGGGCGACGATCACGCCGCACGACGTCGACTCGCGCGCCGGCAACCTCGAGATGGCGCGTATCAGCTTCGCCAACTGCCGCAAACACCTTCAAGACGAAGTGCGCGTGCCCGACCAGGCGCCGGTCTTCGTCGAGATGCTCGAGGCGATCGCCGGCGCGCCCCTGCGCGAGCGTCCCATCTACTCGGTCACCAACTGCACGATCGCGCCGCTGCAGCACGACCGCGAGATGACCGAGGCCCACATGATCATGGCCAAGGCCGGCGCCCCGGTGTTCGTCCTGCCCATGCCGCAGATGGGGACGACGGGGCCGATGAGCGTGCTCGGCACCTGCATCCTCAACATGGCCGAGCTGCTCTCCACCGTCGTGCTCTTCCAGCTCGCCGTCCCGGGGTGCGCGATGGTCTCCGCGGTCGGCTCGGCGGTCGCCGAGATGCGGAGCGGGCTCTATCTGTCGGGGGCGCCGGAGGATGCCCTCATCAACATCATCTGCATCGAGATGACCCGCCACTACGGCCTCCTCGCCCAGGGCAGCGGCGTCTCCTGCGACGCCAAGGCCTGCAACCTGCAGGCGGGCGTCGAGGGCATGATGACAGGGCTCGCCTGCGTGCTCGCCGGGGCCGACGCCCTGCTCGCCTTCGGGCTGCTGGACAGCGCCCAGTCCGCGAGCCTCGCCAAGACCGTGCTCGACGCCGACACCGTGAACGCCATCGAGCGCTTCGCCCGCGAAGACCCGGTCGACGCGACCACGGCGCTGATCGACGACATCGTCGAGGTCGGGATCGGCGGGCACTACCTGGCGCGCAAGAGCACGCGACAGCGGTATCGTGCCGGGGAGCTCTGGCAGCCGCAGCTCTGGCAGCGCGAGCCGTTCGAGCGCTACGCCGGCCGTCCGCTGGTCAAGGACGCCTGGGAGCGAGCCCAGGCGCTGATCGCGGCCAACGACGTGCCGTCCCTGCCGGACGACGTGGCCCGCCACTGCGACCGGCTCATCGCCGACTACCTGCGCGCCAAGGGGTGAGGACGGCGGCGTGCCGACCGAGGTCATCGAGCGGATCGAGGGGCGCAGCGGGGAGCTCGTCCTGCGCCGCCGGGCGGGTCACCTCGAGGTCATCCTCAACGGCGCCTTCCTGATCTCGACCGAGAATGAGGCCTCGAGCCGCGCCATGATCACGGCCGGGCTCGAGGCGGTCGCGCTTCCGCTCCCGGACCCCGGCCCGCAGGCCGCCCTGGGCTCGGATGCCGTTCCGGGCTTCGGTGGTGCGCAGACCGAGGACAGCGGCCTCGACGTCCTGATCGGCGGCCTCGGGCTGGGCTACGCCCTCGACGAGGCGCTGACGATTCCCCGCGTCGGTCTGGTGACCGTCGTGGAGTACGAGCCCACGGTCGTGCGCTGGTTCGAGGAGCACGGCGCCGCGCGCGCCGCCCGGGCGACCGCGGATCGCGCTCGCGCCGCCGTCATCATCGCCGACGTCGCCGACGTGCTGCGCGATCAGCCCGGGGCCTTCGATCTCGTCTGCCTCGACACCGACAACGGGCCGGGGTGGCTGGTGCGC
>JAFGAW010000217.1 GCA_016933475.1 Thermoleophilia bacterium
CCCCGGTGCCTGCGGGTGCGGCTCGTCGCGCGGCGCGGCCCCAGCCGGCCCGCGGTGTGACGCGAGACGAGCCGCGGTGCGGCTCAGTCCTCGGCCAGGTCGCGCGTACGCGCCGGGTCGAGGGCGATGCTCGGGCCCATGGTGGCCGCGATGTGGATGCTCTTGAGGTACTTGCCCTTGGCCGCCGCGGGCTTGGCGCGCACGATCTCGTCGAGCACGGCGCCGTAGTTCTCGAGGAGCTGCGCCTCGGCGAACGACTTGCGCCCGATCGAGAGGTGGATGATGCCGGAGCGGTCGGTGCGGTACTCGACCTTGCCGCCCTTGGCGTCGCTGACCGCCTTGGCGACGTCGAAGGTGACGGTGCCCGACTTGGGGTTGGGCATGAGGCCGCGCGGACCGAGGATGCGGCCCAGCTTGCCGACCGTGCCCATCATGTCGGGCGTCGCGATGGCGACGTCGAAGTCGAGCTTGCCCTCCTGGACCTGCTTGGCGAGGTCGTCGGAGCCGACCAGGTCGGCGCCCGCCTCCTGCGCCTCGCGCGCCTTGTCGCCCTCGGCGAACACGGCGACCCGCATCTCCTTGCCGGTGCCGTGCGGCAGGAGCGTCGTGCCGCGGACGATCTGGTCGGCGTGGCGCACGTCGACGCCGAGGCGGAAGTGCGCCTCGACGGTCTCGTCGAACTTGGCGCCCTCCAGAGACTTGAGCAGGCGGATGCCCTCGAGCGGGCTGTAGAGATGGGTGCCGTCGATGGCACGCCGGGCGGTGGTGTAGGTGCGGCCTCTGGCCATGGTGCTGAACCTCCTGTGGTCCGAGCGGCGACCCGGGGCCGCCTCCCACTCCTCGCCGCGGTACGACCGCGGCCGTGTCTACGGTGTGCTACCGGTCGGCGTCGGCGGCCCGTCTGGGCGGCCGCGGCGCCGACCTCTTGCGCCTCGCCTAGTCGGCGACCTCGACGCCCATGCTGCGCGCCGTGCCCTCGATGATCTTCATCGCGGCCTCGACGTCGTTGGCGTTGAGGTCGGGCATCTTGAGCTCGGCGATCTCGCGGACCTTCTCGCGCGAGACCGTGCCGACCTTGGCGCGGTTGGGCTCGCCGGAGCCCTTGTCGATGCCCAGCGCCTCGCGCAACAGGACGGCGGCCGGCGGCGTCTTCGTGATGAACTTGAAGCTGCGGTCCTCGAAGACCGTGATCTCGACCGGGATGATGGTGCCGTCCTGGGCCTGCGTCTGGGCGTTGAACGCCTTGCAGAACTCCATGATATTGACGGCGTGTTGGCCGAGAGCCGGACCGACCGGAGGCGCAGGGTTGGCCTGCCCGGCCGGGATCTGCAGCTTGATGAGCGTCAGGACCTTCTTGGCCACTGCTTCCTCGCTTCGTCGTGCGTCGTCAGGACGTCTTCTTGACCTGGTCGAACCCGAGCTCGACCGGCGTCTCGCGGCCGAAGATCGAGACCATCACCTTGAGCCGGCTCTGGTCGAGGTTGACCTCGACCACCTCACCCGAGAAGTCGGAGAGCGGGCCCGACGTGACGCGCACGACCTCGCCGACCGAGAACTCGGCCTTCTGCTTGGGCCGCTCGACGGTGGCCGTGTGGAGGATGCGGTCGACCTCGGCACGGGAGAGCGCCACGGGCTTGTTGTTGGCGCCGACGAACCCGGTGACGCCGGGCGTGTTCTTCACGACCGACCAGGTGTCGTCGGTGAGCTCCATCTGGACCAGGACGTAGCCCGGGAACACGCGGCGCTCCTGGGTGACCTTCTGGCCGTCCTTGGTCTCGACGACCTGCTCGGTCGGCACGACGATCTGGACGATGCGCTCCTCTTGCTTCATCGACTGGCGCCGGTGCTCGAGATTGGCCTTGACCTTGTTCTCGTGACCGGAATACGTATTGACGACGTACCACTGGAACATGCGCGCCTCAGGTGATCAGGTTGAGTATCTGGTCGACCACCTCGGAGAAGGCGGCGTCGAGCCCGGCTACATACACGGCGGCGATGGCGACGGCGACGAGCACGACGAGCGTCGACTGCATGAGGTCGCGGCGGTTGGGCCACGAGACCTTGCCGAGCTCGACGCGCACCTCGCGGATGAACTTCTTCAGGCTGCGCTTCTCGCGCCCGCTGCGGGCCGACGGCTTGGCCTGGACCCGTGCCCGCGTCGCCTTGCCGGACTTGGCGCCG
>JAFGAW010000218.1 GCA_016933475.1 Thermoleophilia bacterium
GGGCGCGTCGCCGAGCTCGTCGCCGAGCTGGGTACGCGCGTCGGCGCCGCCCGCCTGGTCGTCAACCGTGTCACCGGCGAGCTGCCGGGCGGGCTCGCCGGGGCGATCGCGGCCACCGGCCTCGAGGTGGCCGCGACGATCCCGGCCGACCCGCTGATCAACGACTTCGACGCCACCGGCCGTCCACTGGTGGAGCTCCCCGACGACGACCCCACGGTCGTGCTCGTCTGCGACCTACTCGATCGCCTCGTCCCGCAACTCACCCCGTCACAAGGAGGCGCCCGGTGCTGATCATCGCCGAGAACATCCAGATCCTCTCACCGGTCGTCAAGGAGGCGATCGAGAGCCGCGACGCGGCGGCCATCCAAGGCATGGCCCTGCGCCTGGCCGAGGCCGGCGCGAGCATCATCGACCTCAACATCGGGCCGCAGAAGAAGCACGGCGCCGAGATCATGCCCTGGATCGTCGAGACGGTGCAGGAGGTGACCGACGTCCCGCTCTCGCTCGACACCACCAACCTCGCCGCCATGGAGGCCGGGCTCGAGGTCTGCCGCTCGCGTGCGACCCTCAACTCGGCCTCGGCCGACCCGACGCGTCTCGACAGCGTCATGCAGCTTGCCGCGCGCTACGACGCCAGGGTGATCGCCCTGGCGATGGGCGTCGACGGGATCCCGACGACCACCGACGGGCGTGCCGGCATCGCCATGGAGAGCCTCCTGCCGGCGGCCGAGGCCGCCGGCCTCTCGCCCGACGCCGTCCTCCTCGACCCGCTGGTGCTGACCGTGACCTGCAACCAGGACGTGGCCGGCGTGGCCGTCGACGCGATCCGCATGTTCAAGATGCTCAGCGACCCGCCGCCGATGACCACGGTCGGGCTCTCGAACGTGAGCAACGGCTGCCCCGACGAGATCCGCAGCCTCATCAATCGAACCTACATGGTGATGCTGATGGGGGCGGGGCTCGACAGTGCGATCGCCGACCCGCTCGACGCGCCGCTGAAGGAGACCATCCGGATCGTCGAGGAGCGTGACGAGAGCACGCCGCTGGGCCGGCTCTTCGTCGCCCTTCACGACGCCTCCGCGGCCATGGAGCCGCTCGACCCGGCGGTCGTCAATCAGGACGATCCCGAGCAGGTCGACGTGCTCAAGACCTGCCGGATGCTCGGGAACGACATCCTCTACGCCGACTCGTACCTGCGCATCTGAGCGCGACGCGCGGCCAGCGGACGGGGCGGCGGCGCCACAGGCGCCGCCGCCCGTCCGCTCTCGCTCTGCCGCGCCTGTGCCCGTGCGTCGCCGTACCGGCTCCTGCGGCGCCACCCCCGCTCCTGCGGCGCCACCCCCGCTCCTGCGGCGCCACCCCCGCTCCTGCGGCGCCGCCGGCTCGGCCGGGCGTCGGCCTCCCCGGCGCGTCAGCCCCGGCGTTCGCCGCCCGCGTCGTCCGCGCCGCCGGCGTCGTCCAGGCCGGCGCCGAGCACCTCGCGGCCGAGCGAGCACTTGTCGGCGGCGGCGCACCAGTCGGCGCAGCCCGGCTCGCGCTTCGGGTTCGCGAGCGTGGCCCCGCACGACGGGCAGCGCCGTCGGGCGTCGTCCTTGAAGAACTCCACGGCAGCGCCGCAGCGCTCGCAGGCCACCTCGAAGATGTCGTCCGGGGTCCAGGAGCTGCGGTCGCTCCCCGGACAACCGCGAGAGAAGTCCACCGGCGCACCTCCTCGTCTCCGTCGCGCGGTCGCGGGCTTCGGGGCAAGGATAGCGCGTGACGAAGCCGGGCGCACCGGTCTGGTAGGCTCCGCGGCGTGGACGAGGATCTCACACAGCCGACGTTGCGCGGGCGCCTGGTCGTGCTGCGTCCGGTCCGCGCCGACGACCTTCCCGTGCTGCACGACATCCTCGAGGAGCCCGAGGTCGCCGAGTGGTGGCGGCGCACCGAGTGGGAGCGCGTGGACGAGCTCGGCGCGGTCACCTTCGCCGTCGAGCTCGAGGGGCGCGTGGTCGGCTGCATCCAGTACACCGAGCAGACGGACCCCGACTACCGGTCGGCCGCCGTCGACATCTTCGTCTCGGCGGCTGCCCACGGCCGCGGGGTCGGCAGCGACGCGATGCGCACGCTCATCGCCTGGCTGATCGACGCGCGCGGACACCACCGCCTCACCGTCGACCCGGCGACGGCCAACGCGCGAGCGATCCACGTGTACCGCCGGCTGGGCTTCAGGCCGGTGGGCGTGCTGCGGCGCTACGAGCGCGTCGAGGGCGACCGCTATCGCGACGCGCTCCTCCTCGACCTGCTCGCCGAGGAGTTCGTCCGGGAGTAGCTCGGCGGGTGACGGCAAGCCCCCGCGGCAGGCCGCCGGGGGCAGGATGCGGGAGCGAGGCATGTACGCAAGCGAGGGCGGTACCGCACCGGCGGCCGTGCCGTACCCCAAGATCGAGCTGCACGTTCACCTCGAGGCGACGGTCCGGCCCGATCTGCTGCTGGCGATCGCGGGCCGCAACGAGGTCTCCCTGCCGGCGAAGACGCCCGAGGGCCTGCTCGACTTCTACCGCTGTACCACCTTCGAGGAGTTCATCCAGCGCTGGATCAGGACCAGCTCGGCGCTGCAGCGCTACGACGACTTCCGCGAGGTGGTGGTCGACTACGCGGGCCGCGCCAAGGCCCAGGGCTGCGTGTACTTCGAGGCGCTGTTCTCGCCGTCGGAGCCCGTCCTTCGGGGCAGCGGCTGGCAGGAGGTCTTCGAGGGGTACTGCGACGGCGCCGCGGAGGCCGCCGAGGTGCACGGGGTGGAGGTGCGCTTCAC
>JAFGAW010000034.1 GCA_016933475.1 Thermoleophilia bacterium
GAGCACGCCGACCAGCGCCGAGCCGATCTGCGTGGCCAGGCGGATGCGCTGCGCCTCGCCGCCGGAGAGCGTCGCGGCCGCGCGCTGCAGGTCGAGGTAGCCGACGCCGACGTCGTTCAAGAAGCGGAGGCGCTCGCCGACCTCCTTGATCACGCGGCCGCCGATGAGGCGCTCGGTCTCGGTCAGCGCGAGGCCGTCGAAGAACTCCATCGCGGCGCGCACGCTCAAGCCCGTGAGGTCGTGGATGTTGAGCCCGCCGACGGTGACCGCGAGGCTGCTCGGCTTGAGCCGCGCGCCGTTGCACTCGGCGCACACGCGGTCGCTCATGTACTCCTCGATCTTCTGGCGCACGAGCTCGGACTCGGTCTCCTCGTAGCGGCGCTGCAGGTGCCGCACGAGACCGGGGAAGGCGGAGGTGTAGTGACGGACGCGGCCCTCGTAGTTGCGGTAGCTCAGGGGGATGCGGCGGTCGCCGGTGCCGTAGAGGAAGAGGCTGCGCTGCTCCTCGGGCAGCTCGGCCCACGGCGTCTCGTTGTCGACGCCGAAGGTCTGCGAGATCGACTCGATGATCTGCTCGATCCAGCCGAAGGAGAGCTGCCCGTACGGCAGAAGGGCACCTTTGGCGATCGAGATGCTGTCGTCGGGCACGATGAGGCCGGGGTCGATCTCGCGTGTGGAGCCGAGCCCGTGGCAGGCCGGGCAGGCGCCGTGGGGGCTGTTGAAGCTGAACACACGGGGCTGGATCTCGGGCAGCGAGATGCCGCAGTGCACGCAGGCGAACTTCTCGCTGAAGGTGAGGGTGGGGCCGTCGACGACCTCGATCTCGATGAGACCCTCGGAGAGCTGCGCCGCCGTCTCGACGGAGTCGGTGAGGCGGCGGCGCAGCCCCTCCTTCATGACGAGGCGGTCGACGACCACGGCGATGTCGTGCTTGTACTTCTTGTCGAGCTCGATCTTCTCCTCGAGCTCGCGCACCTGGCCGTCGACCTCGACCCGCGTGAAGCCGTCGGCGCGCAGCTGGTCGAAGAGGCGGCCGTACTCGCCCTTGCGCCCGCGCACGAGCGGCGCGACCACGCTGAAGCGCGTGCCCTGCTCGAGCTCGCAGACCTGGTCGACGATCTGCTGCACCGACTGCCCGGCGATCGGCCGCCCGCACTGCGGGCAGTGCGGGTGCCCGATGCGCGCGTAGAGCAGGCGCAGGTAGTCGTAGATCTCGGTGACCGTGCCGACCGTCGAGCGCGGGTTGCGCGAGGTCGTCTTCTGGTCGATCGAGATCGCCGGCGAGAGGCCCTCGATCGAGTCGACGTCGGGCTTGTCCATCTGCCCGAGGAACTGGCGCGCGTAGGCCGAGAGCGACTCGACATAGCGGCGCTGGCCCTCGGCGTAGATCGTGTCGAAGGCGAGCGACGACTTGCCCGAGCCCGA
>JAFGAW010000219.1 GCA_016933475.1 Thermoleophilia bacterium
CGGCTCACCAGCCTCACGAGCGGCGCGACCTCATGAGACGCCGAGACCTGGGTGAAGCCGGCAGCGCGGGCCAGCTCCGCCACGAGCCGCTCGTGCGCCGGATACTGGTAGCCGTGGACGAAGGCGACGGCGACCGCCCGATACCCCTCGTCTCGGGCGGCCTCGAGCGCCGCGCGCGCACCCTCTTCGTCCAGCTCCCGGACCACGCTCCCGTCGGGCGCCACCCGCTCGTCCACCTCGATCACTCGTCCGTAGACGGGCTCCGGCAGACGGATGTCGAGGGCGAAGATGTCGGGGCGGTCCTGGTAGCCGATACGCAGGGCGTCACCGAACCCACGCGTGGTCACGTACACCGTCGGCTCACCGCGCCGCTCCAGCAGGGCGTTGGTCGCCACCGTGGTGCCCATCCGCACTTCGGCGATCGCCTCGGACGGGATGGCCTGCCCAGCAGAGAGACCGAGCACACGCCGCACGCCTTCGACGGCGGCGTCCTCGTACTGACCCGGCGCCTCGGAGAGCAGCTTCAGCGCCGTGAGACTGCCGTCCGGCCGCCGCGCCACGACGTCGGTGAACGTGCCGCCGCGGTCGATCCAGATCCGCCAGCCCGGGGCGGCGTCATGCGTCGTCGGGTCGCCCTCAGCGCTGGAGGTCATCGTGGGCACAGGCTATCACCGGCAGCGGCAGCGAGTGCCCGGAGGGCCGGCTGCTCTCCGATGGCGAGCCAAAGACTCACCCTCAAGTTGAAGGAGAGTCTCTGCCCGTCCCCTCGCTCCGCCCATGCGACGACAGGCGACGGGCCCCGAGGCCGGCCCTCGCGGCCACGCCCCGAGACCCCGGCGTGAGCCTGGCTCAGTCGGTGACCGCGATCGTCACCTCGCCCGAGCCGCCGATAAGATCCGTGTAGTCGTAGGCCGGGTACTCGGCGCGCTCGGCGAGCGAGCCCGACACGAGACCGCTCCCGATCGCGCCGAGGGTGACCTCGCCCGTCGCAGCGCCGGCCGTCACCGTGAACGTCCGCGACGCCGATGCGCCGGCGTCGAGATCGCCGATCGCTGCCACGGCACCGTCGGCGCTCCACCCTGCCGGCACGGCGAGCTCGAGCGTCGTCGCGCTCGCCGGGAACGCCGGCCAGCCTTCACTCGCGAAGGGCTCCATGCACGGGTACGTCACCGTTGCTGTCACAGCGAAGGTCTCGCCGGCGGCCACCGTCTCCGGGGCTTGGATCTCGATGTGCCATGGGGCGATCAGCACGGCGTTGTACCCGTAGCCCGGCTGACCCCAGAGGTCTCCCGAGGCGTCCCACACGGCGAGCCAGTCCTCGTAGCTCCACTCCATCGGCTGATAGTCGTACTGCTTTGACGCGGCCTTGGTGGGGACGAAGCAGCCTCTCGCGCCGATGTCGTCTGTGAACCAGCGCACCCACGGGTCGTGGAAGTAGAGGACGCCCCTGGCGTCGTCGTAGCCCACGACGACACGGTAGTGGTAGCCGTAGATGTCCGGCATCCAGTCGGTGAGGCAGATGACGGGGTAGCCGGCGGCGATGACGGCCTTCAACTGGTCGAGCCACGGCTCCGCCGCCCCGTAGTAGAAGGCCCCGTACCCCAGAGGCCGCGCCGTGTAGCCCGAGACCGAGACGTCGTACGCGTCGCCGGCAGTCTCGCTGAGGAGACTGAACTGGCCGGCGTGGGCCAGGTCGGGCACGGCCGTGCCGGAGGCGGTGAACGCATCCTCGCCGCGGCCGGTGCGCGCCGCGGCGTAGATCTCGCGCTGATCGACGAGCGGCCCCCAGTAGTCCATGACGATCTCCGCCGAGGCGGCGCCGCAGCCGGAGGCGTCCAGTTGTTGCCACAGCGGCACGTCCTCGATCATGTAGGTCGGCGGCAGATCGGCCGTGTCCGATGTCTCGGCAGCCGCCGCCGGGCCGGCCACGGCCAGCGCTGCAAGCAGCGCCAGCGTGACGAGCAAGAACATTCGCGTCATCTGAGCCCCCTTCATCTCCCCCTCCCTGCAGGACCTCCCTGCATAGTGTCACGGCGGAAAGCGCCGGCCGCCGCCGCGGGCCAGCGGCGTATGCCGCCGGCCCGCGCCCGGCCGCTCGTCTCGCTCAGTCGGCGGCGACCGCGATCGTCACCTCGCCCGAGCCGCCAACAAGGTCCGTGTAGTCGTAGGCCGGGAACTGGCCGCGCTCCTCGAGCCAGCCCGACACGAAGCCGCTGCCGGTCACACCGAGAGCGAACTCGCCCGCCTTGCCGCTCGCCTTCACCATGAACGTCGCCTCGGCCGACTCGCCGGCGAGCAGGTCGCCGACCATCGCCTCCGCGCCGCCGCCCTGCACGCTCCACCCATCGGGCAACGCCAGCGCGATGGTCGTCGCGCTCGCCGGGAACGCCGGCCAATCACCCGTCGCGAACGGCTTGAAGCACGGGTACGTCACGGTCGCCGTGACCTCGAAGGTCTCGCCCGCGGCGACCGTCTCCGGCGCCTCGATCTCGACCTCCCAAGGCGCGATGATCACCGCGTTGTAGGTGTAGCCGGGCTGACCCCAGTCATCGCCCGGCAGGTTCCATACGTCGAGCCAGTCCTCGTAGCTCCACTCCATGGAGCCGTAGGTGGACGGGCTCGGCTCACCCTTGAACTGGGCGAAGCTCCCGCGCGCGCCGAAGTCGTTGCGGAACTCGCGCACCCAGGGGTCGTTGAAGTAGATGACGCCGTCGTTGTCGTTGTAGCCCACGACGACGCGGTAGTGCGGGCCGTACATGTCCGGCAGCCAGTCGGTGAGGCAGACGACCGGGTACCCGGCGGCGACGATCGCCTTCACCTGGTCGAACCACCGCAGGACCTCATCCTCCGATGCACCCTCCTCGAGCCCGTAGTGGAACGCGCCGTAGCCGAGCGTGCGGGTGGAGTAGCCCCAGATCGTCTCGCCATAGGCCTCGCCGATCGACTCGCTCATGAAGCTGAACTGTCCGGCGCGCGCGAGGTCGGGCACGGCCGTGCCAAGGGCCGTGTCCGGCGCCTTGCCGCGACCGGTCCGCGCCGCAGCACGGACCTCGTTCTGGTCGATGAACGGCCCCCAGTGGTCCATCACCATCTGGGCGGCCGAGGCGCCGCAGCTGAAGGCGTCGACCTGCTGCCACAGGGGCACGTCCTCGATGATGTAGCTGTCGGGCAGGTCGGCCGCCGCGGCGTCCGCGGCCATCGCCGGCGTGGCGACCGCGAGCGCAAGAAGCAGCGCGAGCAGCGCGACGAGCGCAGGCCGCACGACAGGAAATCCCCTCATGTCCCCCTCCTTCGAATGCGTGCGTACGAAGCCTTGAAAGCATATATCGCGGCAGCGCGGGCGTCAGGATGCGGGGGGAACGTTCTCAGAACGGACAACGCCGAGAGGCGAATGTTGTCACGAGTGACAACACGCGCGGGCGGGTCGCTCGTTCTCGGGCGTCGCTTGAACGCGCGCAGACGACTGAATCCGCCGGGGTTCCCGGTGCACGATCGCGGATCCCGCCACACCCCGGGTGGACGATCGCGCTTTCGATGACTGCCTCACAGGGTCCCGCACCCTCCGCCTCGCGCCAACGCACCGAACCGCCACGCGCGCCGCTGCACCGGTCCACCGAGACTCGAGCGCGGCCGCTCGCCGAAGGGCGGCGGGCGGCGGCCTCATGGCCGCCGCCCGCCGCCCCGCCGACAGTGCATCAGACCTGCAGCGCCCCGGGCCTTCAGTCGCGCGCGAGCAAGAAGAGGTAGAGCAGCTGCAACAGAGCCGCCAGCGCGCCGGCGACGTACGTCAGGGCCGCGGCCGTCAGCGTCGAGCTGACGCCGGCCTGCTCGCGCTCGTCGGCGAGGCCGAGAGCGGCGACCTGCTGCTTGGCCCGGCCCGACGCGTTGAACTCGACCGGCAGGGTCACGATCTGGAAGAGCACCGCGAACGCGTAGAGGATCAGGGCGATCGTGAAGAGCTGGCCGCTGAGGTTCGAGATGAAGAAACCGCCGATGAGGAAGAACATCCAGGCCTGCGACGAGAAGGCGGCGATCGGCCAGATGGCCGTGCGCGCCCGCATCGGCACGTAGGCCGTCGCGTGCTGGATCGCATGCCCCACCTCGTGCGCGGCCACCGCCGTGGCGGCGACGCTGCGCCCGGCGAAGACCGGTTCCGAGAGGTTGACGGTGCGCTTGCGCGGGTCGTAGTGGTCGGAGAGCGGGCCCGCCTTCGACGGCAGTACCTGGACGTCGCTCAGCCCGTTCTGGTCGAGGATGCGCCGCGCGACGTCGGCGCCACTCAGTCCGCTGCGCACGGCGATCTTCGAGTTGCGCGCAAACGTGTTCTTGAGCCACCCCTGCACGGCGAGGCCGAGGACGAGCGGGATGAGCAGGAAGACGAAGTAGTAGCCAACCATGGTCGTCGATCACACCTTTCGTTCGCTTGCCGGCGCGGTCGTCGCGCACAGAGACAGCCACGAGGGCTGCCGCACAGTGTATTCCCCCGGGGGGCCGCGTGGATGCCGGGCCGCGGCGAGGCGAGTGGCGACCGGGCCACAGCGACGGGCGCGGCGGGCCGTTGTCAACCCTGACAAGGGCCCGCCGCGCCGCCTCGGAGGTTGGAAATCCGGCGCGGTGAGGGATGATGAGCACGAAGTGGACTCGCACTTCCCCCGTCACGAGTACTACATGCGTCTCGCTCTGCGCGAGGCACAGCGCGCCGCGCGGCACGGCGACGTGCCGGTCGGCGCGGTCATCGTGCTCGACGACGAGGTGCTCGCCGCCGCCGGCAACGAGCGCGAGCTGCGCAACAGCCCGACGGCGCACGCCGAGATCATCGCCATCGA
>JAFGAW010000220.1 GCA_016933475.1 Thermoleophilia bacterium
CTCACTGCTGGTGCGGTCCTTCGGGTGGAGGGGGCCTGCGCACGACCCAACCTAGTCGATGAGCAGGAGGCCGGTCCAGCGCGCGTCGTCGGCCGCCGGGAAGGTGACGTCGAGCCCGGCGGCCTGCGCCGTCGCGACCAGGTCGACACCGAGCGCCTCGGCCGACGGGCGGGCCTCGAACGGATGCTTGCAGGGCGCGCCCGACCCTTGGCCGACGCACTCCTCACAGAGCACGCACTCGCCGCCGGCGAAGGCGGCGGCGAAGCGGTAGCCGAGACCGAAGGCGGCGCGCTCGAGCTCGGTCATGAGGGCGGCGAAGGCCAGCTGCGACGAGCGCACGCCGCCGACCTCGACCCGGTCGCCGCTCTCGAGGGCGCCGTCGCGGCCGCCCTCGGAGGCGCGGGCCTCGGCGTAGGTGCGGCCGGCGAAGGCCTCGTCGGCGGCCGCCGCGTCGGCCGGGATCGGCTGCTGCACGACGAGCGCCACACGGTACCGGGCGAGCGCCGCCCGCATCTCGGCCGGCGCCGGCACGGCCGGCGGGCACATGAGGTTGTCGCCGTAGCTCGAGCAGCGCGGCACGAGGCACTTGAGACGCACGCGCTCGTCGACGACGATGCCGGCCGCGGCCAGCGGCGCGACGCGGTCGGCGCCGAGCGCGCGAGCGCGCTCGGCGAGCGTCGCCGCGTCGTGCCGCAGCGCCTCCGGCAGGCCCTCGAGCACCGTCGCGGTCTCTTCAGTCGCTACTGCTCCACCGACGTCGTCTGTCACGCCTCCTCCTCTGCCCGCCCGGCTGGGATGCCGCCGGTCACGATCGACCCTGCGTCTCTGCGCCCGGGCCTCACGACACCCCTGACTCGGTTTCGGCCGCAGGGCCGGCTGCGTCGGCCTGCGCGTCGACCTCGGCCGTTGCCACGGCGGCCGCGACAGGGCTCTTCGCCGCGCGCGCCGCCAGCTCGCGCGACAGCTCGCGGATCTCGTCGCGCAGCTTGGCTGCGTACTCGAACTTGAGGTCGTCGGCGGCCTGGAACATCTCGGCCTCGAGGTCGGCGATGAGGTGCTCGAGGTCGGCGGTCGGCATCGCCAGGCGCTTGGCCACCGCTTTGGCGGCGCGGCGCCCCTTGGTCGGCACGGCGGCCGCGTCGCTGACCATCTGGGCGATGTCGGTGACCGACTTGACCACGCTCTTGGGCGTGATGCCGTGCTCCACGTTGTAGGCGATCTGCTTGGCGCGGCGGGCGTTGGTGACGTCGAGCGCCGCCTCCATCGCCGCCGTCATGCCGTCGGCGTACATGATGACCGTGCCGTCGACGTGGCGGGCGGCGCGGCCGATGGTCTGGATCAGGCTCGTCTTGCCGCGCAGGAAGCCCTCCTTGTCGGCGTCGAGGATCGCCACCAGCGTGACCTCGGGCAGGTCGAGCCCCTCGCGCAGCAGGTTGATGCCGACCAGCACGTCGAACTCGCCGAGACGCAGCTGGCGGACGATCTGGATGCGCTCGAGGGTGTCGATCTCGCTGTGCAGGTAGCGCACTCTGAAGCCGTTCTCGACCAGGTAGTCGGTGAGGTCTTCGGCCATGCGCTTGGTGAGCGTGGTGACGAGGACGCGCTGGTCGCGCTCGACGCGCGCGCGGATCTCGTTCATGAGGTCGTCGATCTGACCCTCGGTGGGCCGCACCTCGACGACCGGGTCGATGAGCCCGGTCGGGCGGATGATCTGCTCGGCGATGTTGACGCTCTCCCTGAGCTCGAACTCGCCCGGGGTGGCGCTGACGAAGACGATCTGCGGCACGATCTCGAGGAACTCGTCGATGCGCAGCGGCCGGTTGTCGAGGGCGCTCGGCAGGCGGAACCCGTAGTCGACGAGGTTGAGCTTGCGCGAGCGGTCGCCCTCGTACATGCCGCCGATCTGGGGCAGCGTCATGTGCGACTCGTCGATGAAGCAGAGGAAGTCGTCGGGGAAGTAGTCGAGCAGGCAGTTGGGCCGCGCCCCCGGCTCTTTGCCGAGGAGGACGCGCGAGTAGTTCTCGATGCCGCTGCAGTAGCCCATCTCGCGCAGCATCTCCATGTCGTACAGGGTGCGCTGGCGCAGGCGGTGGGCCTCGAGGATCTTGCCGTGCTCCTCGAACCAGGCCGTGCGGTCGTTGAGCTCGCGCTTGATCTCGGCGAGGGCGCGCTCGACGGCCGGCCCGCTGGTCACGAAGTGGGTCGCCGGGTAGATGATCGCGTGATCGGCCTTCTCGACGACCTCGCCGCTGACCGGGTCGAAGCGCTGGATCGACTCGACCTCGTCGCCCCAGAGGCGCACGCGCACGGCCGTGTCCTGGTCGGCCGGCCAGACCTCGAAGGCGTCGCCGCGCACGCGGAACTTGCCGCGCGCTGGCTCGAAGTCGTTGCGCGCGTACTGGATGTCGACGAG
>JAFGAW010000221.1 GCA_016933475.1 Thermoleophilia bacterium
CCGGCGAGCCCGTACGAGGTGTTCATGCCCCAGGACTTGCAGGCGAGGATCGTCTTCTTGTGGTCCGCGGGGATGTCCATCCCCACCAGGATCTGGTTGACCACGTTCGGGACCGAGCCCACCGACATGGCGAAGTCGACGACGCACGTGGGGCCGTACATGCCGCCGTAACGACGCACCGCCTCACGCCCGATGAGCGCCGCATTCGCGGCGATGGCGTCGATGAACTTCCACATCGAGTCCTTGAACGCCGGGTCTTCGTCGTAGAGGATCTCGAGGATCGGCGGGGTCTGATAGTGCTCGACGAACGGGTCGTCCTCGGGGCGGACGTAGTCGGTCAGCCCCGTCATGATGTCGAAGTGGGCGTTCACGGACTCCACGTGGAGGTCGATGACCTCCTTGGTCTGCCCGTCGCCCGGTGCCATCTTGTTCACGGCGTCAACGTAGGGCTGTGCGTCCTTCACGTGATACTTGCCGCCGCGCTTCTCCTTGTTCACGCCGAAGACGGCTCTGGTCGCGCCTACGGCCTCCTCGACGACCTTCTCGTACAGCGACATCGTTACCTCCGTGACTCGTGGGTTGCGATCGGCGTCGTCGGCTTGCTCGGGAGCGCATCACCTCACTTCGTGTCGGTCTCGGAGTCGTCTCATCATCGCCTTCGGGCCCCGCGCGGTGCGGCCTGCGCAACGGACCGGCCGCACCGGGGGCAGAGCCGGCGGACGAGTGGGTCAGGCGAGCGCGTCGCGGCACTCCTCGCAGAGGATGCGCGGGAGCTTCTTGCGCGCCTTCTTCTGCGGGAACGGGTAGCCGCCCTCCCAGATGTCGACGTCCTCCCTGAGCGCGTGCTCCATGCAGAGACCCATGCCGCACACGATGCAGATCCCGACCGCTTCCGTCTGCTTTCCTGCCTTCGCACACACGTAGCACTGCATACCTGACCCTCCTTTGGCTGGTTGATGCCTGCACGTCACTGGTGTGGTGCCTGCGCGTCGAATCGGTGAAGGGCGGGCGTCGCTCCTGTACCTGTGCCCCACCTCCTGGCGGCTCGTGGCCCATCCGCCGCCGTACAGGGGAACCCGAGGCTCCCCACCCCTGCGACCCGGCGATCGCACCTTTGGAACACAAGGAAGCAGCCGGGCTGCCGAGCACATGCTTCACTCTCGGCAGCCCGGCTGCACGGGGGGCGGAGAACCTCTACAGCCGAGCAGTCCCCTCCGCAGGGTAGCCATGTCACTGACGTCACTTCTCGGCGGAGTCGCGGACTGTCCCTCGCGGCACGTCCTATCCAGTTTTCGGACCGCGCAAACCACAGTGGACGTTGGCCGTTCAACGACCGTGAGAGCGGGGTGAGCGAAGGGTCAGGCGAGTCGCGTTCCGGGGCCTGCGGCAGGCGTCAAACGGGTCGTCGGCAGGCTCGCACGAGGGGGGTCGAGCTGCCCGTGTCCGGGTGTCACGCTCTACCGCGAGACTCGTGCCTGGCCGTCCCTGGAGCCCGGCACGGGGCCCGCTCGGGAGGCCGGCACAGGGGGCTCGCGGGAGGCCCGCGTCGGGGTGTCAGGAGGTGCCCGGCGGCGGCGCTTCGGTCTCGCCGATGACGAGCCGCAGCACGTTCGCCCACCCCGGGGGGTCGCCGTCGGCGGCGCCGTGGCCGGCGCGCTCGACGCGCAACGCCGGCATGACCGCCACCTGGTCGCCCAGGGTGGTCACCAGCGCGGCGCCGGTCGGCGTCGTGAGCTCGCGGCGCGGGCCGGCGACGTAGCAGGACCAGCCCTCGAGCAGACCGGCTGTCGCCGGCGCCGGCACCGGCAACGTGCCGTGGGCACAGGTGACGCGGCCGGAGCCGAGGTTCACCGGCCCGACCAGCAGGCGCGCGACCGCGAGAGCGTCGAGGCCGGCGACCGCGCCGACGACGTCGGCGAGGGCGTCGGCCGCGCCGACCTCGTGGAAGCGGACCTCGTCGACGGCGACCTCGTGCACGGCCGCTTCGGCCTCGGCGAGGCGGGTGAAGACGGCGATCGCCCGACGGCGTACGCCGTCGGGCAGGCCGCCGGCCTCGATCATCGCCGCGATATCACTCAGGCGCCGGTGCTCGTGCTGGTCGGGGTAGCTCACGTCGACCTTGGTCGCGGTGACGCCGTGGCGAAGGACGGTGGCCGCGCTCAGGCGCAGCCCCTCCACGCCAAGGGTGTCGACCGCCGCCTGCAGCACGGCGACCGAGACGCCGACGTCGACCAGCGCACCGAGCAGAAGGTCGCCGCTGACCCCGCTGCAGGGGTCGAGGTAGGCGACCCTCACACCACGTCCCCGCCGCCGTCCTCCGCTCCGGCGGGCTCCGGCTGCGTCCCGGCCGGGCGCCCGGGAGGCGGCGAGCTCTCCACCACCGGGTCGGGACCCGCCGCACGATTGACCAGATTGGCGAGGTAGCCGGCGCCGAAGCCGTTGTCGATGTTCACGACCGAGACGCCGGGCGAGCACGAGTTGAGCATGCCGAGCAGGGCGGCGAGCCCGCCGAGGCTGGCGCCGTACCCGATACTTGTGGGCACGGCGATCACCGGGCAGGCGACGAGCCCGCCGACGACGCTGGCCAGGGCTCCCTCCATGCCGGCGACGGCGACAACGGCGCGTGCCCGATCGAGCAGTTCGCCGTACGAGAGCAGGCGATGGATTCCCGCCACGCCGACGTCGTAGACACGCTCCACCCGGCTGCCCAGGGCTTCGGCGGTCACCGCGGCCTCCTCCGCCACCCGCATGTCCGAGGTGCCGGCGCTGAAGACGCAGACGAGCCCGACCGGGGTCACGGGCGCCGGGTTCACCACCGCGAGCCGGGCCTCGGGGTGCAGGCGAACGGGGACCCGGCGCGCCAGCTCATCGAGCTGCGCCGGATCGGCGCGCGTCGCCAGCACATTGGTGTGCCCGTACGAGACCATGCGCTCGGCGATCTCCGCCACCTGGGCGACGGTCTTGCCCGAGCAGAGGATCGCCTCGCCATAGCCGCGGCGCAGGTCGCGGTGGTGGTCGATGTGGGCGAAGCCCAGCTCCTCGAAGGGCAGCTTACGCAGCCGCTCGACGACGGCGTCGACGTCGGCACTGCCGTCGCGGACGGCCTCGAGGAGGACGCGCAGGTCGTCGGCCTTCACCGCCGGCACCGCCGCGCCGCCCGCGATCGCCGGCGAGTGTCACATCGCTGTCCGTCACCCCGCTCGAGTCTCACGGCCACCAGCCTCCAGTCGACGCCGACGGCGTCGGTCAGGCGAGTATAACGCCCGCACGCGGGGCCGGCGCCGACGCGAGCAGCGGAGACGTGGCGGGCGGGGCGACGCACGACTGCACGGCGCAGACCGCGGCGGGCGACGCCGCGAGCACAGCGAGGGCGGAGACGCAGCGTGGGGCAACGCGTCGGGCGACGCGCGGGCTCGGCGTCAGCCCTCGTCGCCGCCGAAGATCGCCCGGGCGAAGGCGTCGGGGTCGAAGGGCCGCAGATCCTCGAGCTGCTCGCCCACGCCGATCAGCTTGATCGGGATCCGAAGGGCGTCGTGGATCGCGACCACGATGCCGCCCTTGGCGGTGCCGTCGAGCTTGGTCAGCACGACGCCCGTGACGTCCACAGCCTCCTGGAACTGCTGAGCCTGGCGCAGGCCGTTCTGCCCGGTCGTGGCGTCGAGCACGAGCAGCGTCTCGTGCGGCGCACCCGGCATCTGCCGCTCGATCACGCGCCGCACCTTCTCCAGCTCGCGCATCAGGTTGACCTGGGTGTGGAGGCGGCCGGCGGTGTCGACGAGCACGACGTCGGCGCCGCGCGAGCGCGCTGCCGCGATGCCGTCGTAGACCACCGCCGCCGGGTCGGCGTCGGCGGCCTGCTTGACGATGTCGCAACCGACGCGCGACGCCCACTCGCTGAGCTGCTCGACGGCGGCGGCGCGGAACGTGTCCCCGGCGACCATGAGCGGGGTCTTGCCGAGCTGCTTGAGACGCCAGGCGATCTTGCCGATGGTCGTCGTCTTGCCCGTCCCGTTGACGCCGACGACGAGGAGCACGCTCGGGTCGGCGCTCACGTCGATGCGCTGCTGCTCGGGGTCTTCGGGCCGCAGCGTCCCGGCGATCACCGCGGCGAGCTCGTCCATGAACGGGTCGCGCATCTCGATCCGTGCCGCCGTGACCCGGCGCTCGAGCTCGTCGACGATCTTGACCGTGGCGTCGACCCCGACGTCGGCGAAGATCAGGGCCTCCTCGGTCTGCTCGTACAGCCGGCGGTCGACGCCCACGTAGATGGCGCCCTTCAGCTGGTCCTGCACGGCGCCGCGCGCCTTGCCGAGGCTCGAGCGCAGCTTGCCGAAGAAGCCGCGGCGCTCACGCTCCTCCTCGGCGATGACCTCCGCCGGGACCTCTGCCTCGTCGATGCCCTTGAAGACCTCGTGCCACTCCACGGCGCTACCTCGCTCCGTCGTCCGTCGTGTCCTCGGCAAGGCCGTGAGCCCCGGCCGGGTCGCCCGTCGGCGCGGCGGTCTGCGCCGCTCCGGCGTCGCCGCCCGGCCTGCCGTCGTCGTCGCGCCCGCCCACGCCGGCGCCCTCGTCGGTGGCGCCGACGTCGTCACGCGCGCCCGCTTCGCCGCCCGGCTTCCGCTCTATTCGGCCGCCGGCCTCACGTGCCTCGCGGTCGATCTCCTCCTCTGCCATCCTCGCGCTGACGACCTGCGAGGCGCCGTCCGGACCCATCGTCACCCCGTAGAGCACGTCGGCCGCCTCCATCGTCCTCTTCTGGTGGGTGATGAGGACGAACTGCGTGCGATCGCGGTACTCACGCAGCAGGGAGACGAAGCGCGAGATGTTGACGTCGTCGAGGGCGGCCTCGATCTCGTCGAGGATGTAGAAGGGGCAGGGACGGGCCAGCACCAGGGCCATGAGGAAGGCGATGGCGACCAGGGCGCGCTCGCCGCCGGAGAGGAGCTGCAGCCTCTTACCCAGCTTCTTGGCCGGCTTGACCTCGACGGCGACGCCGGGGCCGGCGCCCTCTTCTTCGCCGGCGACGAGGACCAGCCGGCCGCGCCCGCCGGGGAACAGGACG
>JAFGAW010000222.1 GCA_016933475.1 Thermoleophilia bacterium
GGGATGCGCGTCGACAGCGACGAGGGTCGACGCATCCTCAGGGACGCCGGCGCCCGCGTGGACGAGGCGACGCGCATCGTCCGCTTCCCCCCCGAGGTGGTGGAGCACGCTCTCGCAGCGGCCCCACGGAGATTCACCCTCGGGGGCCGCCGACCAGACTGGGGCCTGCCGATGAACGTCGGCGAGTCGAGCCTCTGCCTCGACGGCGGGCCCACGCTGGTGCTGGACCGGCAGACCGGCGACCGCCGCCGCAGCACGCACGACGACTGGCTCGAGGCGACGCGGCTCTGCGACGCCCTCGAGGAGATCGGCATGTACTGGAGCCCGGTCGAGGGCGGCCAGACCGGCGACACGGTGGGCGACTGGGTCGCCTACGTTGCTGACAAGCTCCGCAACTTCTCGCGGCACGTGCAGGATTCGTTCGAGGACGCGGCACTCGCACCGTGGACCCTCGAGGCGTTGGAGATCGTCTTCGGCGGCCGCCGCGAGATCCGCCGCCTTCATCCCTACTCGTTCCTCATCTGCCCGGTCTCGCCGCTGGTGCTCGAGAGCTGGGAGGTCGACGCATGGCTGGCGCTGCGCGGCTACGACATCCCGGTGGCCGTCATGCCGATGCCGATCATGGGCGCCACGGCGCCCGGCAGCCTGCTCGCCACGGTGCTGGTCGGCAACTGCGAGACGCTCGGCACGCTCTGTCTGGTCGAGGCTGCCGAGCCCGGCGTGCCGTTCATCCACGCGCCGACGCTGGCGACGATGGACCCGCGCAGCGGCCGGGTGGCGGGGACCGTGCCGCACGCGGCCCTGCACGTGGCGGGTGTCGAGATGGCCCGTTTCTACGGTCTGCCGGCGATGGGCAGCGGGCCAGCCTGCGACGCCTTCGTGCCGGGCATCCAGGCCGCCTACGAGAAGGCGATCGGGACGGTCTTCGGCTGTCTCGCCTGGCCCGACATCCTGGTCGGCCCCGGCACGCTGGCCGAAGCCACCGTCTTCAGCTTCGAGCAGACCCTCATCGACGTCGAGGTCTGGCGCCTCTGCCGCAAGACGTACGCGGGCGTCTCCGTGAGCGAGGATCGCTGGCTCAGCGACGTGCTCGAGCGCGTCGGCCCGGGCGGGCAGTTCCTCGCCGAGAAGTCGACGCGGCGCAACGTGCGCGGCGGTGAGTGGCTGCTGCCGCAGCTCGGGGTGCACGACTCCTATGAAGCCTGGACCGCCGCCGGAGCCCCCGACATCATGGCGGAGGCGCGCGCCCAGGTGGAGGAGATCCTCGCCCGTCACGAGCCGCCCCCCCTCGGCGAGGACGTGGAACGTGCGCTCGAGGAGCTGCGCTCCAGAGCCGTGCGCGCCACCGTGTGAGGCTTCGATCGAGAGCGTCGCGGAGCGGCGCGGCGGGCGACTGGCTTGCGCGTCTGTCCTCAAGACAGGCGCGGGAGAGACCGACTCAGGAAGGCTGGTCACATGGCGAGATTGACGGTGAGCTTCCTCGACGAGACGGACCGCGAGACGTTGCACGAGCAGACGCTGATCGTGCTCGAAGAGGTGGGCGTCGCCTACAACACTCCGGCGGCCCTGGACCTGCTCGAGGGCACGGAGGCCGTCCTCGACCGCGACCGGCTCACCGCACGACTGCCGCGCGAGCTGGTCGCGCGCTGCCTCGACACGGCGCCGGGCACCGTGCTGCTCGCCGCCCGCGACCCCGCCCACGACGTGCGACTGGGCGACGGCAGCCTGAGCTTCACGAGCGACGGCGGGGCCACCTACATGCTGGACGACGAGAGCGGCGAACTGCGCGAGGGCACGGCTGCCGACCAGCGCACGATCATGCGCCTCTTCGACGCCCTGCCCGACGTCGACTACGTGTGGCCGACGATCTCGGCCCGCGACCTCGACCCCTTGACCGCCAATCTCGAGATCGCGGCGATCTCGTTCCGTTCCTGCGCCAAGCACGTCCAGACCGGTGCGCGCAGTCCCGAGTACGTCCCCCCGCTCCTCGAGATGATCGCCGCCGTCGGCGGCGCGCCGGCGGCTGAACGACCGATCTTCTCGACCATCA
Organism: Thermoleophilia bacterium; assembly: GCA_016933475.1. Taxonomy (GTDB): domain Bacteria; phylum Actinomycetota; class Thermoleophilia; order UBA2241; family UBA2241; genus UBA2241. Next base: position 2,051 of record JAFGAW010000222.1, read on the forward strand.
ACTGCACCGTGGCGCCGCTCGCGCACGACGGCCCGATGACGGAGGCGAGCATCGCCCTGGCGCGCGCCGGCGTGCCGATCGTCGTCCTGGCACTGCCGCTGATGGGCACCACGGCGCCGGTCACGGTGGCGGGAGCGACGGTCGTCGCGCTCGCCGAGGTGCTCTCGGCGGTCGTGCTCTTCCAGCTGGCGGCGCCCGGGTGTCCCCTGATCGCCTCGCCGGAGCCGGCATCCGCCGACCTGCGCAGCGGGCTCTACGTGTCCACGTCGCCCGAGGCCGTGGCCGCCTCGCTCGCCGGCGTGGAGATGGCCAAGCAGGTCTACGGCCTGCCGACGCTGGGCCTCGGTCCGGGGAGCGACGCCAA
>JAFGAW010000223.1 GCA_016933475.1 Thermoleophilia bacterium
CAGCGGCGGCGTGTGGGGCCTCGAGCGCGGCTACTGCCAGATGATCGGCGGCGGCGACGAGGCCTTTGCGCGTCTCGAGCCCGTCTTCCGCACGCTCGCGCCCGGCGTGGCCGCGGCACCGCGCACCCCCGGCCGCACGGGCGAGCCTGCGTCTGCGGAGATGGGCTACCTGCACTGCGGTCCGACCGGCGCCGGCCACTTCGTGAAGATGGTCCACAACGGCATCGAGTACGGCATCATGGCCGCCTACGCGGAGGGGCTGAACATCATCAAGAACGCGGACGTCGGGGCCCGGCCGCACGAGACCGACGCCGAGACGAGCCCGTTGCGCCGCCCCGAGCTCTACCGGTTCCAGGTTGACATCCCGGCCGTGACGGAGCTGTGGCGCCGCGGCAGCGTCGTCGGGTCCTGGCTCCTCGACCTCACCGCCGCCGCGCTCCAGTCCGACCCCGAGCTCGCCGGCTTCGCCGGCAGGGTGTCGGACTCGGGCGAGGGCCGCTGGACGCTGCAGGCCGCCATCGACGAAGGCGTGCCGGCGCCGGTCATCAGTGCGGCCCTCTTCAGCCGCTGGACCTCGCGGGACGGCGACGAGTACGCCAACAAGCTGCTCTCGGCCCTGCGCTTCCAGTTCGGCGGCCACCTCGAGAAGCCGGCGGAGGGCGAGGGCTGATGGCCGCGCACGACGCCACATGCGGGACGAAGCGCTGACCGCAGACGGGAGACGACCATGGACGCAGCGACAGGACCCACCGGCCTCGGCGCGTGGCACGCCCTGGAGGCCCACTACGGGCAGGTGAAGGACATCCACCTGCGGGCGCTCTTCAGCGACGACCCCATGCGCGCCGACAGACTCAGCGCCGAGGGCGCCGGCCTATATCTCGACTACTCCAAGAACCGCATCACCGACGAGACGGTCAGGCTGTTCGGGCGGCTGGCCGAAGAGGCCGGGCTGGCCGAGCGCCGCGACGCCATGTTCCGCGGCGAGAAGATCAACACCACCGAGGATCGCGCGGTGCTCCACGTGGCCCTGCGGGCGCCGAAGGGTACGAGCATCCACGTGGACGGACGCGACGTCGTGCCCGAAGTACACGAGGTGCTCGACCGGATGTCGGCGTTCGCCGCCGCGGTCCGCAGCGGCTCGTGGCTCGGTCACACGGGCAAGCGCATCCGCAACGTCGTCAACATCGGCATCGGCGGGTCCTACCTCGGCCCGGAGATGGCGTATCGTGCGCTGCGGCCCTTCAGCGACCGGTCGCTCACGTTCCGCTTCGTGGCCAACGTCGACGGAGCCGCGTTCACCGAGGCCACCGTCGATCTCGACCCTGCCGAGACCCTGTTCATCGTCTCGTCGAAGACGTTCACGACGCAGGAGACCATGGCGAACGCCGCCACGGCGCGTGCCTGGGTCGTCGATGCGCTGGGCGGCGATGCCGCCGTCGCACGCCATTTCGTCGCGGTCTCGACCAACGCCGAGGGCGTGCGTGGGTTCGGGATCGACCCCGTCAACATGTTCGGGTTCTGGGACTGGGTCGGGGGTCGCTACTCCATGGACTCGGCGATCGGCCTGTCGACGATGATCGCCGTCGGGCCGGGCGGCTTTGGCGACATGCTCGCCGGCTTCCGTGCCATGGACGAGCACTTCCGGACGGCGCCCGTCGCGAAGAACCTGCCCGCCCTCCTCGGTCTCCTGACCGTGTGGTACAGCAGCTTCTTCGGCGCCCAGACGGCCGGCGTCATGCCCTACTCCGCCCACCTCGCGCGCTTCCCGGCCTACCTGCAGCAGCTGCAGATGGAGAGCAACGGCAAGCACGTCGACCTGCAGGGGCGGCGCGTCACCTACGACACCGGCCCGGTGATCTGGGGCGAGCCGGGCACCGACGGTCAGCACTCCTTCTACCAGCTCATCCACCAGGGCACGCGGCTGGTCCCCTGCGATCTCATCGGCTTCAGTCGTCCCTCGGGGGCGGTGCCGGGGCACCACGATCTGCTGATGGCCAACCTGTTCGCGCAGGCCGAGGCATTGGCATTCGGCAAGACGGCGGAAGACCTCGCCGCGGAGGGCGTGGCAGAGGCGCAGATCCCCTTCCGCGTGAGCGAGGGCAACCGGCCGACGAACGTCATCCTCGCCGACGAGCTCACCCCGCGGACGCTGGGCAGCCTCGTCGCGCTGTACGAGCACAGCGTCTTCACCCAGGGCGTCGTGTGGGACATCGACTCGTTCGACCAGTGGGGCGTCGAGCTCGGCAAGGTGCTGGCGACGCGCATCATCAGGGAGCTCGAGGCGCCCGCCGAGCCGGCCCTCGAGCACGACTGTTCCACGAACGCTCTGATCGCGCGCTATCGGCGGCGGCGTGCCGACGGAGACGGGATGGTCTCATGACTCCGACGCCGCCGGTGCAGTTCCTCGCCCCCGAGCGCGTGCTCGGTGAGATGGCGGCGCACGGGGATGGGTGACACCCAGAACTTCAAGGAGATCGCCGCCGCGGCGGCGGTCGGCATGGTGCGCTCCGGGATGGCGGTCGGGCTGGGCACCGGGTCGACCGCCGCCTGCGTGGTGCGGCGGCTCGCCGAGTCCTTGCGGGCCGGCGAGCTGACCGGGGTCACCACCTTGGCCACCTCCCGTGCCGTCCGCGACGAGGCCGCCCGCATCGGTCTGCCCCTGCTCGACGACGCCCTGCCGCGCGACCTCGACCTGACGATCGACGGCGCCGACGAGGTCGACCCGCGCCTCGACCTGATCAAGGGTGCGGGCGGCGCGCTCCTTCGCGAGAAGATCGTCGCGCAGGCCAGCCGCCGCGAGGTCATCGTCGTCGACGAGAGCAAGCTCTCGCCGCGTCTCGGTGCGCGGCGTCCGCTGCCCGTCGAGGTGCTGCCCTTCGCTTGGCGCTCGCAGGCGCGGTTCCTCGAGCAGTTGGGGGCGGAGGTCGTCGTCCGCCGCCTCGCCGACGGTACGGAGTACCGGACGGACCAGGGCGACCTCATCCTCGACTGCAGCTTCGGGCCGATCGACGACCCTCGTGCGCTGGCCCGCGAACTGGAGGAGCGCGCCGGTATCGTCGAGCACGGCCTGTTCCTGGGGTTGGCGACGGTGGTCGTGGTCGGCGGCCCCGGCGGTGTGCGCATCCTCGACGGTCGGGCGGGGCCCGCAGTGTAGAGCCGGCCGGCGGCAGCACGGCGGCGTTCGAGACGGGTGCCGGCCTGCTTTCGGCCGACGGGCGGCGCGGGGCGGCGCGTGACGCGCCGCCCCGCGCCTCTTGCGCTCGGCGTCGGATCGCGCAGCGCCGCCCGCCTCACCGGCCGATCCGCGTCCTGCAGCGGCCGGCGGCCGTCAGCGGCCGGCGTCCTTCAGCGGCCGGGGTCCTTCAGCGGCCGGCGGCCGTCACCGGCCGATCAGGCGCATGAGCAACTCGTGCTTGTGCGACGGTGCACCGGTCCGTCGCTCCTCGTCATCGGCCGCGGCCATCATCCGCGTGGCGAGGTTGACCGCGGCCCAGCGGAACGGCTCGGGTTCCCAACGCCGTGAGCGGTGCTGCACCCACGGCAGGCGGAGGATGTCGGTCTCGCGCTGCAGGATGAGGTCGCGCAGCGTGCGGCCGGCGAGGTTGGTCGTGGCCACCCCGTCGCCCACGTAGCCGCCGGCCCACCCGAAGCCGGCTGCACGGTCGAACGTGACGCCGGTGTACCAGTCGCGCGGGATGCCGATGGGGCCTCCCCAGCGATGGGTGATGCGGGCGTCGCGCGCCGGCGGGAACACCTCGCCGATCAGGCGCCCGAGCGCATCGAAGACCTCCGGCTCGTGCTCGAAACGGTCGTCGATCGCGGAGCCGAAGTGGTAGGGCGCGCCTCGGCCACCCAGCGCGATGCGTCCGTCCGGCGTGCGCGACGCGTAGATGAGCAGGTGGCGGCCGTCGCTGAACGTCTCCCTGCTGGACCAGCCGATCTCCGCCCACACGTCGTCGGGCAGCGGCTCGGTGGCGACCATCAGCGAGTACATCGGCAGCAGGTCGCGGCGATGCCCCGGCGCGCCGACGGTGTAGCCCTCGGTCGCCAGCACGATCACCGGTGCCCGCACCGTCCCGCGGGCCGTGCGGACCACGCCGGGCGCGCCGGCCGCCCCGGGCTCGAACGACTGCACGGGCGTGCGCTCGTAGACGACGGCGCCGCGACGCTCTACCGCATCGGCCAGGCCGCGAGCGAGGCGGGCGGGGTCGACGGCGGCGCACTCCGTCGTGTAGAGCGCCCCCAGTCCCCCGGCGACGCGGATGTGCTCGTCGGCGGCGTCCTTCTCCAGCCAGCGGAAGTGCTCCCCGAAGCCCCAGGAGGAGTACCACTCCGCCTCCTTCTTGAGCGATGCGGCGTGGGCCGGGATGGTGGCCGCCATGAGACAGCCCCCCTTGGTGAAGCCGCAGTCGATCCCCTCCGCTGCGGCCACGCGACCCACCTCGTCGACAGTGTCGAACATCTCGTGCTGCATGGCGACGGCGGCCTCGCGGCCGGCGTGCCGCGCCATCTGCTCGTAGGTCGCGGCGAACGCCCACGAGCACCAGGCGCCGTTGCGCCCGGAGGCGCCGAAGCCGGCGATCTCCCGCTCGAGCACGGCGATTCGCAGGGAGGGGTCGGCGGCGGCGAGGTAGTAGGCGGTCCATAACCCGGTATAGCCGCCGCCGACGATCGCCACGTCCACATCGGTGTCGCCCGGCAGGGCGGGGCGCGGCTCGAGCGATCCCGGGACGCCGTCGAGCCAAAGGCTGCGTGAACGGTAGTAGTCGTCGAGACGGCTCATCTGAGCCCACCTTTCGCCGGACGTGCGACCGACGACACGCGCCGCGGCCGCCCCGCAAGGCCGTTCGCCCTCACGCAGCCTATCGCACGGGGCGCGACCTCCGAAAGGGGCGTAGTGCCTCGGGGGCGTCCTCGTATGCGGCTGAAGCGCATAAGTATGAGCCCCGCGGTTGTCCGAGGCGCGCCCGGCCACTAGAATGCGATGCCCCCTCAGCGTTCTCGAAAGGAGCACCATGCGTCGCGTCCCCACCCTCACTCTGTTGCTGCTGCTCGCCTTGGTGGCGGCGACGGCGCTCGGCGCCGTCGCCTGCGGCGACGAAGAAGAGGCCGGCCCCGAAGAGGGCCAGAGCTACTCGATCGGCGTCACCCAGATCGTCTCGCACCCGGCGCTCGACGCCTGCGTCGAGGGCTTCAAGGAGGCGCTTGCCGAGAAGGGCTACGAAGAGGGCGTCAACGTCACCTTCGACGTGCAGAACGCCCAGGGCGACATGGCCACGGCGACGACGATCGCGCAGAAGTTCGCCGGCGAGGGCCTCGACCTGGTCCTCTCGGTCGCCACACCGACCAGCCAGGCGATGGTCAAGGCCGACAGCGAGACGCCGATCGTGTTCTCGGCCGTCACCGACCCGATCGGCGCCGGCCTGCTGAGCAACGGCGACGCCCCCGAGGCCAACGTGACCGGGGTCAGCGACATGCTCCCCGTCGAGCCCCACCTCGAGCTCATCAAGCGCGTCGTCCCCGACGCCCAGACGGTCGGCCTGCTCTACAACGCCGGCGAGGCCAACTCGGTCTTCCTCGTCGACGCCGAGAAGGCCGCGGCCGCCGAGATGGGCCTCGCCACCGTCGAGGCGACGGCCAGCAACTCCTCCGAGGTCAAGGCCGCGGCGGAGTCGCTCGTCGGGCGCTGCGACGTCATCTCGGTGCTCACCGACAACACCGTCGTCTCGGGCCTCGAGAGTGTCGTCATGGTCTGCCGGGAGAACGGTATCCCGCTGATCGCCGGCGATACCGACAGCGTGAAGCGCGGCGCCGCGGCGGCGTACGCCTTCGACTACTTCGACCACGGCAAGCAGGCCGGCTACATCGCCGCCGAGATCCTCGCCGGCAAGGCCATCGCCGACCTCCCGATCCAGTTCGCCGAGAACCTCGTGCTCTCGGTGAACGAAGCGTCGGCGGCCGAGATGGGCCTGACCCTGCCCGAGGACCTCGTCGCCGAGGCGACCGAGAAGTTCTGAGCCGGGGTCGCCGAGGCTCGGCAGTGAGCCTGCGGCCAAGGTAGACTGGGGGCCCGGGACCGCGTGGCGGTCCCGGGCCCTACCTCCGAAGCGAGTCGCCCGTGGAATCGATACTGACCAGCGGTCTCGAGCAGGGTCTGCTCTACTGCTTCATGGTGCTCGGGGTGTTCATCACCTTCCGCGTCCTCGACTTCCCCGACCTCACCGTCGACGGCAGCCTGCCGCTCGGCGCCGCGGTCACGGCGGCCCTGGTCGCCAACGGGCAGTCACCGCTCACGGCGACCCTCGCCGGCGTCGGCGCCGGCCTCTGCGCCGGGGTCGTCACCGGCCTCCTGCACATCGTCCTCAAGTCCGGGGAGTCCGACGCCACCAACTACGGGCCCAAGCTGCTCGCCGGCATCCTCACCATGACCGCCCTCTACACCGTCAACCTGAGGGTCATGGGGAGGAGCAACACGCCGCTGCTCAACGTCGAGACGCTCTTCGACAAGCTCGCCGCCTTCCTCTCGGTCTCGATGACCAACTGGCAGACGATCGCCGCCCTCGCCGTGCTGGCGGTGCTCGTCAAGTACGTGCTCGACTGGTTCCTGCACACCGAGTTCGGCCTCTGCCTGCAGGCGACCGGCGACAACGAGCAGATGATCCGCGCTCTGGGTACCAACACCGACTTCACCCGCGTGATCGGGCTCTCGCTGGCCAACGGCCTCGTCGCCCTGAGCGGCTCGCTGGTCGCGCAGCAGCAGGGCTTCGCCGACGTCGGCATGGGAATCGGCACCATCGTCGCCGGCCTCGCCGGGGTGATCATGGGCGAGGTCCTCTTCGGCATGCGCAGCATCAGCTGGGTGCTCTTCAGCGTGGTCGGCGGCTCGATCGTCTACCGCCTGCTGATCGCCGTCAGTCTGCGACTCGGCATCGCCCCGACCGACCTCAAGCTGCTCACCGCTGCCCTGGTCGTGATCGCCCTCGCCGTGCCGACCGTGCGACGCAAGGTGGTGCGGGCGTGAGAGCGACGATGAAGGTCGTGCGATGAGCGCCGCGGCGCTCGAGATCAAGGGCCTGCGCAAGGTCTTCTTCCCGGGCACGGCCAACCAGGTCGTGGCCCTCGAGCAGATCGACCTGGCCGTGCCCCAGGCGCAGTTCGTCAGCATCATCGGCTCCAACGGGTCGGGCAAGTCGACCCTGCTCAACGCCACGGCCGGCACGTTCCCGCTGACTGCCGGCTCCATCGAGCTCGACGGGCGCGACGTGAGCAAGCTCGCCGAGCACGTGCGCAGCCGCTTCGTCGGCCGCGTCTTCCAGGACCCGCGGGCCGGCACCGCGCCGTCGATGACCATCGAGGAGAACCTCGCCATCGCCCTCATGCGCTGCAAGCGCAGCGGGTTGCGGCGCGGCGTCACGAAGCAGCGCCGCGCCCTGATGCGCGAGCAGCTCGGCCCGCTCGGCATGGGCCTCGAGGAGCGCTTGGGGGCCGAGGTCAACAAGCTCTCCGGCGGGCAGCGGCAGGCGCTCTCGCTGGTCATGTCGACCATCGCCGAGCCGCGCCTGTTGCTGCTCGACGAGCACACCGCGGCGCTCGACCCCAAGGTGGCGGCGACGATCATGGAACTCACGGGGGCGATCGTCGCCGAGAAGCGCCTCACCACGCTCATGGTCACGCACAACATGGAGCTCGCCCTGCGCTGGGGCGACCGCCTCATCATGATGCACGGCGGCCGCATCGTGCTCGACCTCGACGCCGAGCAGAAGAAGAGGCTCGGGGTGAGCGACCTGATCGCCAAGTTCCACGAGGTCGCCGGCGAGGCGTTCGCCGTCGACCGCCTGCTGCTCGACTGACCCGCACCCGGCTCGGGCCGGGTGCTGGCGATCCCGGCTGTGCACCATGGTTCGACCGGTCCGGCGCGCCGTCGGCGTCTGCCCAGCGCAGCAGGTGCGCGCCGCCTGATCTTCGCCCTCCCGCCAACTTTGGCGAGCCTCGGAGAGAGGTTTGCCCGGGCATCGGCCGTTGCCCCGCGGCGCGCCGCCTCGTAGCATCGGGGGGCGTGCCGCGGACGGCCGGTCCGCACGCGGCGCGCCGGCGCGGCTCGCCCTCACGGGCGCACCGCGCCGCACGAGGGTCGCGCGACGCTCCTGCCGGTACACCGGCCGGGCGCCGGTGGCCGTGACGCCGCACAGGGGGGTCGTATGGCATCGCGTGTCGTGACGCGCATGGGGGACGGGTCGCTCGTCGAGCTCATGCCGGCCGAGATCCGCGCCGAGCTCGAGGCCGGCGTCGAGGCCGCGGTCACGCGCTTCAAGGTCGAGCCGCTCGCCGGCGACGAGCTCGACCACCTCGCCGACATCTTCACCTCGCCGGCGCGCTTCGTCTCGGTGGCGGTCGGCGACGAGGTCGTCCTCAGCCAGGACGGCACCGGGCAGCCGCAGCAGGGCGGCAGCGTACAGGCGCTCTACGAGACCGAGCAGCTGATCTGCCAGGACACGGTCGAGCTCTCCAACCTGGACTACTCCTACCCCGCGGTGAAGACGATCGCCCCGTACGAACAGCAGACGATGAAGGAGGCCCAGGAGCGGCTCACGATCCCCGTGCACTACGGGGCGCAGCCCGATCTCGGGCGCTACTCGCGGCCCGACGGGCCGGTGGGCAACTGGTCCGAGCTGCTGCCGCAGATGCGCATCGACGAGGCGCGCGCCGCGCAGGAGGAGGCGGTCGAGCTCGCCGTCGCCGACATGGTGCACGTGGCCGAGGCTCTGTGGGAGGCGGGTGCCGACGGCATCGACTTCGACACCGCGGGGGCGGCCGGCGACGCCGACCTCCTCGCCGCGCTGCGCGCGGTCGAGCATCTTCGGCGTCGCCACCCGGACATGGGCATCATGGTCGGCATGGCGAGCGAGGTGGTGCTCGGCACGCACGGGCGACTCGAGCACGGCGGCGTGCGGCTGGCGGGGCTGAAGCCCGAGGGCCAGCTCCGCGTCGTGCAGGCCGCCGGGGCGACGATCTTCGGCCCGGCAGTCACCGTCAACACGGGCAAGACGGTCGCCTGGAACACGGCCCGCGCCATCACGCTGTGCAAACCCTGCATGGCGGCTGCCGAGATCCCCGTGCACATGAACGTCGGCATGGGTGTCGGCGGCGTGCCGATGAGCGCCTTCGCCCCGGTCGACGCCGTCTCGCGGGTCTCGCGGGCCTGCGTCGACGTCCTGCGCCTCGACGGGTTGTAGGTCGGCTCGGGGGACGCGCACGGCATGTCCATCGCCCACACGTGCGCCGCGGGCATGGGCGGGCTCCGTGCCGCCGGAGACCTGGTGGCACGGCTGCAGATGGCGAAGGGCATGCGACTGGCGGAGGCGAAGCAGGCGGTGGCGGACGCACTCGGCGTCGGCGTGCGCGACCTGAGCGACAACCAGGCGATGCACGAGCTGCGCGGCGAGCGCCGCCTGGGGCGCATCTACGAGGCCGAAGTGAGCTACTTCCGCGACCCGAGCCCGCTCGAGGCCAAGCTGAACATCGAGAAGCTGCTCGGCTTGGAGCTCAACGGGGTGCGGGCGCTGCGCGAGCGGCTCGGCGGCTGAACCGACGGCGAAGTACATGAGGCGGCGGCCATCCCGGCAGGCTGCTAGAGCTTCCCGCGGACCTCTTCGGGGAAGCGCTCGTCGGTCGCCGGGTCGATCCCCGTGCCCATGTCGAGCGCGATCCAGAACCCGGAGTCTGCGGGGCTGTAGACATAGATCTGCTCGACCTCCATCGATGCGTCCTGCGGCGAGGCGCTGATGCGTGCGTACCAGGTGCCGTCGTCAGCCCGGGCTGCCGCTTCGACCTTCCAGCCGAACTGAGGTCGCTTGAAGTCGGTCTTGGCCGCGAGATACGCACCGGCGACGTCGATCGCGTCGGCTCTCTGCTCGGCCGTCAGTGTGGCGCTGCCGGTGTCGTTCTCGTGATCGTCGACCACGCCGTCGACCGTCGACGTGGCGGTGGGTTCGGTCTGCCTCGTCGTCGCGCCGTCGTCTGTGTCGTCGCTGCATCCGGTCGCAGCCGTCACGACGGATGCCGACAGGATCACGAGCAGGGTGGCGAGTGCCTTCGTGAGAGTCCCCGTCATGCCGTCTGCGCCCCCTGTCGGTACTCGATACGGCCCATGGCCACCGAGCCAGACCACGGCCGCCCTCCGTGCCGACGAACCCGCTACCCGGTGCCGGCCTGCAGCCGTCTCGGTGAGGTATACCCTCAGCCCTCGATCCCAGCGGGATGCAGGGTACGACTCGTGCCTTGCCGCTGCCGCCACGTGTGATCTCGGGCGTGGCGGCGGGTCGCCGGCGATGCGGAGCTCTCTCTGTGAATGGGGGCTGCGGCCGGCGCGAACGATCACGAGGCCGCAACGGCGGACGGAGAGACCCGTGGAGTAGATTAGGAGGTGAGTCGAGCCTGACGGTCGTCTGGAGGAGGGATCATGCACTACTGCAGGAGCGTGGTCGCATTCGTGCTCACCTTGGCGCTGTTCATCGGGATAGCCGCGGCCGTGGCCGCTTGCGACTCGTCTGACGAGGGCAACGGAGGCACCGACGGCGACGCCGCTGTCAGCACCACCACCTATCGCAACGACGAGTTCGGCTTCTCGATCACCTACCCCGAACGCTACGTCCAGAGCGACCCTGTGACGTCTGGCGGCGCGGGAGGTTCAGCGGAGTTCAGCGTCGCCTTTGTGGACCCGGACGGCACGGAGATCGGCGGCCTGGCGGTGGACGGTGTTTACGTCGCGGTGTACGACCTCGGGATCGAATTCATGGCCGACGAGGTCGCCGACCTCGAGGTGGAGTTCGTGTCTCTGGTAGACGAGTTGGTCGGCGGTCTCGAGAACGGCACGGTGACGGCTCCGGTGGTGCCCGTCGAGATCAACGGCACCCCTGGGTTCGACGTGAACTATACGTACACGAACGAAGGCACCGAGATGCAGGCCTGGAGCATGTTCCTGGTCAAGGGCAAGTACGAGTACATGATCACCTCACAGGTGGCCAGCGACCGTTTTGACGAGATGCTTCCCGAGCTCGAGGCCGCGGCGATGTCATTCACGATCGAATGAGCGATCCCGGGGCGACCCCACGTCGGTCCGTGGTGCCTGAGCGTGCATCCGACCGGGGCAGGCAGCGCTCCCATAGGTGGAGCGCTGCCTGAACCGGGACCGGTCGGCCGCCGGGCACTCCGGGCAAGGAGGGTCGCACGACTGGCGCTCTTCGGGCACGTCGAGCGCTTCATCGGGCTCCTGCTCTGCGACGCCGTTGCGCCCGGCGTGCCCGCGCTGCGGGCGCCGCCGCGCCGGGCGTCCTCGTAGCACGTTCGAGGCGCATCGAGCAGGCCGGCGGAGCGGTGAGCGACGTCGCTCCCGGAGCGCTTCGTCTGCGGTGCCGAAGACGCTGGAGAGTCGCGCCGGTCAGCCCTCGGGCCAGGTCGTGGCGTGGATGTCCATCACCTTGTGCAGCAGCTCGACGGCCTCGTCGTGCGGGCGCTGGAAGGAGTTGCGGCCCATGATGGTGCCGAAGCCGCCGCCCAGCGCGGTCTGGCGGTTCTCCTCGAGCACCGCGTCGACGCCCTTTGCCTCGCCGCCCGAGAAGATCACTATGCGGCGGCCGGCGAAGGCGCCCTGGATCACGTGCTTGACGCGGTCGGCCAGCGTGTCCAGCCTCGCACCCGCCTTCTCGAGCGCGGCCGCCGCCTTCGGGTCCCACGGGCCCTTCGTCGGCGGCTTCACCTTGATGACGTCGGCGCCCAGCTGCGCGGCGATCTGCGCCGCGTAGGCCACCACGTCGACGGCCGTCTCCGCCTCCTTGGGGATCGACCCGCGCGGGTAGCTCCAGACGACGACGGCGAGCCCGGCGGCCTTGGCGTCGGCGGCGAGCTCGCGGAGCTCCTCGTACATCTCGGTGCGTGCTCCCGAGCCGGGGTAGATGGTGAAGCCGATGGCGCCGCAGCCGAGACGCAGCGCGTCGTCGACGCCCGAGGTCACGGCCGGGAGCGGCGCACCCTCGGCGGTGTAGAGCAGGTCGTGGTTGTTGACCTTGAGGATGAGCGGGAGCTGCCCCGCGTACTCGGCGGCTCCGGCCTCGATGGAGCCGAGCGGCGCGGCGTGGCCGTTGCAGCCCGCATCGATGGCGAGCTGGAAGTGGTAACGGGGGTCGTAGCCGGCCGGGTTGGGGGCGAAGCTGCGCGCCGGGCCGTGCTCGAAGCCCTGATCGACCGGCAGCACGACGAGCTTCCCCGTGCCGGCCAGCCGCCCGGTCATGAGCATGCGGTAGATGTTGGCCTGGACGCCCGGCAGCTCGGAGCGGTACCAGGAGAGGATCTCGCGGACTCGGTCTGTCATGGGGGCTCCTCCACGGTCACGATGTGCGCGCCTGCGACCTGCGCCTGTGCGCCCGGCGGTCTGTCGATTACGTACCGCGATCGTGCCCGGGTCAATCGGGCAGGGGCGGCGCGCCGGCGGTGGGCCGTCGCGGGGCCCCCGCGGAGACGCGCGCGGGGACTCCGAGCCGCGCCGGCACTCCGACCCGTGCCAAGGCACGGCCGCGGGCCGTCGCCCTGCACCCGTCAGTCCGGCTGTGGCTTGGACTTCAGGTCCAAGGGCGCGTTCCAGGAACGCAGTGTCTTCAGGTAGTTCGCCCGCTCGAAGGCCGCCGGGTCGTCGCTGGCGGCGTAGCTGACGCTGCCTCGCAGCTGGGCGACCGAGTCGTATCCGTTCGCTTCCATCCAGGCGACGAGCTCCTTCTCCACGGTGGCGATGTGCTCGCGACCGTTCTGCAGCAGGGCGGACGTCATCATGGCGACGTCGGCGCCGACGAGCAGTGCCTTCGCCGCGTCGATGCCGCTGTGGACCCCGCTCGACGCGGCGAGTGACGCGTGTCCGTCGACCTGGGGGTGCAGGATCGCGATCCAGCGCAGGGGCAGGCGGAGCTCCCAAGGCCTGCTGAGCTCGAGGCGCGGCAGGACCTGTCTCGTGTCGGCGTCGAGATCCGGCTGGTAGAACCGGTTGAACAGCACCAGCCCGCGCGCCCCTGCCTCGACGGCGGCGACGGCGAAGCTGGCCAGCGCCGAGTAGTACGGGGAGATCTTCACCGCCACCGGCAGGCCGGTGGCGGTGCCGACTTCCCGGATGACGCCGAGGTCGCTCGCCTCCATCGCGGCGCCGGTGCGCGCCGCATCCGCCGCGACGCGGTAGAGGTTGAGCTCGAGCGCGTCGGCCCCCGCCTCCTCGATCGATCCGGCGAAGCGGATCCAGCCGCCGCTCGAGGTGGCGTTGAGGCTTGCGATCACAGGGATGTCGAGCTCCTTCTTCATCTCGACGATGGTCGCGAGGTAACGGTCGGCGACACTCTCGACGTCTCTCACTTCAGGGTGATAGTCGAGGGCCTCGGCGAAGCTCTCGGCTCCCTGTTCGAGCGCCCGGTCGAGTTCGACTTCCTCGTGGACCACCTCCTCCTCGAAGAGCGAGGGGAGGACGACCGCTGCCGCTCCGCTCTTCTGCAGTCGCACGGCGCTCTCGGGCTGTCTCGTGAGCGGTCCCGCCGACGCTACGAGCGGGCTCCGCAGGTCGAGGCCGAGGTAGCTCGTCGCCAACCGGTTCATGACCGGTCCTCCTTCCGCGCTCCGGTATCGGGCCCGGGGCCGTCACCGCCTTCCTGGTCCCCACCTGCCTCGTCCCCGGCGGGGACGCCCCCGAGCCTCGCGGGCGCCGTACGCGACATCGCCGCGAGCTGCTCGTAGTAGCGCCAACGCTCGTCGACGTCGGCCTGGATGAGCTCGTAGAGGCGCTCGGCCGCCTCGGGGTGCGTACGCTTCAGCATGGCGAAACGCGCCTCGGTCGAGATGAACTCGCGTACCGGCATCGAGGGCGCGCGGGAGTCGAGTTTGAACGGCCGTCCGTCCTCGGTCGCGGTCGGGTTGAAGCGGTACAACGGCCAGTAGCCGCTCTTCACCGCGTCCCTCATGTGCTCCATCGCCTGCGACATGTCGAGCCCGTGGGCCGTGCAGGTGCAGTAGGCGATCACGAGCGAAGGACCCGGCCAGGCGTCGGCCTCGAGGAGGGCCTTGACGGTCTGGGCGTCGTTCGCGCCCACCGCGACCTGGGCGACGTAGGCGGTGCCGTACGCCATCGCCAGTACGCCCAGGTCCTTCTTCGGTGTCGCCTTGCCCGACGCGGCGAACTTGGCCACGGCGCCGCGAGGCGTCGCCTTCGAGGCCTGACCTCCCGTGTTGGAGTAGACCTCGGTGTCGAGGACGAGGATGTTGACGTTGCGCCCGGCGGCGAGCACGTGGTCGAGGCCACCGAAGCCGATGTCGTAGGCCCAGCCGTCGCCGCCGATGATCCAGACGCCCTTCGTCACGAGGTCGTCGGCCAGCGAGAGCAGGCAGCGCACCTCGGGGTCGCCGCCGTCCAGGGTGTGCAGCGCGGCGACCAGCTTCGCGACCCTGCGGCGCTGCTCGCGCAGCTCGCCCTCGGTGTCCTGCGGGCTCGCGAGCAGTGCCTTCACGAGGTCGGCGTCGAGCCGCGGGGCGAGCCGCTCGAGGAGGAGCCGCGCCCGCGCGACCCGGGCCTGGGAGCCCATGCGCATGCCCATCCCGAACTCGGCCGTGTCCTCGAAGAGCGAGTTGTTCCAGGCCGGGCCGCGCCCATCCTCGTTGAAGGTCCACGGGGTGGTCGGCAGGTTGCCGCCGTAGATCGACGAGCAGCCGGTCGAGTTGGCGATCACGATGCGGTCGCCGAAGAGCTGCGACACGAGCTTGACGTACGGCGTCTCGCCGCACCCCGCACAGGCGCCCGAGAACTCGAAGAGCGGCTCGAGGAGCTGCGAGCCCTTCACCGTCGTGTGGGGGAGAAGGTCTCGCGGCGGCAGGGGGATCGAGGAGAAGAACTCCCAGTTCGTCCGCTGTGCGTCGCGGGTCTCGAGGGCCGGCTCCATGCTCAGGGCGCGGCGCCGCGCCTCGGTCTTGCTCCGGGCGGGACAGACGTTGAAGCAGACGCCGCACCCGGTGCAGTCGTCGGGGGACGCCTGGACCGTGAGCTTGTAGCCCGGGAGCTCCTTGGAGCGGAAGTCCTTGGAGGGGAATCCGGCGGGCGCGTCGGTGAGGGCGGCCGGCTCGTAGACCTTCATCCGGATGACGGCGTGCGGACACACGAGCGAGCACTTGCCGCAGTCGATACAGAGCTCCGGGTCCCAGAGCGGGATCTGCCGCGCGATCGCGCGTTTCTCGTACTTCGTCGTCCCCGTGATGAACGACCCGTCCTCGGGGAACGCGCTGACCGGCAGGAGGTCGCCCTCGCCGGCGAGCAGAGGCACCGTCACCCGCTTGACGAAGTCGGGGGCGTCGTCCGGCACGGTGATGCCGGCGCCGCCGGTGCACGTCACCGCCTCCGGCACGTCGACCTGCTCGAGCTCCTCGAGCGAGCGGTCGATGGCCGCGAAGTTGCGATCGACGACGACCTGCCCGCGCTTGCCGTAGGTCTTCACGACGTACTCCTTGATGTGCCGGAGGGCCTCGTCGACCGGGAGGACGCCGGAGAGGGCGAAGAAGCAGGGCTGCATCACGGTGTTGATGCGCTCGCCCATACCGACGTCGGCGGCGATGCGGTTGGCGTCGATCACCCAGAAGTCGAGGCGCTTGGCGATAATCTGCTCCTGGATGCACCCGGGCAGGTGGTCCCACACCTCGCCGGCTGGGTAGGGGCTGTTGAGGAGGAAGGTGCCGCCTTCGCGGGCGTGACCGAGGACCATCAGCTTGCCGAGCAACCCGAATTGGTGACACGCCACGAAGTCGGCACGCTCGATGAGGTACGTGGAGCGGATCGGGTTGGGGCCGAAGCGCAGGTGCGAGACCGTGACCGAACCGGCCTTCTTGGAGTCGTACACGAAGTAGCCCTGCGCCCAGAGGTCGGTGTTCTCGCCGATGATCTTGACCGAGCTCTTGTTCGCCCCGACCGTGCCGTCGGCGCCGGTCCCGAAGAACATCGCCTGCACCTCGCCGGCGGGGCGCCGGTAGCGGAACTCGGTGTCGATGGGGATGCTCAGGCCGGTGACGTCGTCGGTGATCCCTACGGTGAAGTGGCGCCTCGGCTCCTCGGCGCCGCACTCGTCGAAGACGGCCTTGGCCATCCCCGGGTTGAACTCCTTGGAGGAGAGTCCGTAGCGGCCGCCGATCACGCGCGGCGGGCGCTCGAAGTGCGGCCGCGTCGAGTCGGCGTCCTCCGCCAGCGCGGCCACGACGTCGAGGTACAGGGGCTCGCCGGGTGCCCCGGGCTCCTTCGTCCTGTCGAGGACGGCGATCGAGCGCACCGTGGAGGGCAGAGCCTTGACGAATGCCTCGGCCGGGAACGGCCGGTAGAGGCGGATCTTGACGAGTCCGACTCGCTCGCCGGCGGCGACAAGTGCGTCGGTCGTCTGCTCCGCCGCGCCGATACCGGACCCCATGAGGACCACGACGCGCTCGGCGTCGGGCGCGCCCACGTAGTCGACGAGACCGTAGCGACGCCCGATGCGTTCGTCGAACGCGTCCATCGCCTCCGCGACGATCCCCGGGATCGCGAGGTAGAAGGGGTTGCCTGCCTCGCGCCCCTGGAAGAACGCGTCGGGGTTCTGCGCCGTGCCGCGCACCAGCGGCGCGTCCGGCGTGAGGGCCCGGCCGCGGAAGGCGACGATCTCGTCCTCCGGCAGCAGGGCCCGCAGATCCTCGTCGCTCAGTACACTGATGCTGTGCACCTCGTGCGAGGTGCGGAACCCGTCGAAGAAGTGGAGGAAAGGCACGCGCGCGCGCAATGTGGCGACGTGGGCGATCAGGGCCAGGTCGTGGGCCTCCTGCACCGAGGCGGAGGCGAGCATCGCCCATCCGGTCGTGCGCGCGTGCATGACGTCGCTGTGGTCGCCGAAGATGGAGAGCGCGTGCGTGGCTACGCTGCGGGCCGCCACGTGGATGACCGCCGGCGTGAGCTCGCCGGCGATCTTGAACATGTTGGGGACCATGAGCAGGAGGCCCTGCGAGGCGGTGAAGCTCGCCCCCAGGGCGCCTCGCTGCACGGCGCCGTGGAGGGCCCCGGCCGCTCCTGCCTCGGACTGCATCTCCACAACGTCGGGCACGGTGCCCCAGAGATTGGGTCTGCCGGTCGCCGCCCACGCATCGACCGCCTCGCCCATGGGCGACGACGGCGTGATGGGGTAGATTGGCATCACCTCGGTCAGCGCGTAGGCGACGCGCGCCGCGGCCTCGTCCCCGTCGATGCAGGTCCACTCCTCGGCCATGCGTCTGCCTCCCGGTCGTGCTGCCGGCGCGGGTGTGAGCCGCGGCCCTGGCCAGATATGGGGTTCTACCCGGCGCGATGGCCGGCAATCCGTGGGCCGGTCGCGAGGGCACGGGCGCTCCTTGCCGGTGGGTAGCGACCGGCGCGAGGCTGCGAGGCTTGCGCGCAGCGCGGCGTGGGAATGGTCAGGGGCGCGGCCGGGGCGCCGGCCGCGCCCCTGACCATGGACGACACGACACGCATCACCTACGTGGGGCACGGCACCGTGCTGATCGAGAGCGCGGGCCGCCGGCTGCTCACCGACCCGCTGCTGCGGCGCTGGGCCGGGCCCCTGCGGCGGTACACGGCCTTGCCCGGCCCCGACGTCACGGGGAACCTCGACGCCATCCTCCTGTCGCACCTGCACATCGACCACGTCGACGTCGGATCGCTGCGCCTGCTCGACCGGCGCACGCCGGTCATCGTGCCGGCGCCCGGGGCGACGACGCTGGGCCGGCTCGGTTTCAGCGACGTGCGCGAGGTGGCGACGGGCGACGTGACGCACTTCGGTCCCGTCACTGTCGAGGCGACCCCTGCGCGTCACGTCGTCAAGCGCTATCCGCTGATGCCGGTGAGCGATGGGGTCGGCTTCCTGGTCAGCGGCGGGCACTCGGTCTACTACGCGGGGGACACGGGGCCGTTCACCGAGATGGCCGACATCGCCCGCCTGCTCGACGTCGCCCTGCTGCCGATCTCGGGCTGGGGCCCGACGCTGAACGCCGACGAGCACCTGACCCCTCTGGCCGCCGCGCGTTGCCTCGACCTGCTGCGGCCGGCGCTGACGGTGCCCGTCCACTGGGGGACGTATTACCCGCCGGCGATGTCGCGCCTCTGGCGCGGCGACCCGCGCCGCCCGGCGCTCTCCTACGCGCGCTACGCGCGCGTGCTGGCGCCGGGCGTCGCCGTGCGCATCCTCGAGCCGGGCGGGGCCGTCGAACTGGGCCCGGACGCCGTCGACCTGGGCCCGGACTCGCTCGAACTGGGTCCGGATCCGCCTACAGGAACCAGACCACCAGGAGGATGAGGGCCATTAGGGCGACCACTCCGCCGATGCCTCGCCACATGGTGACCTCCTGCGTCGCGTCACTCACCGCGACGTCCATCGCATGATCTCGTACTCGGTGCGTTCCCCCCGCGCTCAGGCGTAATCGGCGACGCTGTTGCCGCCTGGCGGCCGGTGGCGTCGCTCCGTGGCCCGCGCCGGACGCCTGCGCGAGGGTGCCCGCACTGCGCGCGCGGATGGCCGTACAGGCTCCCGAAGGTCGCGAGGGAGCAGGCGCGCGGGCGCGTGCTGCGCGCAGCGCCCGTCTTGTGCTAACCTACGTGCTTCCGGCACGTGTGCGGCAGCGGCGTGCGCCGCTGCAAGAAGACGAAGAAGGCCCCGGCGTCGCCGAGGCGACGTACGAGAGAGGAAGCTGGATGCCCGCCACCAAGAGCAAGCCGCGCGAGAAGAAGAGGGGCAAGCCCTTCGACCCGACGCGCCGTCGCTTCTGCCACTTCTGCAAAGAGAAGATCGACGAGGTCGACTACAAGGACTACACGTCCTTCCGCCGCTTCATCAGCGACCGGGGCAAGATCAAGTCGCCGCGCACCACGGGCACCTGCCGCCGCCATCAGCGCCAGCTCGCCACGGCGATCAAGCGCGCCCGCGAGATGGCGCTGCTGCCGTACGTCGCCGAGCCCAAGCCCACCGAGGGCGGCCGCGGTGGCCGTCGCGGCGGGCGGCGCGACCGCGACCGCGATCGCGACTGACACGGCCGGCGCCGCGAGGCGCTGAAGTGCACACCGCGGGCGGCATCGCATCGCGGTGAGTTGAGAACGCGAACGAGACGGCGGGGGCCGGGCACATGCCCGGCCCCCGCCGTCTCGTTCGTCTGCGAGGTGCGACGCCGCCGCGAGGCGCCCGCGGCGGCGTCCACGGTGCGGCTTCGGTCAGACGCCGCCGCCCATCATGCCGCCTCCGTGGCCGGTGCCCTTGCCGTTACCGCCGAACCCGCCGCCGAAGCCGCCGCCGCCATTCATGCGGCCGCCGTCCTCGCCGAAGCGCTCGTCGTGGCCGACGCACTCCGAGGTGTCGACGCCGTACTTCTCGAGCAGCGCCGTCATCTCCGCGCGATACCACTCACGAAGCTGCTCCAGCTCGGCCCGTGCCTCGTCGCTGCGGCGGTCGGTACCCCACTTGTCGAACCAGGCCTGCCACGCGTCGCGCTTCTCGGCGCGAAGGGCTTCGAGCTCGGCGAGGGCCGCGGGGTCGTCGATCGCCGCGAGGCAGTCGCAGGAATCGGTGGCTGCGGTCGAGACGCCCGGGGTGGTCGCCGGGGCCGGCGTGGTCGCCGGGGCCTGCGTCGTCGCCGCGCTCGCGACGGCGACGGCGCCGAGCGCGGCGAGAGCCACGACCGCCAGGAGCGTGAACGTCTTGAGGTGTCGTTTCATCGCGGGACTCCTTGCTTGCTTGCGTAGCGACCGGTCTCTCTGCACCCGGCCGTGCGACCGTCGTCGGGGCGGTCGCGTGCATTCCTGTGCCTCACGGTACCCGACGGGTGTGAAGAACCTTCGAAGGCGTTCTGCCGATGTTGTGAACTCGGCGGGACACTTGACTCGGGGCGCCGGCGGATGACGGAATTCGCATCGAGGGGAGATCCTCCCCGAGGGGCGCCGCCGGCGGGCGTTTCGGCCGGCCGGCGGCACGCGACACCGCGTACAGGGGGTACTGCGATGAGGTCTCGAGCTCTTCTTCTCACCTTGCTCATGGTGCTGACGCTCTGCGCCTTGGTCGCGCCGGCCTATGCCGGCTCCGACGCCCAGGTGATCGACGAGAACCCGGCCCTGACCGCGCGCCTGCAGGCGATCGTCGACGACCCGGTCTACACGCTGCCCGGCCTCGTCGTGCTCACGATGCAGGGCGGCGAGGTCACCTACACCGGCAACCTGGGCTACAGCTACATCGACAACGACGACCCGGCGAACAACGTGCCCGTCGACGAGTACAGCATGTTCCGCATCGCCTCGATCTCGAAGCTGGTCGCGGCGGTCGGTATCATGCAGCAGGTCGAGGCCGGCACCATCGATCTCGACGCAGACGTCAGCGACTATCTCGGGTTCACGTTGCGCAACCCGCACTTCCCCGACGTGCCGATCACCTGCCGGCACCTCATGTCGCACACGAGCTCGATCCGCGACGGCTCGACCTACAGCTTGCCGCTCGACGTGCCGCTCTCGGCGGCCTTCTTCCCGCCCAGTGACTACTACACCGGGGCGCGCTGGGAGTCGGCACACCCGACGATCGACAAGTCCCCCGGCAAGTACTTCACCTACGCGAACCTCAACTACGGGGTGCTCGCCACCGTGCTCGAGCGCGTCACGGGGGAGCTCTTCGCCACCTACATGAACGACCACGTCCTCGACCCGATGGGAATCGAAGGTGGCTACGTGCCGGCGCTCTTCGGCCAGTGGGAGATCGAGAACGTCGGCGTGCTGTATCGCCAGGAGGACGGCGCCTGGGCGCCGCAGGTCGACGACTACCAGGGCGTGATCCCCGACCCGCCGGCGGGCTTCGACGTCTACGTACCGGGCTTCAACGCCACCTGGCAGTCGCCCCAGGGCGGCCTGCGCATCTCGACCTGGGACCTCGCCAAGGTCATGAAGATGTTCATCGGCCAGGGCACCTACCGGGGGACGCAGATCCTCGAGCCCGAGACCGTCGAGCTCATGTTCACACCCTACTGGACGTACGACCCGGCCCTCGAGAACGGCGACACCTACTACGACCTGATGCTGTCGTACGGTCTCGGGCCGCACATCATGACCAACACCGCCGGCGACCGGATCCTCGCCGACCGGGACATCTTCATGAACGGCCACCTCGGTGAGGCCTACGGTCTCTGGAGCGGGTTCATGTTCGACGACGAGACCGGCGACGGCTTCATCTACTACATCACCGGTCGCTGGGGCCCCGCCGAGTTCGGCGAGTACTCGACCTTCTACCTCACCGAAGAGCGCGTCATGACGGCGCTCTTCGAGGAGCAGCTTCTGCCGGTCGCCGACTGGTCGGGCATGCTGCCGCCGGTCAAGGCCGACGGTTCAAGCGTCTTCAAGGTCGGCCGCGCCGTGCCGCTCAGGTTCCAGCTCTTCGACGAGTGCGGCGACCCGGTCGCCGGCCTGACGCCGATCCTCTCGCTCGCCAAGCTCTGCGGCGACGAGTGGGGCGAAGAGTTCAAGCCGCGGTCGAAGACGCCGCCCAAGACCAGCGACGTCTTCCGCTACCGCGCCGGCACCTACGTCTACAACCTCGACACCAAGGGGCTGACGGCCGGCACCTACCGGGCGCGCATCGCGATCGGTGCCGGGGCGCAGCTTTACGCCGAGTTCTCGCTGCGGTAGGAGGGCGTGCATCTGCAGCGGCATGGGCTCCGGGTCGGAGGCTCGCGCCGCTGCGGTCACGAGCTTCACCCTACTGCGGGTGGCGCAGAGGCTCGACTTGGGGGCGGCGGGGGCCGGGC
>JAFGAW010000224.1 GCA_016933475.1 Thermoleophilia bacterium
CCCGTGCTGCCGCAGGAGGAGCCCCGGCTGCTCGCCGCGACCGCGGCGAGCGCCGCCGCGGGCGTCGCCCTGCGGCAGCTCCCGTGGGGCCCGCCGGTCGTGCGTGAGGCCGCCGTCGCCGGGGTCACCCTGGTACCTGTCCTCATGGCGCTGCGCGACAGCGATCTCGCGCGCTACCACGGCGCCGAGCACAAGAGCGTCGCCGCCTACGAGGGCGACGCCGAGGCCGGCGCCGCCGCCCGCGAGCACGCGCGGTGCGGCACCAACCTGGTCGCACCGCTCCTGCTCACCAACTTCGCCGGCAGCCTTCTGCTGCACGGTGCCGGGCGCAGCCGCAAGCCCCTGGCGACGTTCGTCGCCGGGCTGGTCTCGCTGGGCACCGCGATGGAGCTCTTCTCGTGGACGGCGCGTCACCGCGAGCACCCGTTCGCGCGCCTGCTCCAGCGCCCCGGTCTCGAGCTGCAGCGCCTGGTGACGACGAGCGAGCCCACCGACGAGCAGCTCGACGTGGCTCAGGTCGCGCTCGAGGAGCTGCTGAGGCTCGAGGAGGCGACGGCCTGAAGGAAGGCGACCCCGTCAGCCGCCGGCGGCGGACGTCGGTCGCGGCCTGAGCGACGGCGGCTCCGCCGCCCGGCGAGGCCGGACGGCGGCGTCTACTCCTGTGGTCGCCGTCGTTCGGCGAGGCGCTTCGCGCGACGCGCTTCGGCGTCGCGGAACCAGCGCTTCTGCTCGTCCGTCTGGGGCACGAGGGCGGGGACCGGGATCGGGCGCCCGTCGTCGCCGAGGGCGACGAAGACGACGTAGGCCGAGGCGCAATGGGTGATGACCCCAGTCCGCAGGTCCTCGGCCTCGACCCTCACGCCGACCTCCACCGAGCTCGTGCCGCTGTAGTTCAGGTTGGCCTTCAGCGTGATCAGGTTGCCGATCTCCACGGGGTAGTGGAAGTCGATGCGGTCGATGGCGGCCGTGACCACGCGCGTGCGGCAGAACTGGAAGGCGCACGTGCCGGCCGCCTCGTCGATGAGCTTCATGATGACGCCGCCGTGGATGTTGCCCATGAAGTTGGCGTCGGCCGGGTTCATGAGCGAGGAGAGGACGACGCTCGTCTGGCTGCCGGCGGGGAGCGGCCGGGTCATGGGGCGATGTGTCATGGCGTGGGGTGGTGTACGCCCGGGAGGCTCAGACGTCGAAGTCGCCGGGGAGGCGCTGCCGTCGCCGGTCGCGCTGCTTGCGCTCGCCGCCGTGGCTGCGGTCGGTGCGGCGCTCGCCCTGCCGGCGGTCCATGATGACGGTGATGTTGGGGTTGCCCTTGTAGTGCTCGACGAGGCGCCGGTAGGCGTCTTCGCCGAGCTCGGGCGGCACCACACAGTAGATCACGCGGAGCCTCCTTCCACGGCGCCACTGTAGCAGAAGCCGCGAGCGCGACGAAAGGGCGGCCGGGCCATGCCGGCGGCACCGCCCGGCCGCCCGCCCTGTCAGGCGGCGGACGAAGGACCCCCGGGTTGAGGTCGAGGTGGCTGGGAAGCCCGGGTGAAGGCCGTGTCGGGACGGTCCCGGGTACGGAAAGGGGAAGGGCCAGAGCCTCTCGGCTCCGGCCCTTGAAGGGGGTACCGCCAGCATGAATCGGCATCTCCCGGGTTTCCTTTAGCACTTCCGCGATGGGTGGCGCATCCTGTTCTGACAACGGCCTGACAGGCGCGCCGGCGAGGCGCGTCCAGGGTGTCGTCGGCGATGTGCCCCTGCCGCCATCAAGACGCCGACGCCGTCCCGGAGCGCGAGCGCCATCCGTGCGCGTGGCTGCGCGGACTCCGCTTCAGTCAGCTCCCACGGAGGCCGATGTGGAGCCATGGGTCGGTATCGCCGCCGGCCTCGGTGGAACTCTGGGCCGGCGCCACTCGCCACCCGCGCCCACAGACGATGGAACGCTCATCCGCGCAGGCTCGGGTGCCGATATGAGTGACAGGTGTAAGCCGTTGAGACAACAGTCGACTCACAGGGAACCGTACGAGCTCGCTTGCGAGGCCGGGGCCGCGATCACCGCGAGCCTCTCGCCGGGCGACGTCCTGCAGGAGGTGGCGTCGCTGAGCGCACTCCCGACGATGACGGTGCCGCCCTTCTTCGCGGGCGGCGCCGGCGAGGTCGTCGCGAACGACACGGTTCGCGGCGCGGCCGCGTGTTCGCGCGCTGATACGGCGCTGAGCGCAATCGGGAGTCGCGGCGCGGAAGATGTGTCCCCCGGCGCCGCTCGCTCGCTCTGTCGCGCCGACCGCGACGGCAAGGACAGTGCGGAGGTGGAGCCGGTATGAGCGCCGCCGAGCCCCTCCGCCGCGCCCGCCGCGCGCTCGACGTCCTCAGGGTCGCCTCGGAGATCGGCGCGACGATCGGCGCCGATCTGGCGCTCGACGACGTGCTCTCCAAGGTCGCCGAGCACGTCGGGCTCGTCTTCGCCGCCTCCGAGTGCGACATCTGGGAGTACCGCGCCGACGACGACACGGTCCTCGCCGCCGGCCTCTGGTCGCGCTCCCCCTCGCCGGCCGACGAGGGCTGGCTGGGGACGGTCTACGGCCTCGACAGGCCGCGCAGCTTCGTGCACGCGATCCGCGAGCGACGACCCTGGGAGCGGTCGGTCGCCGACCCCGACCTGCCGGAGTACAACCGCGGCTTGATGGAGCGCTGGGGCGAGAAGGCCGTCCTCTGCGTGCCGCTCATCGCGGGCGAAGCCGTCATCGGCGCTCTCTCTCTCATCGAGAAGGAGCGCCCGCGTCGCTTCAGCGCCGACGAGCGCGATCTGCTCACGCTGCTCGCCGTGCCGGCGGCGGTCGCGATCCAGCACGTCCGCCTGCGCCGCTCCTGGGGTGAACAGCGCGTGCGCCTGCAGTCGCTGCTGGCCACCAGCCGGGCCATGTCTTCGATGGTGCAGGTCGGCCCGCTGCTGGGGACGATCGCCGAGGTCGCCGGCGAAGCGCTCGGGGCCGACGAGTGCTCGATCGACATCTACGAGGAGACCACGGAGACGCTCACGGTCGCCGCGTATCACCAGAGGGACGGGGCAGCTGCGAGAGAGGACGCGCTCGGCCGCGCTTATCCCCTGGCGGAGTACGAGGCCGACCGCGCGCACCTGTTCGGCCGCGAGGTCGTCGAGGAGACGCTCTCCGACCCTTCGCTCGACCCGGTCAATCGCGCCTCGATGGAGGCGCACGGCGAGAAGACCGTGCTCAGCGTGCCGCTCTGGTTCGAGCGCCGGCCGATCGGGATCCTGGCCTTCTTTGCCACCGGGCTCGAACGGCACTTCGACGCCGCCGAGATCGAGCTGGCCCGCGCCCTCGGCGAGCAAGCGGCGGCAGCGATCCACCGCGCCCAGCTTCTCGAGCGGAGCGAGGCGCAGAACAACCGCCTCAACCTGCTCCTCGAGTCGACGCGGGC
>JAFGAW010000225.1 GCA_016933475.1 Thermoleophilia bacterium
CGCGGACAGCGCCGCGCGCAGGCGGCCGCGCCCGGCGCGCGCCTCGGGCCGGCCCAGCGGCGTCCGCTCGCGTGCGGCCTCGACCCGACGCCGCGCCGCGACGATCATCTCGAGCAGGAAGTCGCTCACGCGGTCTCCTTTGCCAGGCGACCGCTGACGGCGACGAGGGCGTCGAGCGTGGCGCGGGCGGCGCCGGAGGCGACGGCCGCCCGCGCCTTCTCGACGCCCTCGGCGATGCTCACCGCCGCCTCGGCGATGAAGAGCGCGGCCCCGGCGTTGAGCAGGACGATGTCCAGCTGCGGGCCCTCGTGCCCGTCGAGGAGGGCGCGCAGGATGCCGGCGTTGTCGGCGGCATCGCCGCCGCGGAGCTCCTCGAGCCGGGCGCGCCGCATGCCGAACTCCTCCGGCGTGAGCGCGTAGCGGACCTGGTAGCCCTGCCCGGCGAACACCTCCACCACGTCGGTGGGGCAGGTGGTCGAGATCTCGTCGAGGCCGTCGTCGCTGTGCACGACGAGATTGCGCTCGGAGCCCATGAGGCGCACGGCCTGCGCGATGCGGTCGACGTAGCGCGCGTCCCCCACCCCGATGAGCTGGTGACGCGCGCCGGCCGGGTTGGTCAGCGGGCCGATGAGGTTGAAGGTCGTCGCCATGCCGAGCTCGCGCCGCACCGGCGCGACGTGCTTCATGGCCAGATGATGCCGGGGTGCGAACATGAAGCCGATGCCTGCCTCGGCGATGCAGCGGCTCACGCGCTCGGGAGCCAGGTCGATCACGACGCCGAGGGCCTCCAGCACGTCGGCGCTGCCGCAGCGGCTGGTCGCCGAGCGGTTGCCGTGCTTGGCGACGGTGACGCCGGCGCCGGCCGCGACGATCGCGGCGCCGGTCGAGATGTTGAACGTCTGGGCGCCGTCGCCGCCGGTGCCGCACGTGTCGAGGATGACGTCGGCGTCCACCTCGACCTTCTCGGCGAGCTCGGTCATGGCGCGCGCCATCCCGACGATCTCCTCTGCGGTCTCGCCCTTGACCCGAAGGGCGCTCAGGAAGGCGGCCGTCTGCGCGTCGCCGGCGCGCCCGCCCATGATCTCGAGCAGCACGGCGCGCGCCTCCTGCTCGTCGAGGTCGCAGCCCGCGGCCAGCTGCCTGAGCGCCGCACTGATGACGTCATTGGGCACGGTGGGCCCCCTCGGGGTCGGGCGGGCGAAGCCCGCCTCCATCCATCTCCAGGAAGTTGCGGAGCAGGCTGCGGCCCGCCTCGGTGAGCACGCTCTCGGGGTGGAACTGCACGCCGTGCACCGGCAGCTCACGGTGCCGGACGCCCATCACGACCCCCTCCGCGTTCCAGGCGCTGAGCTCGAGAGCCTCCGGCAGCGCCTCGTCGACCACCAGTGAGTGATAGCGCGTAGCCGTGAACGGGTCGGGCAGTCCCGCGAAGACGCCGCGCCCGTCGTGGGCGATCTCGTCCGTCTTGCCGTGCACCGGGGCGCCGGCACGGCGCACGGCGCCCCCGTGTACCCGGCCGACCGCCTGGTGGCCGAGACACACGCCGAGCACCGGCAGGCGCTGGGCGCCGAAGTGGGCGACGGCGCCCATGCTGATACCCGCCTCGTCGGGCATGCCGGGCCCGGGGGAGACGACCAGATGCGTCGGCCGCGTGGCGGCGATCCCGGCGATCGTCACCTGGTCGTTGCGCTTCACGATGGTCTCGGCGCCCAACTCGCCGAGCAGCTGCGCGAGGTTGTAGGTGAACGAGTCGTAGTTGTCGATCACGAAGACCCGCGGCGCCGATGGGCGGGGAGCGGGTCGTGCCGTCGTCTGGTCGCACGCGCCGGGCCCGGTCATCGCCCGAACTCCTCGTGGGCCAGCTCGACGGCGCGCAGGAGCGCCGCCGCCTTGTTCTGCGTCTCTTCGAATTCCCGGGCCGGCTCGGAGTCGGCGACGATGCCGGCCCCTGCCTGCACGTAGGCGACGCCGTCCTTGACGATCACCGTGCGGATGCAGATGCAGGTGTCGAGGTCGCCGCCGTAGCTCAGGTAGCCGATGGCGCCGGCGTAGGGGCCGCGACGCACGGTCTCGAGCTCATCGATGATCTGCATCGCGCGGACCTTGGGGGCGCCGCTCACCGTCCCGGCAGGGAAGGCGGCCTTGAGCGCGTCGGTGGGCGTGGCGGCAGGCGCCAGCGTGCCGCTCACGGAGGAGACCATGTGGATGACGTGCGAGTACAACTCAATCTCCATGAGCTCGTCGACCGTGACCGAGCCGGCCCGGCAGACGCGCCCGAGGTCGTTGCGCCCGAGGTCGACGAGCATGACGTGCTCCGCGCACTCCTTCTCGTCGGCGCGCAGGTCGGCGACGAGCCGCCGGTCCTCCGCGGCGTCGGCACCCCGGCGTCGGGTGCCCGCGATGGGGCGCGTCTCCACGTGGTCGCCCCGCACCGTGATGAGGGGTTCAGGGCTCGAGCCGCAGAGGGCGAAGTCGTCGAAGGCGATGTAGTAGAGGTACGGGCTCGGGTTCACGGCGCGGACGCCGCGGTAGACGGAGAAGGGCGATACGTCGACGGACGTGCTGAAGCGCTGTGAGAGCACGACCTGGAAGGCGTC
>JAFGAW010000226.1 GCA_016933475.1 Thermoleophilia bacterium
CGACCTCGGCCATACCGACGGCGAAGGCCCCCGCTTGGGTCGCCGGGGCCGTGGTGCCCAGCGTCGGCATGGTGACGAAGCAGACCGGCACCCCGG
The DNA here is from genome assembly GCA_016933475.1 of Thermoleophilia bacterium. Classification (GTDB taxonomy): domain Bacteria; phylum Actinomycetota; class Thermoleophilia; order UBA2241; family UBA2241; genus UBA2241. The sequence continues at coordinate 97 of JAFGAW010000226.1, forward strand.
CCTCGGCGAAGACCAGCGCCGCCTCGATGCCGTCGGTGTCCTGCATCAGCGGCGAGACTGTGCCGATGAGGTCGCTCATGACCGGCCGGCGGCGGAGACTCTCGGCTCCGCCGGCCACGGCGCGCGCCATCTCGACCGCGTACCTCGCCTCGCGCGCGCCGTTGACCATGCCCTGCAGGTGTTTCACAGTGTTGTTCCAGCCGGCGTCGAGCTCGTGTAGCTGGGCCGTCTCGCCGCAGTCCCCGGCGCCGACCGTCGGCCACCAGAAGCTGATGCTGGAGAGGGCGTCCTGCAGCCGCGTCACCGCGGCGACGTCGGCCTTGGTCGAGAGGCGAGTCGCCCCCGCCTCCGCGTCGAAGACCTTGGTGCCGCAGCCGTCGGTGGTGCAGTAGGTGCGCCCGTCGCCGACCTCGAGGTCGAACGCCGGGTCGCGGGCGCCGAGCACGAAGCGTCGCGGCGCCCGGGCGACGGCGTCGAGGACCATGTCGGGCGCGAAGGTCGCGACCCGCCGCTCGCGATCGACGCGGACCCCGTGCTCGGCGAGCACGTCGAGAGCCGGCCCGGAGGGGAACTGGACGCCGACCGTCTCGAGAATGTCGAGCGTCGCCTGCCGCAGAGCGTCGAGCTCGCCGGCGCCGTAGTGCGTCCCCGCAGTGGCCGGCCCCAACGGCTGGATCGGCGGGCGTTCGCGCTGTGACACTGATCGACCCCCTGGCGCTGGGCGCCCCCGGCGACGGGGGCGCGCGGTCAGCTTCCTCCCCGAGCCCACGAGCTTGTCTCAGCGATCGCGGGCGCCGCGGCGGCCGCCCATTCATACCAGATACCTCGTGAGCCGCACAGGTGAGATTCTTCGCCGCCTCGCCCCGACGAACCTGTGCGAACTGCGCACGCGGCGCGCCGGCGGCGAGCGTCAGCACGGTCGCGGGAACCGGCGGCGGCGCTGACGGCGGCGCTCACGGCGGCGCTCACGGCGGCGCTCACGGCGGCGGGCCGCCGTCAGCAGACGCGACGGGCGTCAGTAGCGACCGACGGCGGCCACGTGCTCGACGACGGCCGCCGCGACCTCCGGGGCGCATTCGACAGGCAGCAGGTGACCGCCGTCCAGCTCGACCAGCCGCACCTTGTCCCCGGCCCGCCGCGCGAAGGCGCGGATCGTGTCGGGGGGCACCATCGCGTCCACCAAGCCGTGGATGAGGAGCAACGGCCGGCCGAGCGCCGTGAGACGCCGCTCGAGGTCGAGCTCCTGGATCGCGGCACCGCCCGCGGGCGAGCCCTGTGCTCCGAGCCGGTCCGCCCAGGCCGCCGAGAGTCCGGCCTCGGCGAGGAGCGCCGCCGCGACGTCTTCGTGGTGCCCCGCCCAGCCGGGGGCGAGCGCCCTCGAGACACTCCCCGGGCCCGACAGCGCGAGATCGCCGACGGCGGCGTCATCGAGCACCAGCGGCGGCGAGACCAGGGTGAGCGATGCGACGAGCTCCGGAGCCTCGAGGGCGGCCATCGCCGCGGCCAGCCCACCGAGACCATGACCGAGCAGATGGACGGGGCCGTCGAAGAGACCGCGGGCCATGCGCAGGGCGTCGGCGGCGGCCGGGCCGGGCGCGGCAACCCCGTGGCCGCGCCCGGCCCGGCCGCCGCCCCGCGCGTCCCAGACCGCGACCCGAAGGTCGGCGTCGAACGCCTCGCTCGGCCCGAGCGGCGCGAACAGCCGCCTCTCAGCCTCGTCGAGACAGAGCGCAGGCAGTAACGCGCGCCACCAGCCCATCGACCCGTCGCCCCCAGCGAGCAACAGCACGGCCGGTGCTCCGGCATCATCACGCGGCCCCAGCAGACGCAAGGGCAGCGGGCATCCATCCGCCGTCTTGACGAGGAGGGGGTCATTACGCGTCGCGAACGTGTCGTCGCTGCTCACGGTCACTCCCAGGTCGACTCGCCGATCAGACCGAGACCGACACCATCCTACAGCAGGGCGCAGCACCGACCCGGTGTCGACTTATACCCCCGAGGGGTATACTCGCCGAGCGTCCACGACCGCGTACGACCCACGGAGGCCCCATGATCGCCGTCGACGAGCGTTTCTGCCCGAAGAACCACGCCTGCCCCACCGTGCGCGTCTGCCCCGCCGGCGCCATCGTCCAGGACGACGTCCGCTCCGCACCACGCGTCGACCACGGACTGTGCACCGACTGCGGGCTGTGCACGCGGTCGTGCCGCGCGTTCGTGCAGGTCGAGGATCCGGTCCGCACCCCCGCCGGCGTCGTCTGAGCATCGGCGGCGGCGTCTGCCTGATGCACACGCGGGCGACGTCAGCGACGGCGCGAACTGAGCGCCCCCCACCGCTCGCTCTGCCGGTGTCGCTCGCCAGCCTCCGCGACCCCGCCACAGGCGCCTGCGGCACCGCCGACCCGCTCCCCGACTCCGTCACAGGCGCCTGGCGCGCCCCTCACCCGCCTCCCCATCCGCGTACCGGTCTGGTAGCGTTCGGCGGGTGTCGCACCCACTCGTCATCGCCAACCCCGCCGCCGGTCGCGGCCACAGCGCCGGCGCCATCGAGGCGCTGCTCGCCGCAGTCCGCGAGCGCATCGGTGAAGTCGACCTCGTGGTCAGCGCTCGCCCCGGCCACACGGCCGAGCTCGCCCGGGGAGCGGCCGCGGCGGGGCGGGATCTCGTCGTGGCCCTCGGCGGCGACGGCACCGTGCACGAGGTCGCCAACGGTCTTCTCGCCGAAGGACCGCCGGCGGGGCCGGCGCTGGCGATCCTCGCCGTCGGCACCGGCAGCGACTTCGGCCGTTCGCTCGGTCTCGCCCACGACACCGCCGTCTATCTCGACGCCCTGGGCGCGGGACGACGCCGGATCGTCGACGTCGGCCGGGGCGTCTTCACGGGCACCGACGGCCACGCGGCCGAATGCTACTGGGTGAACGTCCTCTCCGCCGGCATCGGTGGCCTCGTCGACCGCTACGTCGCCGCCCTGCCCGACCGGCTCGGCGGTCGTCCGGCGTACATGCTGGCGACGCTCGCCGCGCTCGCCGCGTGCCGGCGGCGGCGACTGGTCTGCCGCGCGACGTTGGGGGACGGCGCCACGATCGAACGTGAGTTCGAGGGCTTCGCCGTCGCGGTCTGCAACGGCCACACCTTCGGCGGCGGCATGCGCATCGCCCCGGGCGCCCTCGTCGACGACGGCCTCTTCGACGTCGTCACCATCGAGCGGCGCTCACGCGTCACGATGCTGAAGGACTTCGCCAGCGTCTACTCGGGCACCCACCTGGCGAAGCGCGGCGTCGGGCACTTCGCCTGTCGCCACCTCGAGCTCACGCCGTCGACGCCTGCGGGCGCAGGCCGCGTCTTCCCCCTCGACGTGGACGGCGAGCCGCTCGGGGACGTGCCTCTCACGGTCGATGTGGTCCCCGCCGCGTTGACCGTGCTCGCCTGAGGGCCGGACGCGGCGTCGCCGATGGACGCACGCCACGCGTGGGACCGTCGCCGTCGCCGACGACCATTCACACGGTTGGTTAACACCGCGGCCGTTCCGGCGTTGGACTCATTGGGGTGTCCCTGCCGAGCCGCTGCAGAGCATCGGCATTGCGCGTTCCGGCCGTCCTTCCGAGATCGCGGCAGGAGCGCAACGTTGGCCGCCGCCGGCCCCAGGCGGCGGCCGACATGATACCCCTGTGCTCTGGCGGGCGGTGCGAAGGCCCATCCACCGCCCGCCACCTTTTTCTCTACAGATCGGCTCCCTGTTCTCTGCCGCCGTGCCGCTCTGCGGCTCCACCGCCCCGACACCGCGCCGCCGCGTGCCCCGCCACCTCCCAGACCGGCGCGACGCTGACGGTCACAGCTCGACGACCGCCGCCTCGCCCATCGAAGCCTCGAGCAGCGTCGCCGCCGTCTCGGGATGGCAGGTGAACACCACGACCTGGCTGCCGACCGCGAACTCGACCAGTACCGCAGCCATGGCGGCCGCCCTCTCCGGGTCGAAGTCGACGAGGCAGTCGTCCATCACGAAGGGCAGCGCGACGCTCTGCGCGGCGAACTCCCGCGCCAGTCCGAGGCGAAGGCACAGGTAGAGCTGCTCGGCGGTACCGCGGCTCAGCGTCGCCAGCGTCTTCGCGATGCCGTCGGCGCCGAGCACCCGGAGGTCGTCCTCGGACTCTTCGGGCTGGAGCACCGCGGTGTAGCGGCCGGCGGTCACGCGACCGAAGGCCGCGCCGGCCGCAGCCAGCACGGCGGGCTGGCGCGTGCGCATGAACTCGCGCAGCGTGCGGTCGATCAGCGCCTGTGCCAGCCTGAGCTCGCGATACCGCGCGACGGCGTCGTCGAGCTCGGCCCGCAGCCCCTCGAGCTCCGCCTGGAGCCGCGCCACGTCGGCCGAGCGCTCGAGCTCCTCCCGCCGCCGGCGGGCATTCTCGTGCTCGCGGATCGCCTGCTCCTGCTCGCGCTCGAGCTCGGCGATCCGGGCGTCGGCTTCGTGCAGCCCCGCTACCCACACCTCGGGGTCGCCCACGGCCAAATCGTGCCGAACGCGTGCCGCATCGTCGGCGGCGGGGAAGCGAGCCCTCAGCTCCTGCTCGGCTTCGAGCACCCGCCGCTCGAGCTCGGCACGACGATCTGCCGCAGCGCAAGCCTCGGTGACCGCCTGTTCGAGACCGGCCGCCTCGAGGTGTGCGGCCTCGCGGCCGGCCGCGGCGAGGGCATCGCGCGCCGTCGCCTCCCACTCACGCGCCTCGTCTTCGAGCTGTGCCGCCTGGGCGGACGCCTCGGCGCGCCGCTCCAGTGCCTCGCGGCAACGGTCGAGCGCCGCGAGCCACTCGACCGTCCCCTCGGTCGACAGCGTCGCGGGGAAACCCCGCTCGGATTTGAAGCGGCGCCACTCCTCGTGCACCTCGGCCAGCTGTGCGGCCGCCTCGGCGCGCTCCGCACGCCGCTGGTCGAGTGCCGTCTGCGCCCGGCCGAGAGCGACATCGTCGTCTTCGACCCGGCGTCGCAGACCCTCGTACTCGATGCGCGCGGTGCGCTCGGCTCTGAGGCGGACCTCGAGGGCGTCGAGGTCGGTGGCAGAGGGTGCAGATGGCAGCCCGAGCCGGCGCGCGAGATCCTCGCTGCGCTCGCGCGCGGCCCCTGGGCCGCCTGCGAACGGGCGCGCGCGGCCCCAGGCGACCCCGGCCAGCGCGACGGCGACGGCGACCGCGAGAGCCGCGGCGAGCCACATGCCGACCCCTCCGGTACCGGTCGCGCCGACGAGGGTGAAGACGACGGCCAGCGCCGCCGCCGCTGCTGCTGCGCCCAGCAGGGGGCGGCGCGAGCCGGCCCCCGGAGCCGCCGCCGCGCACTCCGCGGCGCGCACCTCGCGTAGCCGCACGAGCAGATCCTCGCGGGCCTCGACCTCGGCCAGCGGCGCCGGAGGAGGCTCGGGCAGCCGCGAGGCGCGCTGCTCGTGCTCGCTCTCGAGCTCGGCAGTGCGCTGTGCCGCGGCCGTCTCGGCGCGTCGCGCCTCGGCGTCGGCCTCGGCGCAGGCGGACAGCCGTCGCTGCCACCGGCGTACGTCGTCACGCCCGACGATCGACGGGTCGACGGCCCGGACCTGCGCCTCGGCCCAGCCCGGCCCCAGTTCGTCGAGCGTCGTCGAGACCGCACGCCCGGCCTGCTCGGCCGCGCGACGGATCTCGTCGCGGCGCTGTAGACGCTCACGGCGCACCCCCAGCCCCTCGGCCAGGGCGCGGAGCGTCGTGAGCGTCTCGGCGGCGACGGCCGGCTGGGCCTCGAGCTCGACCTCGGCCGCGCGGGCCTCGTGCCACCGCCGCCAGAGCTCCCCGAGGGCCACGAGCCGTGCCCGGGCGAGGCGCTCGTCGGCCGACCGCCTCCGGAGCTCTTCGGCGACCTCGAGGGCCCGTCGCTCCTCGGCGACCCGCTCGCCGTACGCGGCCGCCTCGCCGACGGCTGCCGCGAGCTCGGCCCGGCGCAGCTCGAGATCGCGCAGCAGGTCGTTGATGAGCGCCTTGCCCCTCGTGCCCTTGAGCAGCTCGTCGAGCTGCTTGCCGATCTGCCGGCTGACCTCACGTGCGGAGCGTCCGGCCCCGACGACGCCGGCGCTGAAGATGTGCTGCCTGACGCCTTCCTCGGTCAGGGTGGCGAACGATTGCAGCTCGCTGAGGCCGAAGGCGAAGACAGACCGGAAGAGGCCGGCGTCGGCGTGCCCGAGCAGGCTCGCGAGCACGTGCTCCCCGGCCTCGTCGCCGCCCGGGCCGATCAGACGGGCCACTTTGTCGTCTCTGTAGCGCCAGAGCTCGTAGCGCTCCTCACCTTCGAGCAGCGTGACGCGCCCGCCGTGACGGCCGCCGGCGACGGGGTCGTACTGAGGCAGAGCAGTCGTGCGCTTCGGGAACCCGAAAAGCAGGTAGCGGAGGAAGGTGAGGTGCGTGCTCTTGCCCGCCTCGTTGGCGCCAAGTAGCACGGTGAGCCCCGGCGCGAGCCCGCCGACCTCGAAGTCGCGGAGGGCGCCGAAGCCATCGACCCACCAGCCCTCGAGACGTACGACGCGTGCCGGTGCCGAGGTGTCGAAGACGGGGGCGCCGCCGGCAGCGCGACCGGCGCCCCCGCGCGAGCCGCCGGCCTCACGGGCGCCGGTCATGCCTGCCCCTGCTCGAGCAGGTCGAGGGCGCGCGCCTCGGCGCGCCGCAGCACCGCGAGCTCGGACTCAGCGCCCTCGAGCTCGGCCACCCAGCGCGCGGCGCGCCCCCGGTGGAGCGGCTCGTCGAGCTCGCGCAGCAGGGCCGTGCGGCGCTCGCCGTCGGCGCGGAGCCCGTCGGCGAGCGCCAGCAGCTCGGCGGAGAAGTCGCCGCGCCGGCGGACCTCGTCGAGGTCGAGCGGGGAGAGGGTCTCGTCGCGCAACGACTCGAGCCACAGGAAAGGCGTGGCGCCGCGCCACTCGTCGCGAAGGTCGTCGAGCAGGTCGTCGACGGCACGCGGCCCGCGCAGCACAGCGTGGGCCGGACCCCGGCCTCGAAGGCGGAGCCGAACGAGCAGCCCACGGCCGGCGTGCTCGGCGCGCAGGGCGTCGGCGGTCTCGAGCAGCGCCGCGCGCAGCGCCGCGAGGTCGTCGAGACCGCCCACGTCGACCTCGCCGTGGACGAATCGCACCGTGTCGGTGGGGACAAAACGGACCTCGCGCACAGCCGCCCCGGCGACCTCGACCACGAGCGCCCCCTTGGCACCGCTCTCGGCAGGCTTGGGACTGCGGCCCTGGGTGTCGCCCGGGTACATGACCCAGGGGTCGCGACTGACCTCGTGACGGCGATGGATGTGCCCCAGCGCCCAATAGTCGAGCCTCGCCGCGCGCAGATCGGCGAGGGAGCACGGCGCGTAGGCGGCGTGCTCGGGGTCGGACCCGACGTTGGCGTGCAGCACGCCGATGTGGAACCCGGGGGCCTCACCGCGGGCGAAGCGCAGGGCGAGGTTCTCGCTCGTCTCGCGGCGGGCGTAGCTCACGCCGTGGACCGTCGCCGCCATCTCGCCGCCGATCTCGACGGCGACGCTCTCGACCCAGCGCGACCCGAAGACGTGGACGCCTTCGGGCCAGGCGCCGATCGCCGACCACCCCGTGAGCGGGTCGTGGTTGCCGTGAGCGATGAACGTGCGCACACCGTGCTCGCCGAGGCGCTCCAGCGCTCGGCGCAGGCGCAGCTGAGCGCGCACGCCCCGCTCGGCGCCGTCGTAGATGTCGCCGGCGAGCACGAGGAAGGCGGCGCCCTCGTCGAGTGTGAGGGCCACGAGACGGTCGAGCGCCTCGAGTGAAGCTTCGCGGAGAGCGTCGCCCACCTCGGGAGCGGCCTTGGCGACGCCCTCGAACGGCGTGTCGAGGTGGAGGTCGGCGGCGTGCACGAAGCAGAAGTCGATCATGACCCCGCTATCTTACGGGACGACCCCGGACGGAGGAACGCGGTCGTCGCTCGTCGGCCCCTCGCGGTGGAGTCCGATGCGGGCGCCCCGACTCAGCCGCACCCCGGCGACAGGTCAACGACCCCGGTGTGCGCCATCCGCTTCGGCGGGGAAGAGTGTCGGTGCGGGAGGCGACGAGAGGGGATCTGCGATGCGCGTCGATCAGAGGGACGTCCGCACGCTGCGCCCCGAGACGGGGGCGAGCAGCCGGCGCAGCATGGCGGCCAAGGCGCTGCTCGTCATCGCGCTGGTGTTCTTCACCATCCTCTGGCTGCTTCTCGCCCCCGGCACCGCGGCGGCGCTCTGACGGCGGTGCGGCGGCCTGACGGCGGTTCGGCGCCGACGCCGTCGCACCGCCGCAGCGGCCAGTTGAGCGTGCGCCGGCGCGAAGCGCGAGTGCCTACCGGTCGCCTGCGACCGTGACCCGGATCCACTGAGGGCCGGCCGGCTCGCCCGACCTCTGGATCGGACACCCGGATCGGCCTCTCACGCGCGCGTCGCGCGACTCTCAAGCGCGGCCGCCACACGGCCGATGTACTGTGGGATGCCGACTCGAGGCGGGCCGCCCACAACGTCGCACACCGACCTGCTCGCGCTGGTGCGCGAAGTGACGGCCGCGCTCGCCTCCGCCCAGGACCTCGACGAGACCCTGCGTCTCATCGCCAGGCTCACCGCCCAGTCACTGGGCGCCTGGGAGTGCGACCTCTACGAGTACATCCCCGCGACGCGCTGCCTGGTCGCGACGGCCACCTGGGCCGTCGAGCCCACCGCGGACGACGAGGACTGGCTCGGCGACACGATCGCCGTCGACGAGCTGCCCGACTACCGCGACGCGCTCGAGACGGACAGCCCGATCGAACTGCACGTCGACGACCCCGGCCTCGACCCGCGCATCGCGGCGATCATGGAGCGCTGGGGCGAGAAGAGCTGGCTGCTGGTCCCGCTGGTGTTCGGCGGCCGGCCCATCGGTGTCGCCGAGGTGGTCGAGCAGCGCGGCGTGCACCGCTTCACCGACGAGGAGAAGGAGATCGCGACGACGCTGGCGGTGCCGGCGGCGATCGCGATCCACAACGCCCGCCTGCGGCGGCGCACGGCCGAGCAGAACCGCTACCTGGCCTCGCTCGTCGACTCGAGCCGCACGATCAATGCGACCGTCGACCTCGACGAGGTGCTCCGCCGGGTGACGCGCGAGGCCTGCGAAGCGCTCGAGGCCTCGCGCGCCGCGGTCTACACGTACGACGCCGCGGAGGACGCGATCGTCTACCAGGCGCTCCACGAGCGAGGACACGACCCTGGCGGCACCGACGGCGCGCTCGGGTGCGCCTATCGTCTCGACGACTACCCGGGTGAGCGGGCGATCCTCGATGCACCCGCCATCGTCATCGAGCACGCCGACGACCCGACGCTGCCGTGCGACCGGCGCGAGAGCATGTCCGAGTACGGCGAGACTACCGTCCTCAGCGTGCCGCTGCGGTACCAGGGGGAGCCGCTGGGCATCCTGCGCCTCTACGAGTCGACGACCCGACGCGAGTTCGGGGAGCTCGAGCTGCAGTTCGCCGCCGGCCTCGGCGAGCTCGCCGGGGCTGCGATCCACAACGCCGCCGCATACCGCCGCCAGGAGGCGCGCAACCGCCAGCTCAGCGCCCTGCTCGAGGCGAACACGGCGATGACCTCGAGCATCGTCCTCGAGGACGTCCTCGGCCAGCTCGCCGAGCGCGCCGCCGTGGCCCTCGGCGCAGCGCAGTGCCTGATCTACGAGTACGACGCCGACCGCGACAGTATCGTCTCGCGCTCGCTCTACACCTCGCCGGAGACTTCCGTGGAGGGCTACGAGATCACCCTCGGCACCGCCTACCGGCTCAGCGACTACCCGAGCGACCGGCTGATCCTGAAGCGCGGCGAGACCGTCGTCGAGCACGCCTCAGACGAGCGGCTCGGCGACGACGTCCGCGACTCGATGGCGGACTGGGACGAGAAGACGTGCCTCACCGTGCCCCTCATGTTCCAAGGGGGGGCGCTCGGGCTCATGGAAGTCATCGAGACGGAGCGCGAGCGCCGCTTCAGCGCCGACGAGCTCGAGCTCGCCCGCGGGCTGGCCGAGCAGGCGGCGGTGGCGCTGCACAACGCCGCCCTCTTCCGCCAGCGCCGCGAGCACGAGGAGCGCCTCGTCGCGATCCTGCAGATCAGCCAGGGTATCGCCGCCTCGCTCGACGCCGCCGCCGTGATCGACCTGGTCAGCGAGGGCATCGTCGACCTCTTCCCCCGCGAGACCACGAGCGCCGAGATCATGCTCGCGGCCGCCGACGCACGCTTCTGCCCCGCCGCCCTGCGGCTGAGCGGCGCCGCCGAGACCCCGTCGGCGACGAGGGCGGCGGACGACCTCGTCGCCCGCGCCTTGGAGTGCCTCGCCCCCCTCCAGGAGCCCTGGGACTACGGCCGCCGCCTCGTCGTCCCGCTGATCCTGCAGCACCGCGCCGAGGGCTACCTCGACGTGCGCTGCGCCTTGTCGCGCCACATCAGCGAGGACGAGATACAGCTCGTGCAGATCCTCATCAACCAGGCCGCGGTCGCCCTCGAGAACGCCGCCAACTTCGCCCGGCTCGAGACCACCTACCTGGAGACCGTCACGGCGCTCGCCGCGGCCATGGAGGCCAAGGACCACTACACGGCCGACCACGCCCAGATGCTGGCGACGATGGCCGTCTCCGTGGGCCGTCGCCTCGGCCTCGGCGAGTCCGAGCTGCGCGACCTGCAGTACGCCAGCGTCCTGCACGACATCGGCAAGATCGGCATCCCCGGCAGCATCCTCAACAAGCCCGAGAAGCTGACCGACGAGGAGTTCAAGGTGATGGCCGAGCACACGGTCATCGGCGAGCGCATCATCTCGCGCATCGAGTACCTGGCGCCGATCGCCCGCGTGATCCGCGCCGCGCACGAGCGCTTCGACGGGACCGGCTACCCGGACGGCCTCATCGGTGACGAGATCCCTCGCCTCGCCCGCATCGTCTTCGTCTGCGACGCCTTCCACGCCATGACCTCCGATCGGCCTTACCGCAAGGCCATGCCCGAGCAGTGGGCCCTCGAGGAGCTCCGCCTCAACGCCGGCGGCCAGTTCGACCCCGGCGTGGTCGCGGCGTTCTGCGAGGCGTGGCCGCGGTTCGAGGACGCCGACGTCGAGGCGCGCACGACGCCGTTGCGGGCGTAGCCCCCGACACCGGCGCCCCCGGTTCACGGCTCTGTGGACCATCCGCAGGCGACCGGCACCGAACCCGCCGCCGTCGACCCGGGCGCATGCGTAACCCGGGCGGGCAACGAGCATCAAGCAGCCGCGGCCCGCGACCGATGCACTCTCTGATGGACAGCGCATCCCTCACGGTCACGCGAACCCGCCGGTCGCCGGCCCCAACGGCGGCGGCGACCGCGGGCAGGCACAGGGGTTGCGTTGCCGAATCTGACTACGTAGTCTTGCGCGCAACAGTCGGGGGGGCTGTCGAACATTCGTTCAGCCTTTCCATGGACACCGCCGGACGGTCGTGGCGTGCTTCGTCGCGACGAACGACCACAGGGAGGCGCCCATGAAGAAGGCCCTCGTGATCCTGCTGCTCTCACTCACCTTCGGGCTGGTGGTGTCGCCTGCTGTGGCGCAGGCGCTCACACCCACCCTCGGTGAGGCGAGGGTCATCGCCGCCATCAACGCCGAGAGGACCAAGCGCGGGCTCGTGCCCGTCAAGTTCAACGGCAAGCTCACGGCGGCCGCCAGGTACCACTCGCCCGACATGGCCAGGCGCAACCTGCTGACCCACCGCTCGTCCAACGGCTGGTACATGGGTCAGCGGCTCCGCGCCTTCGGGTATACGTCGGTCAACTGCACGTACTACAAGATCGGCGAGAACGTGGGCCGCGGTTACAAGGGCACCATCTGGAGGACGCCCGAGGGCATGGTGTGCCTGTGGATGGGGTCCGACGCACACCGGGCCATCATCCTGACCTCGTCCTTCCGCGACATCGGCGTCGGGATCCGCTGGAACTCGAACTACACGTGGCGGTACTTCACCGCCGACTTCGGGCGGCGCGTCTACTGACCGCCCGGCGCACCGAGCGACCGGACTGAAGACGGCGCCCCGCCCCCCGTGGAGGGGCGGGGCGCCGTCTCTTGCGTGACGAGGAGTCGCTCCCGCTCGGCATCGGAGCAGAGCACATCGGCAGACGCGGGGTCGCGCGTCACGGAGTGCAGCGGCGGACGCGTGCGGCAGCCATGCCGATCCAACAGATGCGACAGCGTACTCGTCTGCTGCAGGGTGACCGCCTTGGACCGGCCCTCCCATGTTCCGCGTTACTCGACGACCACCGCCATCGTCGGGCTGAAGCCGGAGATCATCTGGTCGCCGGCCGGGACCGCGACGCGGAACGTGTGGGTGCCGGCCGTCGCCGGCCAGTCCATCGCGTAGAGCCCGTCGGCCGCGATCGTCGACTCGGCGAGCGTCTCCCACACGCGGGCGCCGGGGTCGTAGCGCTGCAGGCGGATGAGACTCCCCACCCTGGTCAGCGGCAGCACCGTCCCCGAGAAGGTCACGGTCTCCCCCGACAGCGGGGCCGCCGGCGCGTACTCGGCGGTGACCAGCGGGCGCACGGAGATCGTCGTCTTGGGCGACCGCGACTTGCCGTAGATGAACCGGTAGACCGTCGTGCGGCCGGGCTTGCCGAGGAACGAGTAGTCGACGCAGGTGCCGCTCCTCGTGACCCCGTCGTAGACGAAGTTGAAGGTCTTGCGCAGCGTGCGGTCGGTCCGCACGAGGGTCGTCTTCCAGACGCCGTCCCGGTAGTACTCGAGGGTGATGCGCTTGTCGGCACCGATGCTCGGGTAGCTGCGGCCCGCGAGGAGGATGCGGTCGCCGTAGGTGATCCTCACCCCGTCGTCGACCGACGGCGAGATGCTCATGCTGCGCAGCCAGAACCAGGAGTCGCGCAGGCCGAGCTTGTTGCGCAGCGTCCAGCCCGAGGCGGCCGACGCGATGTGCGCGGTCGTGCCGTCGGTGCCCAGTACGTAGGCGAGTTTCACCCGCGGGGAGACGCCCCTCTCGGCGATGATCACGGCGCGCAGCGTACCCTGCACGAGCGCGCCGAGCTTGTCGGTCATGGTGGTCGTCGACCAGCGGTACGGCGCGTCGGCCCAGACGTGGTAGGGCGAGTAGTAGTCGTAGGGGTCCTTGACGCCCTTGAGGTAGGCGACCGGGCTGCCGCCCCAGACGTTCTCGATGTTCTCGGTGTGGCCTCCGGACGTGGAGGAGAAGTAGGCCACGATGGGCGTGCCGTTGTAGGTCGGGACGACGCCGGCGGTGACGGAGACGGCGAGGTTGGTCGCCGCGGTCTCGCCGTCGTACCCGTTGTAGACCTGGCTCGCCGCGGTGCAGTAGAGGTCGTAGGCGCCGAGGTCGCGGATGCCGCGCACGGCGTAGGAGCGCGCCGCGCAGGCTTGGGCGCGCAGCGCCCGCTGGGGCCACGACGAGGGCATCTCGCGCGGCACGACGCCGCGCAGGTAGCCCTCGAGCAGCACGCGATTGACGATGAGGAAGGCCGAGCCTGAGCGCACGACGCGCAGCCAGCCCCGGTAGCGCGCGCCGTCGCTGTCGTAGGGCCAGCCGTTGGCGTTGCGGTTGTAGAGCCTGAGCTTGGCCGTGCCCGGCTTGAACGTCACGTAGGAGGGAAACACCCAGGACGACCCTCCGGCCGTGACCCGGTAGGCAGTCCCCGTCCAGGTCACCGTCGCCAGCGTGCCGCCGGCGATCTTCCTGGTCGTCGTCCCGTCGGTGACCGTGTAGGCGGCGGCCGAGCTGACGCGTGCGTCGGCCTGCCCGCTGCAGAGCAGCACGCGCACGGCGCGGTTGCGCGTCGTGCCGAACTTCACGCCCGTGTAGTAGTGCTCGAGGATGCGCTTGTAGCCCCAGCCCGCCTTGGCGTAGCCGTAGGCGCCGTACTGGCTCATGCCGATGCCGTGACCCCAACCCCGGCCGCCGATGTTGAAGCGAGTCACCTCGGTGGCCTGCGCCACCGGCACGGGCCAGAGCACCAGAGCAGCGCCGACGACCACGAGGACGGTCGCGAACGCGGCGCCTGCCGCCAGCGCGGCGGCGACGCGCGACGACCGGCTGCGGCGGGTGGCCGCACCCGACGCCGAGGCGAAGGCTCGGGCTGCAGGAGCTCTGTGCCGTGTGAGAGGGTGAGGATGTGGGGTCATATGTGAGCGGGGGTCGCCGACCGTCTCCTTCATGGTGCCCCGGTTCGCGGCTGCTGTCCAGCCCGCGGCTTCGCCTGTCTGGGCGACACCGGACGCGACGAGCGCCGGCCCCTTGGTCTTCAACGGCGGCCGGCGCTCCCCTGCCCCGCCGTCTGACGCGCGCCGACGAGGGGAGCGTGACGACGTCGCGACGTCGTCCGTCAGGGTGACGCGCAGGGGGCCGCAAACGTGTAGTCTGCTCGCCATCCTGCCGATGCAGGAGTAGCATACTCCGTTAAGTCAGTCCCAGTGCACTCAACCTCGCCGCCCGCCCACGGGCGGCGTGCCGGAGGGGGTCGTATGTCGGTGCCAGTGCTGTGTCCGCGCGCGGGACGATGCGTCTCCGTCCGTCTCGTCTTCGTGGCCTTGGCCCTGACCCTCGCTGCGCTCGCCCTCCTGGCCGCCGCGGCGATGCCGAGCGCGGCGGCCACGCTCGAGCTCACCGCCGACCCGTCGTCGACCGCCGTCCTCGGGCCGCCGCCCCTCAGCGCCGGCGGCCACGGCACCGGCCTCCGGCGCGGTCCGGTCGACTTCACCGAGCTGCAGGGTGCGCAGGTCAGCCCCGAGTTGCTGACCTACCCGGCTTCGTTCGACCTGCGCTCGCTGGGCAGGCTGACACCGGTGAAGGACCAGGGCGTCTACGGCACCTGCTGGGCGTTCGCCGCCTATGGCTCCCTCGAATCCAGCCTCATGCCCGGCGAGGTGTGGGACTTCTCCGAGGACAACATGGCCTACTTCCACGGCTTCGACTGGAAGTGGGACGAAGGCGGCAACCCGATGATGGCGGCCGCCTATCTGACACGCTGGGGCGGGCCCTTTACCGAGGCCCAGGACGCTTACGCCGACGGCGTGCACCCCGATCCCTCCACGCTGACCGTGCAGAAGCACGTGCAGCGCGTGGTCATGCTGCCGCCGCGGGCCGGCGCGGCGGCGAACGACGACCTCAAGTACGCCCTCACGACGTACGGGGCCGTCGCCACCAGCATGTATTGGATGCCCGGGTCCCTGAACACCTCGACGGGAGGCTACTACTACACCGGTACCGCCGCAGCCAACCACGGTGTCACCCTCGTCGGCTGGGACGATGGCTACAGCCGCACCAACTTCGGGTCTCCCGACACTCCCGAGTCGCAGCCTCCGGGCGACGGCGCCTTCATCGTGCGCAACAGCTGGGGGCCCACGTGGGGAGACGACCTCAGCGGCGACTGGGACGGCGCGGGGTACTTCTACGTCTCCTACTACGATACCGAGTTCGGCTACGGCACCAACGCGGTCTTCGACCGGGCACAGCCGACCGACGACTACGCTCGCGTCTATCAGTACGACCCCCTCGGCTTCGTGTCGTCGGTCGGCTTCTCCGGTGAGCCCACGGCCTGGTTCGCCAATCGATTCACCGCCGCAGACGACGAGCAGCTCGCGGCGGTCGGCTTCTACTCGCCGGCACCGGATGCGACCTACCAGGTCTACGCCGGCGCCACGTTCGCCACGAAGCAGCTCAGGGCGAGCGGCACGCTGAGCGACTTCGGTTATCACACCATTCAGCTGGGCACGCCCATGACCCTGACCGCGGGGCAGTCGTTCGTCGTCGCCGTCAAGCTCACGGTACCCTTCTTCGACGGCTCCTGGGTCGCGCCGATCGTGGTCGAGATCCCCCTGCGTGACTACTCGAGCAAGGCGACGGCCTCGGCCGGGCAGAGCTACTTCTCGGCGGACGGCACGACCTGGTACGACCTCACGACCGACTTCCTGGCCGACGCCAACGTCTGCCTGAAGGCCTACACCCGCGGGGACGGCCCCGTGCCGCCTGCGGTCACCGCCCCCGACGGCGGAGAGATCTGGCCGATCGGCTCGGCGCAGACCATCACCTGGACCGGTGACGGCAGCGGCACGGCGACCATACAGCTGAGCCTCGACGGCGGCGCGACCTACCCCGTGACCATCGTCGCCGACACGGCGAACGACGGCAGTCACCCGTGGGTCGTCGCCGCGGACGCCACAGCGCTCGCCAAGGTGCGCGTGACGACGGCGACCGGCGCCGACGAATCGGACGCCGTCTTCACCATCTCCGGAGCCCCCGTCGAAGAGGGCGGCTGGCTGGCCCAGCTGACCGGGACGCTGCTCGCCCTCTGGGACGTCGCCGGCGCAGGCGAGCAGCACGCGTGGGCCGTCGGTGACGACGGCACGATCGTGGCGACCACCGACGGCGGCGACCACTGGGCACGCCAGACGACGGGCGTCCTCAACGACCTGCGCGGCGTCGACTTCCTCGACGACGCCTACGGCTTCGCCGTCGGCCTGAGCGGGCGGGTGCTCCGCACCGAGAACGCCGGCGGCACCTGGGTGAGGTCCCGCCCCGCGTCGCTCGCGTTGAACGGTGTCGACGTCATCGACGGGACCCGCACGGTCGTCGTGGGCCGCGAGGGCGTCTTCCGCACCTCCGACGGCGGCGCGACCTGGCGGCACCAGACGAGCGGCCTCGGGGACGTCGACTGGCTGCGCGACGTGGACTTCGTCACGCTGCGGCGCGGCTGGGTCGTCGGCCGCGGCGGGCAGATCTTCAGGACCACGACCGCCGGCGCGGGCTGGCGCCTGCAGCCCTCCGGAACCACCGAGCACCTCGAAGCGGTGACCTTCCTGAGCTCGCAGTGGGGCTGGGCCGTCGGTCGCAACGGCACCGTCCTGAGGACCCTCGACGCCGGTGCGACGTGGGAGCGCATCGACGTGCCGACGGACGTCGCCCTCTGGGACGTCGAGTTCGTCGGCGCCGAGCTCGGCTGGATCGTCGGCGACGCGGGCACCGTGCTGAAGACGGTCGACGGCGGCGCGACGTGGGCCCTTCAGGATCTCGGCTGGGTCCCGCCGGGCCTCCGCGGCGTGACGCTGCAGTCGGAGGGCTACGGTTGGGCCGCCGGTCGCGACGGGACGGCGCTGCGCTTGTGGCCTGGCGACGGCGAGGACGACCTGCTGCCGCCGCACACGGAGTCGACGCCGCTCGCCGACCGCTGGTTCAACACGGCCGTGCCGATCGCGTTCAGCGCGAGCGACCCGTCGGGCGTCGCCCGCACCGAGTACCGCCTCGACGGCGGCGACTGGCAGACCGGCGACACGTACTCCGTCGAGGCCCCTCTGGACGGCACGAACGACGGCTATCACTGGCTCGACTACCGCTCGGCGGACACGCTCGACAACGTCGAGTCCTTCCACACGGCGGAGACGCGGATCGACACCCAGCGGCCGACCACGTCGGCGCCGGAGAAGGAGAGAGTCGCGCGGTACGACTACGTGAAGCTGACCTACAAGGTCAAGGACGTCGTGCCCAACGGCGGCACCGCCAAGGTGACCATGAAGATCAAGACGCTGAGCGGCTCCGTCGTCAAGAGGCTCGATCTCGGCCGCAGGAAGGTCAACGTGCTGCTGGGTTACCGTTGGCGTGCCACCATCCCGCGCGGCACGTACAGGTTCTATGTGTACGCGACGGACGCCGCCGGCAACACGCAGAGCTACGTGGGCCGCAACACCCTGGTCGTCTACTGACCCGGGCGCGAGGCGGCCGGCGCGCCGGCCGCCTCGCGCCCACGCGCGACCGTCGATTGCTCGCGACCCCTTCCCCGCCGCGACCGTTTCGTCGCCCCCGCCCACGAGCAGAACACAAGCGCACGCACAAACTCACATAGAGGGGGAGCAATGGGCCTCACCATCGTCCTGGGATACGACGGATCGGACTGTTCGAAGCGCGCCCTCACGACGGTGGCGGGACTCGGGCGCCAGCTGCCCGACGCACGTGTCGTGGTCGTACAGGGCTACGACATCTTCATGGGCTTCGTCCCGCCGGGCATGACCAGCTCGACGCTCTTGATGGCCGGCGAGCTCGAGGCACAAGTCAAGGCGGTCGAAGAGGTCGGCCGCCGTCACGTCGACGAGGCGAGGGCAGAGCTGGAAGCCGCCGGGATCACCGTGGAGACATCCGTCAGCCCGGGCGGCGCCGTCGCGGCGCTCCTGCAAGCCGTCGAGGACTTCTCCGCCGACATGATCGTCATCGGCTCGCACGGCGAGGGCGCCCTCTCCGGGGCCATCATGGGCTCGACCGCCTACCGTATCCTGCACCGCAGCCCGGTGCCGGTGCTCGTGGTGCCTCTGCAGGAGGAGTGAGCCGCAGCGGAGTTGCGGCGCACGACCCCGGCAACAGATCACGACGGCGTGAAGGAACGTCGCAGACGGCGTCGAAACTCTCGCTCGGTACCCCCTCGAGGCGGCGGCGTCGATCATCGGCCCGCCGCCTCCCCCTTTGCCGGCCCGGGGCAGACTGGGATCGTCTGCTCGCCGGACCCGGAGAGCTCGCGCCGCGTCGACGTGGACCGAACATCTGTCCGCCCGCGGTGCTACCGTGACTGTCGACGCCGCCGCCGGTGCGTGCGTGCAGCTTCTCGCCGCGACGCTCTGGAGCCGGTCGCTGCAGACCCACCCTCCCGCCCGGCGGCGGCGTCGACTTGGAAACGGCGCCCATCGTCTGCGGCGAGGCTCACGACAAGGAGGTCCGGTATGACGCAGCGGTGCGTGACGGTGCACATCGACGGCGAGCTCGCGTGGGTCGTCCGGGCTCCCGAGCTGCTGCCCTGCCACACGCGCCCGGCGACCGCCGAGGCTCTCGACGAGCTCGTCACCCGCTATCTTCCCGACCCCGACGACATCGCGACCGGCGCGCTCACGTATCGTGTCGCCGGCATCCTGGCCGGCCTCCTCGCGCAGCGCGAGCTACGCGGTCCGTGGCGCGGCTGAGCGCCCCTCGGGCCGCAGGCGTCAATACACCTCGGGGATGAAGGTCTGCGACTCGATGGGCGGCCGTGCGTAGCCCTTGTCGGGCGGCCGCGGCGGCAGTTCCATCTCGCGCGGCAGCACGTCCTCATACGGGATCATGCCGAGCAGGTGGTGGATCATGTTGAGACGGGCGCGACGCTTGTCGTCGGCGTTCACGACCCACCACGGCGAGTCCTTCGTGTCCGTGTACGAGAACATCTCGTCCTTGGCCTTCGAGTACTCGACCCAGCGCATACGGCTCTCGAGGTCCATGGGGCTGAGCTTCCAGACCTTCAGCGGCGTCTTGAGCCGCTGCTGAAAGCGCCGCTCCTGCTCGTCGTCACTCACGCTGAACCAGTACTTCAGCAACGTCAGGCCGTCTCGGATCAGCATGCGCTCGAACTCGGGGCAGGTACGGAAGAACTCCCAGACCTGGTCCTCGGTGGCAAAGCCCATGACGCGCTCGACGCCGGCGCGGTTGTACCAGCTGCGGTCGAAGAGCACGATCTCGCCAGCCGCCGGCAGCTCGGCCACGTAGCGCTGGAAATACCACTCGGTCTTCTCCCGGTCGCTCGGCGACGCCAGGGCGGCGATGCGTACGACGCGGGGGTTGAGATGCTCGGTGATGCGTTTGATCGTGCCGCCCTTACCGGCGGCGTCACGGCCCTCGAAGACGACGGCCACTCGATGACCGCCCTTCTTGACCCACTCCTGCAGCTTGACGAGCTCGACCTGCAGCTTGATGAGCTCGTGCTCGTAGGCCGCACGGTCGAGCTTCTTCGGCGGCGCCGCCTTGTCGGCGTGCGACGCGCCCGGACCGCCGTCTCCCGGCACGCCGTGATCCGAGTCCTTCGCCTTCTTCTTGCCCTTCTCGTCGGCCAACGTCGCCCCCCCCGCATATGCTTTCCCCCGCATCATAGTCGACGCAGGCGGCTTGTGAAGCCCGGCGGCGTCGGCTCCGAGGCAGGCCGCGGCCTCGTAGAGGAAGGCCGTGGCCCCGCCGAGGCAGGCCGCGGCGCCGTCGAGACAGGCCGCGGCCCCGCCGAGGCTGTAGTATCATCGCCGCAGGTGCGACCCGCGCCTCACGTCCGCACGACCCGTGGAGACGCCCCTATGCCCTCTCCCCTGCCCACGCTCGAGCAGGAGCTCCTTTCCCTGGCCCGGTCGGTCGCCTCCGAACGCGACGCCGGCATCGCCGTGCGTCACTGGGGTTGGGACGGCGGCGGCGGTGCGACGCTCGAGGCCGCCGGCCGCGAGGCCGGCGGCCTCAGCCGCGAGCGCGTGCGCCAGCTCTGCCGGCGGGTCGGATCGCGCCTGTACACCGGCCTTCAGCCGGCGGCGGGCGAGGGAGCGGCGGACGCGCAGCGCCCGGCCCCGGCGGCGGCACGTCTCGACGAGGCGCTCCTCGCCGCCGCCGAAGCCGCTCCGACGACCGGGGGAGCGCTGGCACGGCGCCTCGCCGACCAGCGCATCGCCGCCCGCCCGTTCCACCCGGCCGGCCTCGAGCATGCGGCTCGCACCCTGGGGCGCGACGTCACGTTCACGCTCGCGTCCGTGAAGGGCATCGAGGTCGTCCTGCCGCATCCGGACGATCCCAGCCTTGACGCGCGACACCTCGTCGCCACCATCGCCGAGACGGCCCGCGGCGTCGTCAGGCGTACGGGGGCCGCGCGGGTCGCGGACGTGACCGGCCGCGTCGCCGCCGCGCTTGGGGTGCGGGTCAACGACGACCTCGTCCACGCCGTCGTCAGCGAAGCCCCCGACTTCCTCTGGCTGGACCGCCGCACGGGGTGGTTCTTCCTCCCGTCGGTGGCCAAGAACGCAGTCGTCGCGCGCGTGCTCAAGGTGCTCAGCGTAGCCGGCGAGCTCGACATCGGCGATCTGCACGCCGGGATCCGCCGCGACGAGCGTCTGCGCGAGTTCGTCATGCCCGAGTACGTGCTCGCCGAACTCTGCCAGCGGATACCCGGGATCGCGGTGGAGGGGCGGCTGGTCCGCACGCTCGAGCCACTCGACGCCACGACCGTGCTCGAGACGACCGAGCTCACCTTCGCACGCATCCTCGGTGAGCGAAGCGCCCCGGTCGATCGGCGCGAACTCGAGCGCCTGTGCCTGTCCAGCGGCATGTCGGCGTCGAGCTTCAACAACCGCGTGTCCTACTCGCCCATCATCGAGGAGGTCGGCCACGGACGCTACGCCCTGCGCGGGACGACGTCTCCGCCTCCCACTGCAGACGATGCAGGCGAGGTCGTGCCACACCCCGGTGATCTGGAGCATTTCCGCTCACTCCGGCGTCGTTGACCGGCGAGCGCCCGGCGGCGCGCACCGGGTCCCGACGACGCGGTGAGCCGTGCTCCGTGTGCGGCCGCCCCCGCCGCGGTCGCTCCTCCTGTGCGACGCTGCGGTGAAAGCCGGAGCGCGACCCGGAGAAACTCAGGCCTCGCGGCACGGTGGGTCGAGGAGCTCGAGCAGTTCCTCCGGCGAGGCCACGACCCGGGTGGCCCCGGCCGCCCGCAGGCGCCCGGCGTCGTGCCAGCCCCAGCCGACGCCGATCGGCGTAGCCCCGGCCTCGCGCGCCTCGCGCATGTCGCCCACCGTGTCCGCGATGAACGGAAAGACCCGCTGTGCCGGGTAGCGTCGGGCGACCGCAGCGATCTTCGCGACCTTGCTCACCCCGCTCTCGACGCCGGCGACGGCGGCCACACCCGCGATGCCGTGCTCGGCGAGGAAGCCGTGGACGAGACGCTCGCTGTTCGAAGTGACGATCACCACGTCCACGCGGTCGCCGAGCCGAGCCAGGGCTTCGGCGACGCCCGGGAAGGGTCTGAGGCGGGAGAGGTCGCGCTCGAGAGCCCGTATCGCGGCCGTCATCGCCTGGACGGCACCTGACTCGTCGACGCCGGCGGCACGGAAGCTCTCGTAGACGTTGCCGTACAGGAGGTCGACCACGTCGTCGACCGAGCGGACCACCCCGATGCCCTGCTCCTCGCAGGCCACGGTCAGGGCGTCGGCAAAGGCGTCGAGGGAGTCGACGACGACGCCGTCGAAGTCGATCATGACGACGTCCCGCTGCGGCGGCCCCGCCGGCTCGCGACGGGGCCGCGCGGATGGCGCCGGCGGCGGGGGCGATTTCATCGCCCCCGCCGCCTTCCGCGCGCCGAGGAGACCCTGGGACCGGTCAGTGGAGCTGTCAGTGGAACTGCTTCTCGCCCGCGACCAGACCGGTCTTCTTCTTGAACTGCTCGACGCTGTTGATCTCGATGTCGAGGAGCTCGGCGATGCGCACCTTGGCGGCCATGCCCTTGGCGATGCCCGGGACACCCGTGATCGTGCCGATGTCGAGCTCTTCCCTGAGACCTCTCATCATCGTCGGATCGGACAGGTCCAGCGGCGTCACGTGGAGCTTGTCGGCCACGTACTTCTTGGCGTCGTCGATCCTCATCTTCTTGCTGAGTTGCATCCTCGCCACGAGATCTCCCGCGGCCCGGATGCCACCCATCGACGAGGCCAGCAGATGCGCCAGGTGCATGCCGGCAGGGTCGCCCGTGCCCACCTACAACCCGTCGGCCTTGCCGATCTCGATCATCGCCGCGCTGCAGCGCGTCACGACGTCGACCGCCGGTGTCTCGAACATCGGTACGCCGCCCACACCCATGCCGACGTTGGGATGCACGGGGATCTTGGCGATCTCGGTGCAGGCCTTGACGAAGGTCAGGGCGCGGCCGAGGTTCCAGGGCACCGTCTTCTTCGTGTTGGTGTTGCAGACGGGGCCGAAGATCGCGCAGCCGGCCTGCTCGCAGAGCTCGAGCTGCTGGTGCGGCCAAAGGCCGGCGAGACGGACGCCGTTGTACTCGAGCTGGCCGTGGAACCCGAGCACCATCTCCGACGACATGCCGATCTCGACCGGCAGGCCCGTCTCCTTGGCGACGTGCTCGGTGGTCCTGAGCACGGCGAGGAACTCGGCGTCTCCGGTCGAGGCGACGGTGTCGTAATCGATGCCGTCGGCGCCCATCGCGACCATGCAGTCGCTCATCTCGACGCAGTCCTCGAGGCAGGCCTCGAGGGCCTCCTCCTGGGTGCGCCGCGCCTCGTCGATCTTGCCCAGCGGCAGCAGGTCGGAGGGGTTCTCGAACGAGCCGTCGGGCCGGTAGTAGAGGCCGAGGTTGGGCATGAAGCCGTAGAGCAGCGGGAAGATCGTCACCTCCTGGAGGATCTCCATGTGCAGCTGCTCGAGCGCCTTGAGGAAGCGCTGCGGCTTCACCGAGTAGTCGTTGTGCGAGACCTCCATCGAGTCGAAGCCGAGCATCGACTCGAAGAGGCGCACGCCCACCTCACGGTTGACCGGCGCGACGACGCCGCTCGACATCCGCGAGGAGTTGAGGGCGTTGACGCAGCCGTCCTTGGTCATGACGACCTCGTTGCCGCGCTGCACGCCCCAGAGTCGCGTCGGGGCCGAGAACATGTCGACGAGGAAGTCGATCTCGTTCTCGGTCAGCGTCGGGATCTTGGCCTTGACCGCGGCGGCCTCGGACCCCGTGACGAACTCGGTGCGCAGCTCGTCCGGGGTGAGCTCGACGTTCGAGGCGTCGCCCATCCTGGTCAGTATCTTCATCCTCGGTGACCTCCGCTGTGTCACTCATTGACGGCCGTCCGTACCGGACAGCTCAGAATCTAGCGGTTGAGCACCGCCTTGGCACGCGCGTAGACGTTGTCGACGGTGAAGCCGAACTGCTCGAAGAGGGTCCCGGCCGGGGCCGAGGCGCCGTAGCGGTCGAGGCCGATGATCTCGCCCTCGTCGCCGACCCAGCGCTCCCAGCCGAGGCTGACGCCGGCCTCGACGGCCAGCCGGCGGCGGCAGGCGGCCGGAAGGACGCTCTCGCGATAGGCGGCGTCCTGGCGCCCGAAGAGCTGCCAGGAGGCCAGGTTGACGACCCGCGAGTGCACACCCTCGGCGGCGAGACGCTCGTGCGCTTCGAGCGCGAGCGCGACCTCGCTGCCGCTGGCGATGAGGATCAGCTCGGGCGCGTGGTCGCCGGCGGCGTCGGCGAGCACGTAAGCCCCCCGGGCGACGCCCGAGGCCGGCCCGTACCTGCCGCGGTCGATGGTCGGCAGGTTCTGACGCGTCAGCATGAGACCGACCGGCCCGTCGCGGTGCTGCAGGGCGACCTTCCACGCCTCCACGGTCTCGTTCGCGTCGGCCGGGCGCAGCTCGATGAAGTTCGGCGTGGCACGCAGGATCGCCAGGTGTTCGACCGGCTGGTGGGTGGGGCCGTCCTCGCCGACGCCGATACTGTCGTGCGTCAGCACGTACGTGACCGGCGCCCCCATGAGCGCGGCGAGACGCATCGCCGGGCGCATATAGTCGACGAACACGAAGAAGGTGGCCACGTAAGGGTGCACGCCGCCGTGCAGCGCGAGCCCGTTGCCGATGGCGGCCATGGCATGCTCGCGCACACCGAAGTGGACGTTGCGCCCCTCGGGCGTGGCCGCCTGCTGGGCGGGCACGTCCTTGATCACGGTGTTGTTCGAGGGCGCGAGGTCTGCCGACCCACCCATGAGCGTGGGCACGTGCGGCGCAAGGGCGTTGATCGCCTTGCCCGACGCGGCCCGCGTCGCCACGGCGCCGTCGGCGGGGTCGAAGATCGGCAGGTCTGCGTCCCAGCCCTCAGGGAGCTCGCCGCTCCACACGGCGTCCCAGCTCGACGAGCGCGCACCGTCGGCCGCGCTCCAAGCCGCGTGGCGCTCGCGCCAGGCGGCGTGCGCGGCCTTGCCGCGCTCCGCGGCCGCCTCGTAGAACGCCTTCACCTCGTCGGGCACGAGGAACTCCGGCTCGAGCGGCCAGCCGAGATTCTCCTTGGTCAGCGTGACCTCGTCGGGGCCGAGCGGAGCGCCGTGGGCCCCGGCCGAGTCCTGTTTGTGCGGCGATCCGAAGCCGATGTGCGTGCGTACGGCGATGAGGGACGGCATGCCGATCTCGGCCTTGGCCGCAGCGATGGCGGCGTCGACGGCCTCGATGTCGTTGCCGTCGGCGACCTTCTGCACGTGCCAGCCGTAGGCCGCGAAGCGCGCGCAGACGTCCTCGGTAAAGGCGAGGTCGGTGGAGCCGTCGATGGTGATGTGGTTGTCGTCGTAGAGGACGACGAGCTTGCCCAGCTTCTGATGACCGGCGAACGACGCCGCCTCGCTCGTGATGCCCTCCATCATGCAGCCGTCGCCGGAGAGCACGTAGGTGAAGTGGTCGACGACGTCGGGGCCGTCGCCATTGAAGGTCGCGCCGAGGAAGCGCTCGGCGACGGCCATGCCGACCGCGTTGGCGAAGCCCTGACCGAGCGGGCCGGTCGTCGTCTCGACGCCGGCCGTGTGCCCGTACTCGGGGTGGCCCGGCGTCTTGCTGCCCCACTGACGGAAGGCGCGCAGGTCGTCGAGGCTCAGGTCGTACCCGGTGAGGTGGAGGAGTGAGTAGAGGAGCATGCTGCCGTGGCCGGCCGACAGGACGAAGCGGTCGCGGTCCGGCCACGCCGGGTCGGACGGATCGAAGCGCAGATGGCGCGTGAACAGCGTGTGCGCCACCGCCGCGGCTCCCATGGGCAGGCCCGGATGACCGGACTTCGCCTTCTGCACGCCGTCCACGGCGAGAAAGCGGATCGTGTCGATGCAGCGTTCCTCGAGGGAGGTGCTCGCCTCTGGACTCACGTGCGTCCTTTCGTTCGCGCTCGCGGCGGACGGGGCTGCGCCCCGCATCCGCCCCTGCCGGTCATGCTCGCCCCCGGGCGGAGTGGCCTGCCGCCGCCCTCCCTCGTGACGACGGGAGGGCGGCGGCGTCCGCGGCCGAACAGCGAGCCCCGCGACGCCCCGGATGCGACCGGGGCCGGGCGGGCGTGTGTCTCAGGTCATACCGCCTGCGGCCTCAGCTCCCGAAGTACGTCCGGATGAAGCCGACGAAGCGCTCGTTGTCGTCGGGGGCGCCTGGTGTGACCCGGAAGTAACTGTTGTTGCCGTGGATGGGCTTGATCGTCTTGATGAGCACGTGCGCCATGTCCTTGGCCGCGTCCACGATCTCCTGCGACGTCTTGCCGGTCACGCTGCCGTCGACCAGCATGTAGTTCCCGTGCGGGGGGAAGGGCTTGAGGCCCTTGGCCTCCAGCTCCTTCACGAAAATGTCCATCCACTTGTTGTTGTACCGGACCTTCTCCTCGATCTCGGAGGGGTTGTCGAGGATGGCCTCAGCGGCCGCCATCGCCATCAGGCTGACGTTCCAGGGGAGGAACATCCGGTCGAAGGCCTCGGCGAGGTCGGGATGGGCGACGACGTAGCCGAAACGGACCCCGGCGAGCCCGTAGGCCTTCGAGAAGGTGTGCGAAAGGAACACATGCGGGTACTTCTCGAGGAGCGCGGTCTTCGCCTCGACCTGGGGATGGTAGTCGAGGTAGGCCTCGTCGACGCAGAGCGGGATGCCGAGCTCGCAGAACTTGGTGAGGTCGGCGTCGTCGATGAAGATGCCCGTCGGGTTGTTCGGGTTGATGATGAGGATCAGCTTGGTCTTCTCGTTGACGGCGGCGAGCATCGCGTCGACGTCGTACTGGAGGTCGCTCTCGCGCAACGGGATCTGGACCGTGGTGCACCCGCAGAGGCCGGCGCGCGACGGGAACATCTCGAAGGTCGGGACGGAGCACATGAACTCGTCGCCGGGCTTCATGAAGATGCGCATCATGGCGTCGATGGTCTCGGAAGACCCGTTCGCCACCGCGATGTTCTCCGGGCCGACGCCGTGCAGGTCGGCCAGCTTGCGGCGCAGGCGCAGCATGCGGTCCGGGTACCAGTTGGCCTTCGTCAGCGCTTCCATCGCCGCATCGATGACCGCCTGGGACGGGCGGATCGGGTTCTCGTTCAGGAACATGCGCCCGAGTTCAGGGTGCTCCCAGGCGACGTCGCAGCCGGCGATGCTGTACTGCGGCGCCTCCATGACCCACGGCTGGAAGAGGTCCTTGACGTCTTTGAACTTCTCGTCGGGCATGCCTATCGTCCTTTCACCGGTGTGGCAGTCGTCAAGATGCGGCAGGCGCGAGGCAGCTGCCCGCGAACGCGACCATCTCGTTGGTGGCCTTGGAGAACGCCTCCGCCGTCTTCACGAGCGCCGGATGCGTGTTGTACTCGTCGCGGGTGTAGCCGTCGACCTCGTAGGCGCGCTCGAAGTACGGGATCCGCATGAGCTTGTCCATGACCTCCTTCGGCGGGTCGACTGAGATGCGGTCGGCCTCGAAGGTGATGTCCTCGGGGGTCGGGAAGTTGATGAGCTCGTCGATGAGCGGCGGCGGGCAGGTGACGACGATGTCGGCGCCGGCCTTCTCCTCGAGGTGCCAGATCCTGGTCTTGCCGTCGACGACCGGCCCGAGGCGCAGCGAGCAGGAGAGCATCTTGCTCTGGTAGCCGCCCTCCTTGACGAGGCGGTACGCCTTCTTGAAGATCGCCAGCTCGGCCAGGCGCACATCGCCCTCGGTGACCTCGATGCCCTTCTCGGCGCCGGCCTCGCGCAGGCCGCCGAGGTCGCCGTAGCGGGCCTCCATGTGGGTGATGACCGAGCGCCAGTTCGAGAGGTCGACGCCGTTGGCCTTCGCCTTCTCCAGACCACGGCGGACGGACCTCGCGCAGTCCATGAGCTGCGGCAGGATGAAGGTGAGCGTGTTGTTGGTGGCGATGCCCTCGGCCGTGAGGGCCTCGATGACGTCGTAGCCCTCCTTCGTGCCGGGCACCTTGATCATCACGTTCGGGTTGAGCGCGTGGAGCTCGTGGGCCTGCGCCAGCATGGCGTCCTTGTCGAAGGCGCTGCGCGGGTCGCACTGGCCGGAGAGGAAGCCCTCCTTGTGGCCCGAGGCCTCGAAGAGCGGCAGGAACATGTCGGAGCCCTGCTTGACGACCTGCTTGTAGAGCTCCCAGAAGAGGCCCTCGGTGTCGAGGCCGTCGTGCTCCTTGAGGATCTTGTCGGCCTCAGCCTGCCAGCGCGGCGGGTCGTCCTTGATCGCCTGCAGCGACAGCGGCGGGTTGGTGGTGACGCCGCGGAAGAGCTGGCCCATGGGGTCGCGGGCATCGTACATGCGCGCGAACTGGGCCTTGAGGATCTCCTGGTGGGCCGCTTCGGCCTTGGCAAGCATCTTCTTGTACCAGTTGGCGAGGATGACCGGTGAGGAGTCCCACCAGATCTCCATGCCGGGGCTGACGGCGACCAGGTCTTCCAGCATGTTGCGTTCGTGCATCTCTCCCCCTTAGGGATCGTTTCGATGGATCTCGGAGTGCGCAGAGCAGATCGGGTTCACGCCCTCGGCACCCTCCCGGGAACGTGAGACCACCTCATGACCCGCGACCGTCTCACACCACGATGCATTGGACACCCAGGGATGTGAGCTCGTCGCGGACCGCTTCGTCGACGCCGTCGTCGACGATGACGGCGTCGACTCGGTCGAGACCGCAGATGACGACGTCGGCGACGACGCCGATCTTGCTGTGGTCGACCAGGACGACGACCTCGCCGCGTGTGCGGTCGATCATGGCGCGATCCATGCTGGCGATGCCGACGGTCGGGGTGGTGAGCCCCTCCTCGAGGTCGAAACCGTCGACCCCGAGCAGCATGCGGCCGGCGTGGAACTGGCCGAGCTGCTCGATGCCGAGGCAGCCGTCGACCGCGTTGGAACGCGGCCGGTAGCGGCCACCGACGAGGATCACCTCGAGGTCGAGGTTCTGGGCCTCGGAGAGAGCGCCGCTGTTGTGCGTGATGACGCGCCCCTCGAGCCCGGGGTCGACGTGGCGCAGCACCTGAGCCGCCGTCGTGCCGGCACTCAGGAAGACGGTCTCACCGGGCTGGATCATCGATGCCGCCCGCCGGGCGATGCGACGCTTCTGCTCGGCATTGGCGGACACGTTGTCGAGGTAGTGGGCCTCCTCGACCATGCGCCGGCGGAGCAGGGCGCCCCCGTGGGTGCGCAGGAGCACACCCTCGGCCTCGAGACGCTCGAGGTCGCGGCGGATCGTCATCTCGGAGACCCCGAGGTCTTCGCTGAGGGAGGAGACGCGGACGGCGCGACGCTCCTGCAGGAGTTCCCAGATGCGCGCACGGCGCTGCGCCGGGA
Source organism: Thermoleophilia bacterium (assembly GCA_016933475.1). Lineage (GTDB taxonomy): Bacteria > Actinomycetota > Thermoleophilia > UBA2241 > UBA2241 > UBA2241. The sequence continues at coordinate 29,215 of JAFGAW010000226.1, forward strand.
TCATCTCGTGAGCTTCCGGCACGCCCTGAGGGGGCACGATCGGTCGGCCTCCGTTCACGTCGACAGAACATCACAAAGTCGCACACATTGTAACGTTGTCCCGCGCCATGTCAAACCTGAGACGCGAACATAACCGCACAGTGAGGCCACTGTGAGTGTCGTGTGAAGTCCGGTCGCGCGCGGCGCCCCAGCGGTGGCGGCGCGCGACCCGCGACGACCGGCGGCGCACGGTGCACGACGGCCGGTGGCGTCAGGGGGGCGAGGCCGGGCGGCGCAAGCCGGCTGCCCTGTCAATGCCCCGCCGGGCGGCGCAGGAGCCTGCGCTGTCAGCGCCCCGCCGGGCGACCCGTCACCAGTCGGAGAAGCCCTCGTTGTACCAGATCTTCGAGGCGCCCTTCTTGGCCCGCTTGTTCCACTTCTTCGACTTCGGCTCGGCCTCGACACGCGCCAGCAGCTTGTCGGCCTGGTCATTGACGCGCGCGCGCATCTCGGGCGTCAGCGCCGGGACCTGCGCGCAGTGCTCCTTGACCTTGGGCAGGTTGAGCTGCGTCGCCGTGTACCAGAAGCCCCAGTCGTCGGCGAAGCGCTGGGCGATGTAGTCCATGTTGATCTTGTGCTCGTCGTCGCTGCCCAGCTCGGCGGTCACGAAGAGGTACTCGATGTCCTTGAGGTCCTTGTCGTTGATCTCGACGATCTGCAGCTTCTGCAGAAGGATGTCGGAGAGCGGCACCGACCACGGATCCTTCTCGAGGCGGCCCGTGTAGTCGACCTCGTGGCAGTAGTCGAGCTTGTCGAAGAAGACGTCGATCATGGGCACGGCGCCGGCGTAGTAGATGTGCCGGGTCTTGCCGGACATGACCATGGTCTCCTGGTCGCACTCGTAGCCCATCTCCTTCATGAAACCGCGCATCTTGCCGCGGCCCTTGCCGTAGGCCGCGTAATCGATGTCGGTGAAGTAGCGTTCGCCGAGCCGCTCGAGCCGCGCGTAGAGGTCGACCTGGTCCGGGAAGTAGTAGTGGAGCGCCAGCGGGCCCATGACCCGCATCACGATGCCGCGCTTCTCGCCCTCCTCGACGAGGCGCTTGCCCTCGCTGAGGAAGACTTCAGGGCCCGGGTACTCGGAGAGCGGGATGTCCTTGGGGAGGATGAACGGCTTCTGCGCCATGGTCTGCCACGACCTCCTTGTGCGACCCGCGGCTACGTGCCCACCGCGCTGAAGCCGCCTCTCGCTGAGCCCTGCCCTCGCAGGGGCCGGGCCGTGTCTCGGCTCGCGGTGAGCCGGC
>JAFGAW010000227.1 GCA_016933475.1 Thermoleophilia bacterium
GCGGGTGATCGACGTCACCCACGGGCTGCCGCAGCGCGACGTGCTGGCCGGCGCGCTGGTCCTGCGCAACACCTTGCCCTACATGCCCGAAGAGGCCGTTGTGCTCGCCGTCGTCGACCCCGGGGTGGGCGGCCCGCGCCGCCCCGCCGGCCTGTGCAGCGGCGCGGGCCGCCTCTTCGTGGGCCCCGACAACGGGCTGCTCACGCTGGCGGCCGACGCCGACGGCGGCGTGGCCGAGGCCCACATCCTCACCAACGAGAGCCTGTGGCTGAGCCCGCTGTCGGCGACCTTCCACGGGCGCGACATCTTCGCCCCGGTCGCGGCCCGGCTCGCCGCCGGCCTCGCGCTCGACCAGGTCGGGGTCGAGATCGACCCCGCCGGTCTTGTGCGCCTCGACGTGCCCGAGCCGCGACGTCTGGCGGGCGGGCTCGCAGCCACCGCGGTGCTCGTCGACCGCTTCGGCAACGTCGCCCTCAACCTGCGCGCCGACGAGCTCGCTGCCGCCGAGATCGGCGACGAGCTCGAGCTGGACTGTGCCGGGGAGCGCTACCACGCCCGCGTCGTGCGCACGTTCGGCGCCGTCCGGGCGAGCGACATCCTCGTGCTCGTCGACAGCTACGGTATGGTCTCGGTCGCCGTCAACGGCGGCTCGGCCGCCGAGGTGCTCTCGCTCGAGCCGGGTGACCGCGTCGTCCTGCGCCGCCAGACGTGAGTCGGGCGGGCGCCGCCACGGGCGGCGCATCGCAGACCGGTCCGCTCCCCGCCACGGTGCCGGCAGCTCGGTCCTGCCACGGCGCCGAGCGGCTCGCCGGCGCCCCGTGTTGCAGCCCCCCGGCGATTCCGCTAGACTACCCGCTCGCGTGCCCGGGCCCGGGCACGCCGTCCGCAACGGCCAGAAGTGAGCGCATGAAGACCTACGTCGCGAAGCCATCCACCATCGAGAAGAAGTGGTACGTGGTCGACGCCAGCGGCAAGACCCTCGGCCGCCTGGCCACGGTGATCGCCGACGCCCTGCGCGGCAAGCGCAAGCCGACGTACACCCCGCATATCGACACCGGCGACTTCGTCGTCGTCGTCAACGCCGACAAGGTCGTCGTCACCGGCGACAAGGCGGCGCAGAAGATGTACTACCGGCACTCCGGCTACCCGGGAGGGATCAAGTCGGAGTCCTACCAGCACCTCATGGCGCGGCGGCCCGAGGAGATCCTGCGTCGCGCCGTCCGCGGCATGCTGCCGCACAACCGCCTGGGCAGGGCGCAGATCCGCAAGCTCAAGATCTACGCCGGGCCCGATCATCCGCATGAGGCGCAGCGGCCCGACGTGCTCGAGATCAAGGAGTAAGGCGTGGCAGAGGCAGTGACCTATCGCGCGACCGGCAAGCGCAAGACCAGCGTGGCCCGCGTCGTCCTCACCCCGGGGGTGGGCAGGGCGCTCGTCAACGGCCGCGAGATCGATGAGTACTTCGGTCGCGAGGTCCTCAAGACGATCGCGCTCATGCCGCTCGAGACGACCCACACGGCCAGCCGCTTCGACATCTCCGCCAACGTATACGGCGGCGGTATCGCCGGCCAGGCCGGCGCCGTGCGTCACGGCATCGCGCGCGCTCTCTGCGAGGCCGACGAGAGCCTCCGCACGCCGCTCAAGCGGGCCGGCTTCCTCACCCGCGACGCGCGTCAGGTCGAGCGCAAGAAGGCGGGCTTCCACAAAGCGCGCAAGAAGCCGCAGTTCAGCAAGCGCTGACGCGCCGCGACACCGAGCACTCCCCGAAGGGCCGCCGAGAGGCGGCCCTTCGTGTCTCGGCCGTCGACGAGCGGTTCGCGGTGGCCGGACCGAGGGCGCGCCGCACGCCGCCGCCGGCGCATCGTTTGCCCTCGGGTGACGCGGGTCGTAGCATCTCCGGGGTCTCAGGCACGGACGGGAGGACGATGGGCGCCTATTTCGGCACCGACGGCATACGGGGTGTGGCCGGCGACCTGCTGACGGCGGAGTTCGCCGTGCAGGTCGGGCGTGCCGCGGCGGCGGTCGAAGCCCGCCGTCGGGGGCGGCCGCCGGTCTTCATCGTCGGTCGCGACACCCGGCTCTCCGGCCCCATGCTCGAGGCCGGCCTCGTCGCCGGCCTGACGAGTGGCGGGGCCTGCGTCGAGGTCGCCGGCGTGATCCCGACGCCGGGGCTCGCGGCGCTCGTCGTGGAGCGCGGCGCCGACGCCGGCGTCGTCATCAGCGCCTCGCACAACCCGTACGAGGATAACGGGATCAAGCTCTTCTCCTCGGCTGGTCTCAAGCTCAGCGACGACGAAGAGGCCGAGATCGAAGCCCACATCGAGCACCACGACCTGCGCTCGCTGGCCGGCGACCGCTTCGGCGCGGCTGCGCCCCTCGCGGGGGCGGTCGAGGCCTACGTCGGCGGCCTCGCCCGCCGCCTCGCTCCCGACCTCTCGGGCCTCCGCATCGCGCTCGACTGTGCCCACGGTGCCATGTACCAGGCGGCGCCGCTCGCCCTCGAGGCCTCGGGTGCAGAGGTCGCCGTCCTCTGTGCCGAGCCCGACGGCGTCAACATCAACGACGGCTGCGGCTCGACTCACGTCCGCGCCCTGCAGGAGTTCGTGCGCGCCGACAGTCTCGACCTCGGCTTCGCCTTCGACGGCGACGGCGACCGCGTGCTCGCCGTCGACGCCGCCGGCGAGCTCGTCGACGGCGACTTCCTCATCGCGATCCTCGCCACCCACCTGCGCGACAAGGGCCTGCTGCGGCGCGACACCGTGGTCACCACGGTGATGACGAACCTCGGCTTCCACCATGCCATGCGTCGCGAGGGCATCGAGGTGCTGACGACGGCGGTCGGCGACCGCTACGTGGTCGCCGAGATGCTGAAGGGCGACTACGTGCTCGGCGGCGAGCAGTCGGGTCACATCATCAACCGCGACGTCTCGACCACGGGGGACGGGCTCGCCACGGCGCTGCTCCTGCTGAAGGCGCTGCGCGAACGCGGCCAGACGCTGGCCGAGGCGGCGACCGTCATGCGGCGGCTGCCGCAGAAGCTCGTCAACGTCCGCGTGCGCGACCTGCGGGCGCTCGCCGGGGCCGTCTCCGTGTGGCGCGCGGTCGAGGAGGAGAGCGCGCGTCTCGGCGACGGCGGCCGCGTGCTCGTGCGCCCCTCCGGCACCGAGCCGCTCGTGCGCGTCATGGCCGAGGCGCCGACGGCCGAGGAGTGCGACGGTGTCTGCGCGCGCATCGTCGACGCCGTGCGCGCGCAGCTCGGCGACTCACCCGACTGACCCGCGCCCGCCCGGCAGCGACGGCCGGCCGGGCGATCGACGCCGGGGCCGGCCGACCGGGCGATCGACGCCGGGGTCGCCCGCGCCGCGGTCCATCCCCCGCGGCGGGGCGATACAATAGCCCCCACATATCAGACCGGCGGCGCGGACACCCGTCAGCTACCCGAGCGCCCGGCCCGCCCGAGAGAGCCCTCGTCGAGAGGCGCGCGTCGTGAGGTGCGCCCCGACGATCGAGGGCGGATCGTGCGGGTGACGAGGTGGAGGTTCATCGAAAGACTCGGCGGATGCCTCCCGGCCCGGCACGGTCGTGATCGAGCCGACAAAACCCGCCGGCGACGGCGGAACAAAGCGGCTCGAGGGTGCCGTCCGCAGCCTGCCCGTCTGCCCCTGACCAGCGAAGGGAGCACGCATGTGCGGCATCGTGGGCTACGTCGGGCGACGGCCCGGCAAGCCGATCATCCTCGACGGCCTCCGACGTCTGGAGTACCGCGGGTACGACTCGGCCGGTCTCACCCTGCTCGAGGCGGGCGGTCTCGAGACCGTGCGCGCGGTCGGCAACCTCGACGCGCTCTTCGCCGCGGTGGGGGACGGCGCCTCGCCGGCCACGGTCGGCCTCGGGCACACGCGCTGGGCGACGCACGGAAGCGTCCGCGTAGAGAACGCGCACCCGCACGCCGACTGCACGGGCCGCATCTCCGTCGTCCTCAACGGCATCATCGAGAACTACAAGGAACTGCGCGCGGCGCTGACGGCGCGCGGTCACCGGCTCACCTCGGAGACCGACGCCGAGGTCGTCGTCCACCTGGTCGAGGAGCACGCCGGCGAGGGGCTCGCCGCGGCCGTGCGCGCAGCGATCCCGCGGCTCGAGGGCCACTTCGCCTTCTGCGCCGTGTCGGCCGACGAGCCCGACCTCGTGGTCGGCACGCGCCGTGAGGCGCCGCTCGTCGTCGGCGTCGGCGAGGACGAGATGTTCTTCGCCTCGGCGATCCCCGCCTTCCTCTCGCACACGCGCGAGGTGATCGTGCTCGAGGACGGCGACGTCGTCACACTCCGCGCCTCCGGCGCGGAGTGCACCGATGTCGCCGGCGTCTCCGTCGAGCGGGCGGTGAGCGTCGTCCCCTGGGATCAGGACGCGGCCGAGAAGGCCGGCTACGACACCTTCATGCTCAAGGAGATCAACGAGCAGCCGGCCGCCTTGCGCGACACCCTCGCCGGGCGCCTCTCCGAGGCCGGCGACGTCGACCTCGCCGAGACCGGGATGGGCGACGAGATGCTGCGCCGCCTGCGGCGCATCTTCATCGTCGCCTGCGGCACCTCCTACCACGCCGGCCTGATCGTCTCCTACGCGATCGAGCAGCTCGCCCGCGTGCCGGTGCAGATCGACGTCGCCAGCGAGTTCCGCTACCGCGAGCCGGTCTTCGATCCCGACACGCTGGTCATCGGCATCACCCAGTCGGGCGAGACCGCCGATACGCTGGCGGCGATGCGCCTCGCGCGCGCCGCCGGCTCGCCGGTCCTCGCCCTCTGCAACATCATGGGCAGCCAGGCGACGCGCGAGGCCGACCACGTGCTGTTCACCCGCGCCGGGCTCGAGATCGGGGTGGCGGCGACCAAGACGCACACCGCTCAGGTCGCCGCCCTTCTCCTCCTCGCCCTGCGCCTCGCCTGGGCGCGCGGCGTGCAGCCCGAGGCCGAGCTGCGCCGCCTCGGGCACGAGTTGCGCGCCGTCCCCGAGAAGCTCGAGGAGCTGCTCGCCCGGCCGAGCGCCGTCGAGGAGATCGCCGCCCGCTACCGCGACGAGCGCTTCTTCCTCTACCTCGGTCGCGGCATGGGGTTCGCCGTCTGCCTCGAGGGCGCCCTCAAGCTCAAGGAGATCAGCTACATCCCGACCGAGGCCTACGCCGCCGGCGAGATGAAGCACGGGCCCATCGCCCTGCTCGACAAGGAGTCGCCGGTGGTCGTCGTCGCCGACGACAGCCCCGTCTTCCCCAAGCTGGTCAGCAACGTCGAGGAGGTACGTGCCCGCGGGGCCGACGTGATCGCCGTGGCGACCGACGGCAACGAGACGATCCGCGAGCTCTCGCGCGACGTGCTCTGGGTGCCGCGCACCGACCACCACCTGGCGCCGATCCTCACCGTGGTCCCGCTGCAGCTGCTCGCCTACCACATCGCCACACTGAAGGGGTACAACGTCGACCAGCCGCGTAACCTCGCCAAGACGGTGACGGTCGAGTGAGGCGGCCCGAGACCCCGGACGCCGGGCGGGTCTTCGGCCTGGGCATCGACGTCATCGCCGCGGACCGGATCGGCCGGTTGCTGGAGCGGCAGCCGGCCGCCTACGAGCGCCTCTTCAGCCCGCAGGAGCGCGCCTACTGCGACGGCTTCGCCGCCCCGTATCCGCACTACGCGGCGCGCTTCGCCGCCAAGGAGGCGGTGGGCAAGGCGCTGGGAATCGGTATCATCGGCTTCGTGTGGCGCGACATCGAGGTCCTCTCGGGCGGCAAGCCGCTGGTCGCGCTCCACGGCGGTGTCGCCGAGGTCGCGCGCCGTCTCGGCGTGACCCGCTTCGAGCTCTCGCTGAGCCACACCGCCGGCATGGCCTACGCCGTGGCCGCCGCCCTGAAGGAGGACGCTGATGTATGAGTCCCTGCTCATGCCGCTGTACACCGCCGACGCGATGCGGCAGATCGACCTCACGGCGATCCAGGGCGTCGGCATCCCCGGCTCTCATCTGATGGAGCGCGCCGGCGCGGCCGTCGCGGTTGAGATCCTCGAGCGCTACGAGCCCGAGGAGGCGGTCGTCTTCTGTGGCAAGGGCAACAACGGCGGCGACGGCTTTGTCGTCGCGCGCGAACTCTTCAACGCCGGCGTGGAGGTGACCGTGGTCACGCTGGCGCCGCACGAGGAGTACAAGGGCGAGGCCCGGCTGAATCTCGAGATCCTGCAGCGTCTGGGGATCGAGCCGCGGGTCGGCTTCACTTCGTCCGGCGAGGCCGAGCCGGGCATCGTCACCGTCACGGAGATGGCCGACGTGGTCGTCGACGCCATCTTCGGGACCGGCTTCACCGGTGCGGCCAAGGGCCCCGCGGCCGCCGCCATCGAGCTCATCAACGACGCCGCGGCCGAGGTCGTGAGCGTCGACATCGCGAGCGGGGTCGGCGCCGACGCCGGGGCCGTCCACGGCCCCGCCGTCGCCGCCGACCTCACGATCGCCCTGCACGCGGCCAAGGTCGGGCACTTCGTGACCCCGGGAGGAGCCTTCTCCGGCGAGGTCGTCGTCGTCCCCATCGGCATCCCCGCGCTCTGCGAGCGGGAGTCCGACGTCTGGCTGCTTACGGCGACCGGCCTGCAGCCGCTCGTCGTCGAGAAGGGCGCGCTCGATCACAAGCGCTCGGTCGGCACCGTCCTCGTGGTGGGCGGCGCCGCCGGCATGACCGGCGCCGCCCACATGGCGGCCATGGCCGCCCTCCGTGCCGGCGCCGGCCTCGTGCACTGCACGGCCCCCGAGGGCGTCGAGCAGGTCAAGCCGTACGCGGAGGTCATCACCGTGCGCGTGCCCGGCGTCGCAGGCGCGTACACCATGGCCAGCCGGGCGGCGGTCGCCGCCGAGGTGGCCGCCTTCGGCGCCGTCGCGCTGGGTCCCGGGATGGGGCGCGCGGACGAGACGCAACTACTGGTCCGCGAGCTGATCGAGGCCGACACGCCGCTGCTCTTGGACGCCGACGGCCTCTACGCCCTCGGCGGCCGCCCGGAGTTGCTCGCCGGCCGGGCGGCGCCGACGGTGCTCACGCCGCACGAGGGCGAGCTCGGCCGCCTCCTCGAGCGGCCGGCGGTCGAGATCGCCGCCCACCGGCTCGACAACGCCCGCGCCGCCGCGCAGCGGGCGGACGCGACCGTCGTCCTCAAGGGCGAGGCGACGATCGTCGCCGACCCGTCGGGCGTCGTGTACATCGTCCCGACCGGCAACCCCGGCCTCGCCACCCCGGGCACCGGCGACGTGCTCAGCGGCGCCATCGTCGCCCAGCTCGCCAAGGGCCTCGGCGCGACCGACGCCGCCTGCCTCGGCGCCTATCTGCACGGTCTGGCCGCCGACCTCGCCGCCGACCGCGAAACGGGTACAGAGGGCTTGGTGGCCGGTGATCTGCTCCGCTATCTGCCGCCGGCGATCGAGCGCCTCAAGAGCGGCGACGAGGACGACGAAGAGGACGAGGAGGTGCACTACCATGGCTGAGCACGAGAGAGAGCCGGACGACGAACCGCTCGTCCGCGACATCATGCAGACCGAGGTCGTGACGATCTGCCCCGAGGCGACGGTCAAGGAGTTCGCCGAGTTGCTCCGGCGCCACAAGGTCAGCGGGGTACCCGTGGTCGACGCGGCGGGCACGCTGCTCGGCATCGCCACCGACGGCGACCTGATGGCGCTCGACGCCGAGCTGCACTTCCCGCACTACATCCAGTTCCTCGACAGCCTCATCTACATCCAGAGCCAGAAGAAGTTCGAGGAGCGGCTGCGCAAGGCGGCGGCCGCCACGGTCTCCGACGTGATGACGCGCGACGTCTACACTGTGGAGCCTGACGATCGGGCACGCAAGGTGGCGACGCTGATGACCGACCACGGCATCGGGCGCGTCCCGGTCGTTGTCGACGGCAAGGTGGTGGGGATCGTGACGCGGCACGACGTGCTGCGCCTGCTGGACCTGTGATGCTCACCGGCCGCGAGCGGGCGGTGGCCGAGGTCGACCTCGCGGCGATCCGCCACAACGTGCGCCGGCTGAGCCGCGACCTGCCGCCCGGCGGGCAGCACTGCGCCGTGGTCAAGGCCTTCGGCTACGGCCACGGAGCGGTGCCCGTGGCCCGGGCGGCGCTCGCCGCCGGGTCATCGTGGCTCGGCGTGGCGACGGCGACCGAAGCCGAGGAGCTGCGCGAGGCGGGCCTGGACGCGCCGATCATGGTCTTCGGGCCGATGACGGGCGCCGAGCTCGCCCTCGCCGTCGCGGCCGGTGCCGACGTCGTCGCCTGGTCGGGGCCGTTCGTCGAGGAGGCGCGCCGCCTCGGCGCGCGCGTGCACGTCAAGTTCGACTCGGGCATGGGGCGCCTCGGGGTCAACGAGGCCGGCTCGCGCGAGCTCTGCGCCGCGGCGGCCGCGGGCCCGTCGCGGCTGGTCGGGCTGATGAGCCACTTCGCCACCGCCGACGAGGCGGACACGGCCTTCTACGAGTACCAGCTCGGGCGTTTCACGCGACTCGCCGGGGAGCTGCGGCGGGCGTATCCGGACCTGCTCCGCCACACGGCCAACAGCGCGGCCACGCTGCGCAGTCGCGCGTCGCACTTCGATATCGTGCGCACCGGCATCGCGCTCTACGGCCTCGCGCCCGCGAACGACGACCCGTTCAAGGACGATCTGTGGCCGGCGATGCGGCTGACCTCGTACATCGCCGGTGTGCGCCACGTCCAGCCAGGCGACTCGGTCGGCTACGGCCGGCGCTTCATCGCCGAGGCGCCGGCGCGCATCGGCATCGTGCCGATCGGCTACGCCGACGGCATCGCGAGGGCGCTGACGAACCGCGGAGACGTGCTCGTAGCCGGGCGGCGCTGTCGCATCACGGGGACGATCAGCATGGACCAGCTCACGGTGCGGCTGCCCGACGACGGGGGCGCCCCCGGCGACGAGGTCGTGTTCTTGGGGGCAGCGCAGGGACAGCGGATCCTCTGCGAGGACGTGGCACGACTGTTGGGGACGATCAACTACGAGATCGTCTGCGACGTGGGGGCACGGGTCGTGCGCAGGTATGCGCACGAGCAGGAGACCGACGAAGAAGCGGCGCTCTGGTCTGCCGCCCGCGAGGCCGGCGAGCGCGCACGCGCGTCGGAGACGAGGACGGAGGGCGAGACTGGCTGAGCGGCGTGAGCGCAAGTCCGCCGGGGCGCCGGGTCCGGAGGCCGCAGCGGCGCCGCGCAGCCCAGCGCCCGCAGCGGCGCCGCGCAGCCCGGCGCCCGCCGAGGCGCGGACCGCGCTGGCCGCCGTCCTCGAGGAGGGCGAGAGGGCCTGGCTCGTCGGCGGCGCCGTGCGCGACGGCCTTCTGGGGCGTCCCGTGCGCGACCTCGACGTCGCCGTGGACGGCGCCGCCGAGCCGCTGGGCGCGAGGCTCGCCGACCGGCTCGGCGGTACCGTCTTCACGTACTCGGAGCGTTTCGCCGCCGTGCGCGTCGTCGCCGGCGACGTGGTGGTCGATCTCTCGCCGCTGCGCTCGGGGCCGGGCTCGCACGTGGCGGCCGACGCCGAGGCGCGCCTGGCCGCCGACCTCGCCGGCCGCGACTTCACCGTCGACGCGCTCGCGGAGCCGGTCGGGGGCGGCGAGGTCTTCGATCCGCTGGGCGGCCGCGACGACCTCGCTGCCGGCCGCCTGCGCCTCTGCGCTCCGTCGGCGCTGGACGACGACGCGCTGCGCGTGCTGCGCCTCGCGCGTCTCGAGTTGGAGTTCCGCTTCGCGCCGGACACGGAGGCGCTCGCCGCCGCCCGACGCGCCGCCGCAGCGCTCGCGGAGGTGAGCGGTGAGCGTCTCCGCGACGAGCTCACGGCGACGCTCGGCCTCTCGCGGCCGTCGAGCGCCGTGCGGCGTCTCGCCGAGCTCGGCGCGCTCGCCGTCGTCCTGCCCGAGCTCGACAACGTCCGCGGCGTGACGCAGAACCCGTACCACCACCGCGACGTGTTCGACCACACGCTCGAAGCCCTCGACTACGTGCGCGGCGTCGTCATGCAGCTCGGCGGGACGCGCTTCCTTGCGACTCCCGAGGAGGTCGGTCTGCCGGGCGCCGGCCCCACCGCCCCGGTGGCCTGGGCCGTGCTGCTGCACGACGTCGGCAAGCCGGTCGTCCGCCGCGTCGAGGACGGGCGCATCATGTTCTGGCACCACGACGAGGTCGGACGCGGCATGGCGCTCGTGGTCGCCGACCGTCTGCGCATGAGCCGCCGCTTCGCCCAGTTCCTTGCCCTGCTGATCCGCCAGCACCTGCGGCTCGGATTCCTCGTGCGCGAGCAGCCGCTGACGCGACGGGCGCTCGCCCGCTACCGTCGCGATGTGAGCCCGTACGTCTTCGAGTCGGTGGTCGTGTCGCTCTGCGACCGCGTCGCTACGCGCGGCGAGAAGACCTCGCCGACCTCCATCGCCCGGCACTACCGGCTGGCGCGCGACGTGTGGTCCGGGGTGACGAAGGCTCCCGTGCCAAGGCTGCTGAGTGGGGACGACGTCATCGCTCTGCTCGGCATCAGGCCGGGTCCGGCGGTCGGTCAGGCGCTCGACGCCCTGGAGGAGGAGGTCGAGGCCGGGGACGTCTCGACCGTCGACGAGGCGCGCTCGTTCCTCACGCGCTGGTGGTCCCGGCGTGAGAGCAGTCCGGAGGGCAGTGAAACAGCCGCAGGCCCCGAGGCGACCTGATGCCCGAGCTGCCCGAGGTCGAGATCGTCCGGCGCAGGCTGGAGACCTGTCTCCCCGGGTTCGTGGTGCGCGACGTACGGATCGACGACCCGAGGGTCTGCGATCTCGGCGAGGACGAGCTGCGGGCTACGGTCGTCGGGCGGCGCGTCCTCGGGCTGCGCCGGCGCGGCAAATACCTCCTGGTCGACCTCGGGCCGGTCGACTGGCCGGTGGGCGCCGAGAGCGGCGGGCGCACGGCGCGATCCGAGGGAGTGGAAGAGGGCGCGGCCGGGACCGTCGTTGCCGTGCCCCGTCCTTCGGCTCCTGCCGGACGCCTGCTCATCGTGCATCTCCGGATGACCGGGCAGCTGCTCTTCAGGCCGGAACCCGGCGCGACGCGCTCGCGCTTCGTTCTCGCGCTCGATCCGGCCACCGAGCTGCACTTCGCCGACGTGCGCCGCTTCGGCCGTCTCTGGTCGCTCGACCCGGCCGACGAGGAGAGGTTCTTCGCCGGCATGGGCCCGGAGCCGTTCTCGCCCGACTTCGACGTCGCCTACCTGCGGCGAGAGCTCGCCGGGCGACGGGCGCCGCTGAAGGCCTTCCTTCTCGACCAGCGGCGCGTCGCGGGGATCGGCAACATCTACGCCGACGAGTCGCTCTTTCGCGCCCGCCTCCATCCCCTGCGCGCGACCGGGAGCGTCGGGCCGCGTGAGGCGCGGCGCCTGCACGCGGCCGTCGTCGAGACCCTGCAGGCGGGCATCGACCACGAGGGCTCGTCGATCGAGAGCTTCATCGACCCGGCGGGGGAGCGGGGCCGCTTCCAGGAGATCCTCAACGTGTACCAACGCACCTCGGAGCCGTGTCGAGTGTGCGGGACGCCGATCGAGCGCGTCGTGGTGGGAGGCCGCAGCACCCACTACTGTCCGCGCTGTCAGCCGCGCCGCGGGGGCATCGCCCCGACGGCGCGGCGACTGCGGCCGACCGGCCCGGTGGGCAAGCGCACCGCGCGCGGCGCTCCGCGGACCTCGTGAGCGACGAGCCGGGCCGGCGCACGGCGGGAGGCCTCACGGAGGGCACGCGCCGGGGTCGCGCCGGATTCGGCTGGTGCGGGGTCTGGGGCGCGAAGCACCGCCGCTCGTCGCTCTGTGGGCGGCTCGTCGAGGAACGATGACCGGCGAAGACTTGGAGGACGCTCTGCGCCGCGAGAACGGCCTCCGCCGGAAGAGCGGGGAGGACGCGCCCTCCAGTGCGGGCGGTGAGAACCTGTGCTTCAGGGCGAACGCCCTCTACATCGTCGCGACCTGGGTGCCGCGCCGCCTTGAGATCTCCGTCGGCGCACTCGGCCCGGTCGTCTTCGAGCGGGGCTGGTATGCGTACGTCGGGAGCGCGCGACGCGGGCGCGACGCCCGCGTCGCGCGCCACTTCCGCCGCGAGAAGGCGCTCCGCTGGCACGCCGACTACCTCTTTGCGACGGCGCCTCCGCGCCTCGCTTGGCTCGTCGATGGCCCGGTGAGCGAGTGCGAGCTCGCCGGGGCGCTGGCGGCGCAGCCCGGCGCTTCGCGCCCCGTGCGCCGCTTCGGCGCCGGCGACTGCCGCTGCCCGGGTCATCTGATCCGTCTGCGCGAACGCCTCTCGGGAGCCGTGTTGGCCTCGGCGGTCGCCGGAGCC
>JAFGAW010000228.1 GCA_016933475.1 Thermoleophilia bacterium
CCGATACCGAAGTGGGCCGTGCCCACGACCTTGAACTCGCCCGTGTAGGCGACCACCTCGAAGGCCTTGAGGTCAAGCTTCAGGTTGACGTCCTGGTGGTCGTTCTTGCCTGACGAGGTCACGCGTCCTCCTTGAGGCCAGGGGCGGCGGAAGGGACGGCCGGGGCCGAGTGGCCGCCGGCCGGAGCGGGGGCCGGGTCGCCGCCGGCCGGAGCCGCGGCCGCATCGCGACCGACGGCCGCCACCGTCTCGGGCGGGTCGGGGGCCGAGCACGGCGTGCCGGAGAAGGCGCCGCTCGCCGCGCCGCGCGCCCGCAGGCGCGACAGCGCCGCGCGGCGCGAACCCGCGACGCGCGGTGCGAGCAGGAGGCTGAGCCCCGCGCTCACGAGCCCCCCGACGAAGAGCCTGCGCCCCTTCCTCATAGCGGCTCGACTATAGCACGGGCGCCCGGCGGGCCCGCCGGCCCGCCGGGCGCCCGGCGACCGTCTCGTGATGCGGCGGCGCTACACCCTCTCCGGCCCCGCGTTGTCGTCGCCGAAGCCCGAGCAGCGGGCGCCTTCGCCGGCGACGCGACGCCTCCGACCCGGGCCCGGCTCACTCGCCGGCGGCGACGAAGACGACGTGCCCGTCGTCCACCGTCGCGCTGATGGTGTCGCCCTCCTTGAACTCGCCGCTCAACAGCCGCCCCGAGAGGGGGTTCTCGATCAGGCGCTGGATGGCGCGCTTCAGCGGCCGCGCCCCGAAGAGCGTGTCGTAGCCCTGCGCGGCGATCAGGTCCTCGGCCTCGGGCGCGACCTCGAGCTTCATCCCCTGGGCCTCGACGAGGCGCCGCACGCGGTCGAGCAGGAGCTCGACGATGCGGCGCAGCTCCTCGCGCGAGAGCGAGTGGAAGACGATGATCTCGTCGACCCGGTTGAGGAACTCGGGCCTGAAGACCTGCTTGAGCGCCTCCATCAGCTGCGCCTCGACCTCGTCGTAGCGCCGCTCCATCTCGTCGCCCGCCGGGATGAGACCGGCGCCGACGTTGCTGGTCATGATCACGACCGTGTTCTTGAAGTCGACGGTGCGGCCCTTGTTGTCGGTGAGGCGGCCGTCGTCGAGGATCTGCAGCAGCATGTTGAAGACGTCGGGGTGCGCCTTCTCGATCTCGTCGAGGAGAACGACCGAGTACGGCCGGCGGCGCACCGCCTCGGTGAGCTGGCCACCCTCTTCGTAGCCCACGTACCCCGGCGGGGCGCCGACGAGGCGCGAGACACTGTGGCGCTCCATGTACTCGCTCATGTCGAGGCGCACCATCGCGCTCTCGTCGTCGAAGAGGAACTCGGCGAGCGCCCGCGCCAGCTCGGTCTTGCCCACGCCGGTCGGGCCGAGGAAGATGAACGAGCCGATCGGCC
>JAFGAW010000035.1 GCA_016933475.1 Thermoleophilia bacterium
CGCTCCAGATCTCGCGCGCCGTGCCACTCCGGATCAGCTCGTCGATCTCGCCCCCCGACAGGCCGAGCTCCGCGAGGATCTCTTTCGTCTGGGCGCCGAATTTGGGCGGCGGGCCAGGCTCCACGACCTCGGCCCACCGCAAGCGGATCGCCGACTGCGCCACCTGGTCGATCACGTGGCCGGAGGGATGGGGCTCATGCCGGACGAACGCCGGGGCCGGCACGTCGTGGGCGTCCACGTCCTCCGCCACAAGTCCGGCGTCCACGACCTCATCGTAGGAGCGGACGGCCGAGACACCGATGCCGAGTGTGCCCAGCGCACCCAGCCAGTACTGCGTCGGCCGGCGAGCGAACCTGCCCTTGAGCTCGCCGGCCAGCCGCCGATCGTCGGCCCTCGCGGCCGGATCCAGCCTCGCGCACGGTCCTTCGCCAGTAAGACTCGGCGCCGGCAGGGTGAGGTCGGCGAACTCGGGCAGGGCGCGCATGGCCTCGTACTGTCGCCCGGTGGCGGCCACGAAGACCCACCCGTCGCCGGTCTGGTACAAGCGGCACAGGGCGTGCTCGCCGAGGGCTTCGGGCCCCGCCGGCTCGTCGAACGGCGGGCGACCGTCGTACTGGTAGAGGAAGGGCAGCTGCAGGAGCTGGCTGGTGGCGGCCAGGGAGGTCTCCACCCGCATCGACCCGCCGTCCCGTGCGCGTTCCAGGAGGGCGAGGACGATGGCGCAGGAGCCGAGGAAGCCGCAGAGGTTGTCGAGGCAGCCGACCGACGCCGTCTCCTCGGCGGTCTCGAGGGAGCCGCCGTTGCGTACCGTGAGACCGGTCAGCGACTGCGCGCACTCGTCGTAGCCGGGATCGCCGCTGCGCGGGCCCGGGTGCGGGCCGCCGTAGGCGCTGACGCGGCAGAGGATGACGGAGGGGTTCATCGACTGCAGCGACGCGAGGTCGAGCCCCAGACCCTCGAGTTGTCGGTCGAGCCCGTTGTAGACCACGACGTCGACCGACTCGAGCAGCCGCCGCAGCACCTCCTGGCCGGCCTGCTTCTTGAGGTCGAGCAGCAGGCTGCGCTTCCCCCGGCTGCAGTGCAGCGAGTAGAAGACGCTGAGGCCGGGGTCGAGCTCGGGGAACGGTCGGTCGAGCTTGATGCACTCGGCGCCGAAGCGGGTCAGGACGCCCGCCGCCGTGGGGCCGGCGATGACGTTCGAGGCGTCGAGGATGCGGAGGCCGTCGAGCGGCAGCTTCGCGCCGGCGTCGCCGCCGGGCGCGACGCTCTCCGGCGTCTTCGCGGGGTCCGCGGACGCGGCGCCGGCCACGATCGCCTCGCGGTCGGCGTCGGGCCGGTGTGCGGGCTTCGGGCGTCCGTACGTGTCCCGGTAACGGTCGGTCCAGAAGTACGGGCCGGGCTGCAGCATGCCCCCGAACTCGGGATCCTCGACTGGGACGACCAGCCCCGAGCCGAGGGCGTGGTCGCACGCGAGCCACTCCTCGGTGCTCCGGTCGGCCACGCCGGGGATGTGCTGCTCCGAGAAGAACCTCTCCCACTCCGTCGACGTTCGCGTCGCGAAGCGCTCTCGCAGCAGACCACGGATCCGGCGCGCCCACGGGCCTTTCAGCGGGTAGGCGTAGATCGTGTTGCCCTGGCTCTCGGCGCCCCACGTGCGGCTGCTCGTGAACGGATCGGCGCGGGGCACGCCCTCGGCCACGAGCTGGTCCCAGAGACCAACGCCCTTGAGAAGGCGCTGGATGTGCCCCTGGTGGCCGACGCAGCAGACGAAGAACGGCCGGCCGTCGCGGCACACGTAGCGGGCGTAGAAGGGATCGCGCAGTTCGTCGACCTCGGCGAAGGTCATGTCGCACGGCGTGCCTGCACTCTTGCGGCGGGCCAGCTCGTCCTCGGCGTCTGAGGAGTACCGCTCCGGCAGGTCGTGGACGCGCATCGTGTTGAAGGGCGTGCACTCGCACAGCGCGGCGAGGAGAGGCACTTCGACGACCTCGCCGCGGCCGGTGCGCTGCCGGTTGAACAACGCCGTGAGCACGCCCAGCGTACCGAGCGCGGCCGCGTTCGCCGAGGGCATCGGCAGGGGGCTGTAGCTCGGTGCCGCGCCGTAGAGTTGCCGGTGCACGCTCATGTCGCTGAACATGCCGCCCATCGCGGCGAGCACGCCCTCCCAGGCGCGGAGATCGGAGGCGTGCTCCTCGCGACTGGAGAGACCCGGCAGCGAGAGGTAGACGAGTCGCGGGTTGAGGGATGTCAGGTCGTCGGCGCCGAGACCGAGGGTGCGCATGACGCCGGGGCGTGAGTTCTCGATGAACACGTCGGACGAGGCTGCGAGCCGCCGCACGACGTCGAGGTCGGCCGGCTCTCGCACGTCGAGGGTGATCCTGGACTTGCCGCGGTCGAGCACCGCGTTGACGGGGCTCTGCCAGCGCGGGCCGCCGGGAGGGTCGACCTTGATGACATCGGCGCCGTGGTCGGCGAGCATCATGGCCACCGCCGGGCCGGCGATGTACTGGCCGAGGTCGAGCACCCTGATCCCGGAGAGCGGTCCCTCAAGTCTGCCTGTCATCGCGTCCTCCTCCGCGGCGCGCTCCGAGTCGGTCACGGCTTCCCACCCACCGGTCACTCGTTCTCACCCACTGACTGGTCGTTCCCACCCACCCGGGTGGATGCCACCATACGGCGACACTTGCATGCGGGTCAAGACCTCGGCGTTCGGTGGGCGCCGGCTCGGGCGATCGCGAGCGTGCGGGGGGCGGAGATGGGCGGGGGCCGGGGCGAGAGGTGCGCTTCAAGGCCAAGGTCGGGTCGCTCTCGGCCTAGACAGCGACCTCTCGGAGACGCTCCACCACCTGGTCGATCTCGGCCGGCGCCGTCATCCTCCCCAGGCTGAAACGGACCGCGCCGGCGCCGACCTCCGTGGTCACGCCCATCGCGCGCAGCACCGGTGAGAGCGTGACCGAGTCGGCGTGACAGGCGCTGCCCGTGCTGGCGGCCACCTCGGGCACGGCCGCGAGCACGTCCTGCCCGCGCCGGCCGACGAAGCTCACGTTCAGGGTGTTGGGGAGTCGCCGGGCAGGGTGGCCGTTGAGGACGACGGACGCACCGTGGGACTCCCGCAGGCCGTCCCACAACCGGTCCCTGAGCACCTGCACGGCGGTCGTCCAGCCGAGGTCGCCGGCCAGCTCCGCCGCCGCTCCCAGGCCGACGTCGAGGGTCACGCTCTCGGTGCCGGCGCGCCGGCCGGCCTCGTGACCGGCCCCGTGCAGCAGGGGCTCGAGCTTGGTCCCCTCGCGGATGTAGAGCGCCCCGACACCCTTGGGCCCGTAGAACTTGTGGCCCGCCACCGACAGCAGGTCCACCCCCAGGTCGTCGACCTTCGTGCGGAGCTTCCCGACCGACTGCGCGGCGTCGCTGTGCAGGAGGACCCCGGCCTCGCGCGTGAGGCGCGAG
>JAFGAW010000229.1 GCA_016933475.1 Thermoleophilia bacterium
ACCACGAGCTGCGCGCGGTCGCGCGCCCCAAGCTTCATGAGGATGCGCGAGACGTGCGTCTTGCTCGTCGTCGGGCTGATCACGAGACGCCGGGCGATCTCGCCGTTGGTGAGGCCCTGGGCGACCAGCACGAGCACCTCGCGCTCGCGCCCGGTCAGGTCGTCGAGCTCGGCCGGTCGCGCGCGACGGACCTCGGGCCGCGAGGCGAACTCCTCGATCAGGCGGCGCGTCACCGAGGGCGCGAGCAGGGCATCGCCGCCGGCGACCACGCGGACGGCCTCGACGAGGTCGCGGGGATCGGCGTCCTTGAGCAGGAAGCCGCTCGCCCCGGCGCGCAGCGCGTCGTAGACGTACTCGTCGGCGTCGAACGTGGTGAGGATCACGATGTGTGGCGCCCGCTCCCCCATCAACTCGACGATCCGGCGGGTCGCGAGCAGTCCGTCCAGCCCGGGCATCCGGATGTCCATGAGGATGACGTCGGGGCACAGCTGGAGGGCGGCCGCGACCGCCTCGTTGCCGTCGGCGCTCTCGCCGACGATCTCGAGATCGGGCGCGGCCTCGAGCAGCACGCGGAAGCCGGCCCGCACGAGAGCCTGGTCGTCGACGAGGAGCACGGTGATCGCCATCAGCCGCCGGCCTTAAGGGGGAGACGCGCCGAGACCTCGAATCCGCCGTCGGGGCGCGGCGCGGCCGAGAAGCGCCCGCCCAAGGCGTCGACGCGCTCGCGCATGCCGCGCAGGCCGTTCCCCTCGACGGTCAGGCCGGGTCCAGGCGTCGCGGCGCCCTGGGCGACGGCGCCCGTGGGGGTGGCGCCCGAGGCGGCGGGCGCCGGGCCGGCCGCAGCTCCGCGGTCCGTGGCGGGATGCTCGCGGCTCCCGTTCTTCGCCGAGCCCGAGCTCGCTCGCTCGCCGCCGCCCCCGCCGTCGACGACGTCGATCGCGAGCGTCTCCGCGGCGACCCCGACATGGACCCGCAGGCGGGTCGCGCTCGAGTGCCGCAGGACGTTGGTCACCGCCTCCTGGACGATGCGGTAGGCCGAGGCGCCGACGATCGCCGGTATACGCTCGAGGCCGGGCTCGACCTCGAGGCGGACGTCGAGCCCGGCCTCGAGCGCCGGCGCGACCAGCTCGTCGAGGCAGGTGAGGTCGCGCGCCGGACCGCGCGGCGCCGGCGCGTCGCCGTCGCGCAGCACGCGCAAGGTCGAGCGCAACTCGGTGAGCGCCGCACGACTGCTCTCGACGATGATCTCCAGCGACCCTTGCGCCCGCCCGGGGTGCGACTCGAGCAGTTGGAGGGCCGCGTTGGCCTGCACGATCACGACCGAGAGCGTGTGCGCCACCACGTCGTGCACCTCGCGGGCGATACGCAGGCGCTCCTCCTCGGCGCGCCGCAGGGCCTCCTCCTCGCGCGTGCGCTCGGCCTCGAGGGCGCGCGCCTCCATCGCCGTCGTGTAGGCGCGCCGCGAGCGCTGGATGCCGCCGGCGAAGGCCGCCGCGGCGAGCAGGGCGAAGGTGCCGCCCGCCTCGGTCATCCAGCCGACGTCGGAGATCGTGAAGACGGCGGCGGCGACCACGAGGGCGGCGGCGACGAGGGCGACGAACACGTCGACGAAGCGCCGCCCGTGAACGGCCAGCGAGTACATGGCGATCATCGGGCCGGCGACCACGAACGCCGAGGGGTAGCCCCCGACGAGGTAGGCGAGCGCGCAGGCGCCGGAGAGGACGAGGGCGACGGCCGGCAGACGATGCCGGGCGAGCAGCGGGAGGAAGGCGCCGGCGGCCAGGAGGTAGGCGACGGTGCCGGGTTCGCCGGCGCCGGCCTGCCAGCGGTCAAGCGCCCAGACCTGCAGGCAGACGAGGGTGGCGAGCCCGAGCACGAACACCGCGTTCGTCGCGGGCGACATGCCGGTCAGCCGGCGCTCGAGGGTGGTGAGGTCCACGCGGCCATCGTAGGCGATGCCGCGCCGCCGTGACCAGCGCCCGTGGGAGTATGGCCGTGTACTCCTCGAGGACGACGCGCCGCGACGGCGCCTCGGCTACGCTCGGCGCATGCTGGAGGGCTGGGTCGTCTATCCGCTGGCCGCATCGCTCGGCGCCGTGCTGGGGCTACGTGCTGTGCGGCGCGGCCGCGGTGGCTTCGCGTCGGCCGTCACCACGCTCTTCGTCCTTCACCTGGGCTGGCTCGCCGGCGCGACGCTCTTCCCCGTGCCTCTCGACGCGGCCCTGAGGGCGCTCGAGGCCGCGGCCGGGCCGGCCGCGGCCGTCGATCTCGTGCCCCTGCGCGGGGTCGCCGCCGTGATCGGCGGCGGCGAACCGAGGACGATCGCGTGGCTCCTCGGCGGCAACGTGCTGGTCTTCGCGCCGTTCGGCTTCATGCTTCCTGTCGTCTGGCGGCCGGCGGGCACCTGGCGGCGCGTGGCCGCCGCCGGCCTCGCCCTCTCGCTGGCGGTAGAGACGGCGCAGCTCGGCGTGTCGCTGCTCGTGGGGTACGCCTGCCGGGTGACCGAGATCGACGACGTCATGCTCAACGTCGCCGGCGTGCTGCTCGGCTTCGCGCTCTACCGGCGCCTGCGGCGGCGCCTGAGGGCGGAGGGCGGGTCAGCGGCTCCGGGGTAGAGACAGCAGATCGCTGTAGAGCGCATACGCGGTCTGCGTGAGCAGCGCGTCGCGCTCGACGACCTGCACCTCGCCCATGAGGTCGGTGCGGATCACGACCGTCGACATCGAGCCGCCGACGGCGAAGAACGGGTGGTCGGCGTCTACCTCGACGAGGCGAACGGCCGCCGACACCGCCGGAGGGTCGGTGCCGGTGGCCGGCGTGCCGGCGGCCGGTGGCGCGTCGCCCGGCGCCGCAGCGTCCGGGGGGCCGAGCACCGGCAGGCGCTCGGCGCCGTCGACGACCTCGGCTTCGCAGACCACGCGCAGGCGCCGGCCGGCCGCGCGCACCGCGGCGACGCGCTCGGCGCCGACGGCGCGGATGCTCTCGCGTGGCACGTCGGCCGGCGTCAGCCGGGCGTCCATCAGCACGTTGGCGAGCGCCGCCGTCTTGCTCGCCGCGTCGACCCCGTCGATGTCGTGCGAGGGGTCGGCCTCGGCGAAACCCTCGGCCTGCACCCAGGCGAGCGCTTCGTCGAAGGCGCGGCCCTCGGCCATCGCGTCGAGCAGGTAGTTGGTCGTGGAGTTGAGCACGCCGCTGATGCCGAGCACGCGCGTGCCCGGCAGGCAGCGCGCGGCGAGGTTGTAGACGGGGCAGCCGTCCATCGTCACACCCTCGAAGAGCAGGCGCCGCCCGTGGGCGACGGCGAGGTCGGCGAGTCGGCGGTAGTCCCAGGCGACCGGGCCCTTGTTGACGCTCAGGACGTGCATGTCGCGCGCCAGCGCGCCCTCGACGTGGGCGATCGCGGTCGCCGCGCCACCCTCCTCCTGCACGGTCGCCTCGACGAGCACGTCGGCGCCGGAGGCGGCGATGAGCTCGGCGCCGGGGCGGGCCGGCGCGGCGAAGCCCCAGCCGGCCGGCGCCGCCGGCGCCGACTGCAGGTCGCCCGGCTCGAGCCCGGCCGCACGCAGCGTCGCGGCTGGGCTGAGGCCGGCCGGCGCGATCAGGCTGCCGTGCGAACGCGTGCCGGCGGCGGTCACGACGAGCTCGAGGCCGAAGCGCTCCGCGAGGTCGCGCTCGCGCGCCGTCAGCACCTCGCAGAGCCGGCGTGCGACGTTGCCGAAGCCCAGGATGCAGAGGGCCACGCGGCGCGGCGCCGCGACGGCGTCCGCCGCGCCCGGGGCTGCGTGGGTACCGACATGTGGCTTCATCACGGCCTCCCTTGCGGGTCGGCGTCGCCGGTCAGGTGCGGCCGCCGCGCGCCGACGTCGCGAGTTCGGCGACCGCGGCGATGAGGCGCTCGGCCTCGTCCATGGTGTTGTAGGGGGCGAGCCCGGCACGCACGAGGCCGCCGCGGTCCATGAGCCCGAGCCGCTCGACCAGCTTGAACGCGTAGAAGTGCCCGTCCCAGAGGAAGAGGCCGCGCTCGCCCAACGTGCGGCAGACGTCGGCGGCCTCGATGCCGTCGATGGTGAACGAGACCGTCGAGGTGCGCGGGTGACCCGCCGGCGGGCCGTAGACGGTGACGCCGTCGATCGCCGAGAGCTCCTCGATGAGGCGGCGGGCGATGGGCCGCTCGTGCCACTCGCTCGCCAGCATGCCCGCCACGATCGCCCGTCGCCGGCCCTGCAACCCGTCGGGGAG
Organism: Thermoleophilia bacterium; assembly: GCA_016933475.1. Classification (GTDB taxonomy): domain Bacteria; phylum Actinomycetota; class Thermoleophilia; order UBA2241; family UBA2241; genus UBA2241. The sequence continues at coordinate 4,240 of JAFGAW010000229.1, forward strand.
CTCGTCGGCCACGAGGTCTTCGTTACGGCGTCCGAAGTCGGCGATGAACTCGATCGCGGCGGCTGCACCGGCGATGCCCTCGTGGTTTAGGGTGCCGGTCTCGAGTTTGAACGGCGGCTCTGGCTCCTGGGTGCTCAGCGTCAGCGTGCGAAGCGCGTCGAGCACGGGGCGTCGCGCGTAGGCCACGCCGATGTGCGGGCCGAAGAACTTGTAGGCCGAGCAGAGCAGGAAGTCGCAGCCGATGGCCTTGACGTCGATCGGCCCGTGCAGGGCGTAGTGCACGGCGTCGACGACCGACAGCGCGCCGACCTCGCGGGCGCGCGCCGCGGCGCGCGCAACGTCGCTGACCGTCCCCACCGCGTTGGAGGCGTAGTTGAGGGCGATGACCTTGGTGCGCCCGGGCTTCACCATGGTCTCGAAGGCGTCCCAGTCGAGGGTGCAGGTCGAGGTGTGCACCGGCACTTCGCGTACGAGCACGCCGCGCTCGGCGAGGTGCAGCCAGGGCCCGCGATTGGCCTCGTGGTCGATCTCGGTGATGAGGATCTCGTCGCCGGGCTGCAGGTCGCGGCCGATGGCCTGCGCGAGCAGGAAGTTGAGGGTCGTCATGTTGGCGCCGAAGGCGACCTCGTCGGGGCCGCAGCCGAAGAAGTCGCCAAGCGTCTCGCGGGCGCCGGCGATCATCGCGTCGGTCTCCTCGGTCGTCGCGAAGAACCCGTGGATGTTGCTGTTGCTGGTGACGAGGTAGTCGCGCATGGCGTCGAGCACGCGCTGCGGGACCTGAGTGCCTCCGGGACCGTCGAGGTAGGCCACTGGCTGGCCGGAGATGATCCGGGCGAGGGCGGGGAACTGGCTGCGGACGAAGTCGGTGTCGATGTGCGGCATGGTCCCTCCTGGACGAACGGCGGCGTGGTTAGTCTACAGCGGCGGTGCGCGGTCGGCGGCCGGGCGGCCGGCTGCCGAAGGCGAGTGGTGCAGCCGCAGCCGCTTTGGGGCAGGATTGCCCCGTGACGGTGCGCGCGCAGAGGAACCTGCCCGACGAGCTCGACCGCGAATTCGCCGTGGTCTGCTTCACGTGGCCCGGCGCCACCGCCGACGAACCCATGTTGCGCGCCTTGCGCAGCGCGGTAGAGCGCCTCACGGCACTCGGGGTCGACGTGGCCATCGTCGGGCGCGCCGGAGTGCGCGAGGTCGACGAGGCCCTCGGCGCCCGGCCGGGCGCCGAGGGCCGCCTCTTCCTCTTGCTCAGGCGCGGCGCCGAGCTGTACGTCGTCGGCCCGCGCGGCCCGCGCCTCCTCGAGCGCCGCCACCTGACGGCCGCGGAGCAGACCGACCTGGACGCGGCCGCCGGGCTCGTGGCCGAGCGATTGCGCGGCCGCGGATTGGAGGCCACCCCTGTGCCCGGTCCGGAGACGCGCGTCAGCGTCGAGCTCGCCTCCGGGGGCGAAGGCCGCGTCGGCGCCGGGGCGCGGCCACGCGGCCTCCGCGACGTCGTCGCCGACGCCGGGTTCGACAGCGTCAGGCGGGCCGTCGACACCGTGCTCGACGATCTCGCGGAGGGCGGGTTCCCGGGGATCCACGTCTACGCCGAGGGCATGGCCGTCGAACTGGGAGTCACGGACCGGGCGGACAGCATGCGTGCCGTCGCCCGCTTGCTGGTCGCCGGGCGCGATCGCGACATCGCCGACCTCCTCGTGGTCGGTGACGTGTTCGCCCCCGTCCACGGTGTCGACGGGCCGGACCGCAAGCTTCTCCTCCCCGAGCTCGAAGGGGCCCGCTTCGTCTCGGTCGGGGAGGAGCGCGGCGGTCCCCCACCGCGGGTGCTGCACCTCGGTGGCGGCTGGGCCACGCTGCTTGACGTCCTCGAGGATCAGGTCGCGCGCCGCGAGTTGGTGGCGCGAGCGCGCTTCCCCGAGCCGACCGGCGACCCGGCGTGGCGCTACGAGGTGAAGGGCTTCGACCCGTTCCGCGAGCGCGAGATCGAGACGCTCCTCACGGTCGCCAACGGCGAGACCGGCACTCGCGGCTCGCTCGAGGAGGGCTCAGCTGTGTCGACGCCGGCGACGCTGGTCGCCGGGGTCTTCGGCGACGACACGGCCGAGCCCCGCATCCGTAAGCCGGTGCCGGCTCCGGACTGGCTCGGGCTGCGTCTCAAGATCGGCAGCACCCCACTCACGCTGGCCAACGGCGAGATCGTCTCCCATCACCGCGTGCTCGACCTGCGCAGCGGGGTCGTGTACCGGTATTGGCGGCAGCGGGAGACCGGGGGCCGCACCATCAGCGTCCGCACCGCCCGCTTCGCCTCGCTCGACGATCGTGCCGTCATGGCCCTGCGCGCCGAGGCGGTGCCCGAGGACTTCTCGGGCCGCATCGTCTGGGAGGGGGCGGTCGGCGTCACGCACGCCGGTGGCCCGGTGCTCGAGACCACGTTCGAGCCGGGCGAAGGCCCCGGGTTCGTGGTCAGCACGCAGGGCCACAAGGGCGGCGGCCACGTGCTGGCCGTGAGCACCAGACCGGCGGCCGGCTCGCCGGTCGAGCGCACCGTCGACCAGGCGCGCGATGTCATCGGGGGTCGCCTCGAGGCCGGCGAGCCTGCGACCGTCGACCGGCTCGCTGCCATCGTCTCGGCACGCACGCGGCTGCCGTCGAGGGAGAAGGCGGTGCGCACCCTCGAGCGGGCCGGGCAGCTCGGCTTCGAGGAGCTGCTCGCGCGCCACGAGGCTGCGTGGGCGGCGCGCTGGCGCGACAGCGACCTGGTCGTCGAGGGCGACGCGGCGGCGCAGGAGGCGTTGCGTTTCTCCATCCATCACCTCATCAGCACCGCGCATCCCGACAAGGAGACGGTCTCCGTCGGTGCCCGCGGCCTCAGCGGCATGTCGTACTTCATGCACGTCTTCTGGGACACCGAGGTCTTCGTGCTGCCGTTCTTCATCTACACGCATCCGCAAACGGCGCGAACTCTGCTCACCTACCGTTACCGGCTGCTGGACGGAGCGCGGGAGAAGGCGCGCGGTCTCGGGCACCGGGGCGCACTCTTCCCCTGGGAGTCGGCCGACCGCGGGGCCGAGACCACGCCGCCGTACGGCATCGGGCCCGGCGCGGAGGTGGTCCCGATCCTCTCCGGTCTCATGGAGCACCACATCTCGGCCGACGTGGCGTGGGCGGTGTGGGAGTACTGGAAGGCGACGGCCGACGACGCGTTCATGGACGAGATGGGTGTGGAACTGCTTCTCGAGACGGCGCGCTTCTGGGCCTCGCGCGCCGTCCTCGGCGACGACGGCCGGCACCACATCAACGAGGTCGTCGGCCCCGACGAGTACCACGAGGACGTCGACGACAACGCCTACACCAACGTGCTCGCGCGTTGGAACATCCGCACGGCGATCGTCGCCCTTCGCTGGCTCGAGCGCCGGTCGCTGACCCGGGCCACGGAGCTACGCGCGCGCCTGCGCGTGACGCCACGCGAGCTCGAGTCCTGGCGGCAGGTGGCCGATGGCCTCGCCGACGGCTTCGACCCGGCGACGGGGCTCTACGAGCAGTTCAAGGGGTTCTACGCGCTCGACGACGTGCCGCTCGAGCGCCTGCGCCCTCGCCCGATGGCCGCCGACCTGATGCTGACTCGCGAGGTGACGCTGCGCTCCAAGGTCATCAAGCAGGCCGACGTGGTCATGCTCTGCTGGCTCCTCAGCGACGACATCCCCGACGAGGTGGCGCGCGCCAACTACAAGTACTACGAACCCCTCACCACCCACGGCAGCTCGCTCTCGCCGGGCATTCACGCCGCGGTGGCGGCCGAGTTCGGTGACCTGGCGGCGGCCGAGGCGGCCTTCAGGATGGCCTGCGACATCGACCTCGGCGACACCATGGGCAACGCCGCCCGGGGCCTGCACATGGCGACGATGGGCGGCATCTGGCAGGCGGCGGTGATGGGTATCGCCGGCATCCGCCGCCGCGACGAGGCGCTCGTCGTCGACCCCAACCTCCTGCCGTCCTGGCGCCGGCTCTCGGTGCCGCTCTGGTTCCGGGGCGCGCGGGCGCACTTCGACCTCGAGCAGGCTGGCGGTGGCCGGGTGCGGGTAGGTATAGCGGTGGAGCACGCGCCGGTGACGGTGTTGTTCGGTGGAGTCGAGCGGCGACTCGCGCCGGGAGCACACCGCTGGGTGCGTGACGGGGCCGCTTGGGAGGAGGAGACGTGAGTCTGCTCGTAGCGCTCTCGGGGCACGGCGAATCCGACGCCCGGCTGCTCGCCGATGCGAAGGCGCTGGCCGAGGCGGGAGGCTGGGACGTGGCGGGCTTGCACGTCGGGGACCGCAGCGACATCGCGGGTCTCCCCGATGTCGATACCGAGGTGATCGAGGAGGGCGAGGTCGCGGCGCAGGTCGCCCGGCGCGCGGCGGCCGACGACGTCGAGGTCGTCGCGCTCGGCCTGCGCACGGTGCCCAAGCCCGGCATCGGGAGCGTCGCCCAGGCCCTGCTCTGCGAGCTCGGCGACCCGCTCCTGCTTGTGCGGCCGGGGATGCGGCCCATCGGCCGCCTTCAGCGGCTGCTCGTGCCCCTCGAGGGGAGCCCGTCGACCTCCGAGGCCATGCGCTACGCCGACGACGCCTTCTGCGCTCCGGGGCGCGAGATAGTCATGCTGCACGTCATGACCGGCACGTGCCCATCCGAGCCGGGCAGCCTGCCGGCGCCCCGCATGGTCGACCAGGAGCAGTACGAGTGGCCGTCGTGGCAGGAGGAGTTCACGCTGCGCTTCGCGCAGTGCGCGAGGGGGGGTCGGCATCGGCTCGTCGCACGCGTGGGCGATCCGGTCGCGACCATGGTGAGGGAGGCTCGCGACCTCGACGCCCAGCTCGTCGTCCTCTCGTGGTGGGGTACGCTGGCCGGCGAGCGTGCGCCGGTGGTACGCGCGATGTTCGAGGAGTCGCCCTGCCCGCTGCTGCTGGTGCCGGCGGTGCGCCCGGAGTGGCCCGTCGGGTGAGCCGCAGCGGCGCGCTTCAGTGCGCTTTGGCCCTCTCGGCGCGGCGCGTCTCGGCTCTCGTGACGCGCCGCTCCGGCGCCGTCTCGGCGGGCCGGCCGCGGAACGCGAGGATCAGCACGACGCCGATCGCCGCGCCGACGATGGCCACCCACTGCGGCTGGGTCAGGCCGACGAACCACTCCGGGTTGCGCCGCCAGAACTCGACCACGAAGCGCTCGGCTCCCGAGAGCACGAGGAACCAGCCGAAGGTCCACCAGCCCGAGCGTTGCCCTCTGGCGAGGCGCCAAAGCACGTAGATGACGGGTGCCATCATGAGGATCTCGTAGACCGGCGTCGGGTGCACGGTGACGCCGGGCGGGGTCGGCACCGTCCCGTCGGGATAGCCCATCGCCCAGGGCAGGTCGCTGGGACTGCCGTAGTCGCCGTCACCGGCGAGCTGGCAGCCGATGCGCCCGATCGCGTAACCCAGCGCCACGGCCGGCGCCGTCGCGTTGGCGACGACGCCGAGGGGGATGCGGCGGACGAGCGACCAGGCGACGACGGCGACGAAGCCGCCGATGAGCCCGCCGTACCAGGTGAAGCCGATGCCGGTGAAGATGCTGCCGAAAATGTCCTCGCGCACGCTGCTCCAGTGCTCGGCCATGTAGTAGAGCCGGGCGCCGACGAAGCCGCCGACGCCGGCGGCGACGATGACCTCGATGGCGAAGTCCGGGGTGACGCCGCGGCGCCGAAGCAGCGGCCAGACGACGAGCAGGCCGGGGACGATGAGGGCCAGCGCGGCCATGAGGCCGAAGCTGTGGAAGGTGAGACCGTCGATGCGGAAGAGCTCGGGGTACATGGTGGGGGACTCCGGGTCGGGGACCGCTCAAGTGTAGCCGGGAGGAGGGCGCGGGTAAACGCGCCGCCGCCGGCGTCGGGTCAGCGCGGTCCGACGCGGACCGTCGCGCCGGCTGCGAGGCGTGCGACCTCGTGCGGGTCGAGGTGGGCGGTGAGCGGCGTGCCGGCGTTGGCCGAGGCGGCCGCGGCCGCCCCCGCCAACGATGCTCCCAGCTCCTCGCCGCACTCGAGCCCGAGCAGCAGCCGGGCGGCGAAGGAGTCGCCCGAGCCAACGGTGCTGACGACCCCGACCGGTTCCGTCCGGGCGTGGTACGTCAGCCCGTCGGCGAGCGCTACGGCGCCGGCAGCGCCGATGGTGACGGCGGCACGGCTGGCGCCGGCCTCGACGAGCCGCCGGCAGAGCTCGAGCCCGCGCGCGACGCGCCCCGTGTCGTCGAGGGTCGCGGAGACGGCGTCGCAGTCGCCGTGATCAGCCGGGAGGAAGGCCGGCGGTGCATCCGCCGCGCCGGCCTCGTCCGCCGTGAGCGCCGCGGCGGCCTCGCCTGGGGCGTCGCCGGCGGCGGCGGGATCTCCTACCGCGCTGCACGCTTCGAGCGCATTGACCTTGACGAAGTCGGGGCCGGCCGCCAGGGCGTGCCAGAGCTGTGGGCCTGCGGCGTCGATCATGACGCGGCGCCCTGCGCCGCGCAGGGCGCGGACGAGCCGGGCGTAGAAGTCCGGTCCCGCGCCGGGCGGCGCGTGGCCATTGACGATCGCCCAGCCGTCGTCCGCACGGGCTTGCTCGCGCACCGTCTCGAGCAGCGCGGTGACGGTCGCCGCGTCGATGGCGGGGCCGTGCTCGTAGACCTCGGTGACGCGGCCGTCGCCCTCGATGATCACGTTCGAGACGCGCGCCTCGCCGCTGACGGCGACCAGCAGCACGTCGAGGCCCTCTGCGACCGCGAGCTCGCCGATCAGTCGGCCGGTGGAGCCGGCCGCCACCCCGACGAGCAGCCCGCGGCCGCCGAGGGCCTTCAGCACCCGTGCCACGTTGGCGCCCTTCCCGCCGGCTTGGTGCTGGAGGCAGCGCAGCCGATGCAGGTTGCCGGGCTCGAGCCGCGCGGCCAGCAGGACGCGGTCGATGGCGAGGTTCGGGCAGACGATCAAGGTCACGGCGTGGGGCCCTCCGCGGTCGCGCGTGCGTGTCGGATGGTAGTGCGCCGTGAGGCAAAGGGGAAGCGCGCCCCACCCGCCGCTTCGACGCATGCCCCGCCCGCTCGCGGTCTCGTCCTGCCGTTACAATGTGGTCGAGGGATCGACCCGACCGGGAGGGACTCCGGGCTGTGACGACCGCATGCGACAGGGGTGCGCGACCGAGGGCGGCCCACGCGGCGGCGGCCGCATGAGTCGCCGCCGCTCCGTGCGCCGCACGGTGCTCCTCGCCCTGGCGGCCTTCGTCCTCGCGGTGGTGGGCCTCGGCCTGCTGCCGGCGGCTGTCGACCTCGCCGGAGAGGGCGGCGGGCCCGCTGCGTCGGCGCCCGTCGACCGGCCGGCGACCCTCGCCGAGGCCCAAGCCGCGTTCGCCTCCGCCGCTGCGGCGCTCGAGGCCGGCGATCGGCAGGCCTGGCGCGACGCCCTGCCGACCGACGGCAAGCGGGCCCGGGCGGCGGCGCGGGACCTCTACCGCCGTCTCAGCCCGCTGCCCTGGTCGGGCGTGACCGCCGACGTCGTGCCGATCCAGGGCAGGCCGGGGCGTTTCGACATCCACTTCACCGGCAGGCTCGGCGTGGCCGGTCCGGCCGACCGCCTGATGGCCGACCGCGTGCTCGATCTCCGGCACGCGGGTGACCGCACGCTCGTGGTCGGCGACGCCACGCCCGAAGCGGCAGAGCGCCAGTTCTTCATGGCGTTCAACCGCCCTGTCGTCGTGAAGGGCGAGGGCTGTCTGGTCGTCGCCGACCGCTCGTGGCGGTCGCGCGCCGAGCTCCTCGCCGAGCTCTCCGGCCCGGCGCACGACCGGCTCGATGTGCTTCGTCTCGACCCCGGGCGCACGACGCTGATCCTGGTCTTCGGGTCGCGCGGCCAGATCGACCGCTTCCGCGGGGCGCCGTTCCCCGACGACCGCATCCGCTTCTTCTCGGCGCCGACGCCGCGCCTCGCCGACGCTGAGTGGTGGCCGCGCGACATCGGCGTCCTCGCTCCCGCGCTCGCCGACGTCGGCGACTGGGCACCGCTGATGCTCGCCCACGAGCTCACTCACGCCTACACGATGCGCTGGTTCGCCGGCACCGAGCACAGCCCGACGCTGCTCCTCGAGGGCCTCGCCGTGGCCGTCGAGGGGGGGCGAACGTACGCTGCCCTGCGCGAGGAACTCGCCGCGGGCAACCAGAGCCTCCCGCTGACCACCGCCCTCGCCACCGGCAGCTTGTGGATGGGCAGCGGCATCGAGCGGGTCCGTCTGGGCTACCTCATGGGCGGTAGCATCGTGCTGTACGTGCTCGACGGCTGGGGCGTAGCGACGCTGCGCGACTTCGTGCGCGCCGTCGCCGACTCGGACCTGACCCCCGAAGGCCTGGACGAGGCCGTACGGGACTCGCTCGGACTCGGCTGGGGCCAGTTCGTCACCGGCTGGACGGCCTTCGTCTACACCCTGCCCTGACGCCTCTGTCGCCCTGAGGTTCGGAACCGCGGCCCGCGCGGAAGAACCCGGGCAGAGAGGACGCAGGAAGGAGTGATCGATGCGTTCGAAGTTCCCCCTCATCATCATCGCAGCTCTGGCCGTGCTCGCCGCCCTTGCCGTCGGGCTCGTCGCGGTCGCCGGCGCCGACGACGACACAGATCTGCCGTCGCTGACTGCGGCCGAGTTGCTGGCGCGCGTGGCGGCCCACGACGAGAGGCCGCAGGCGATCAGCGGCGACATCGTGTGGCAGAACCGCCTCTTCGGCGAGCTCCCGGCCTTCGCCGACGAGGCCTTCGCCGACGTCACGCAGTCGCCGCTGCTCAGCGACGGCGCCGGCCGGCTGTGGGCGCAAGGCGACCAAGCGCGATTCGACGCGTACACCGAGGCTGGCGACCAGGTGATCGTCGTTGACGGCGGCGCGGGCACGGCGTGGGTCTACGACGCGGTCGAGAACACGGCGCGGCTCTACGAGTTCGACGCGGCGCGCGAGAGCACCGGGGCGGGTGCGAGTGGCGAGACGGAGCCGGCACTGGGGCCGCCGGCGATGGGCTCGCCGGCGCCCGAGCCGCCGACCCCCGAGCGCGTCGCCGGCATGCTCGCCGCCGCGGCGCGCTTCATGAGCGTCGAGGTCACCGGGGAGAGCGTGGTCGCCGGCCAGAACGCTTACCTGCTCACCATGACACCGGCGGCCACGGACACGGCGCTCGGCTCGATCCAGGCGGCGGTCGACGGCCGCACGTTCGTGCCGCTGCGCGTCGACGTGACGGCGCGCGGCGCCGCCGAGCCGACACTCTCGTTCGGCTTCGAGCGCGTGTCGTACGCTGCCGTGGACGACGACGTGTTCGTCTTCTCGCCGCCGGAGGGCGCCGAGGTCGAGCGACAGACCATCGACCCGGGCGGCTCTGAGTACGGCGCGAAGACCGACGAGGGCGGCGGCGCCGAGCCCGGCGAGGGCGTGGAGCCGTCGCGAGATGAGCTCGGCCTCGAGGCCCAGCGGGCCCTGCTCGATCTCGAGCAGGCGGCCGCGCTGGTCGACTTCGAGTTGCGCGCCGCCGAGGGCTACACGGCGCGCGCCTTCCGCTGGGCCTACGTGCTCGACGGGGGTCTGCCGCTCGACGCCGCCGGCTCCCCGCTCTTCAGCGAGTTGCTGGGCGCGGTGGGCGGCGGCGCGGCCGACGACGGCGACGCCGGAGGCGACTCGCCGTCCGAGACGGGCGCCGCCGACTCCGCAGTCGCCGACTCCGAAGCCCCAGGGCCCGCCGCAGTGCTCGTCTACGGCGAGGGCTTCGGTGCGATCGGTCTCGCTCAGGCGCGGACGACTCCGGAGCTGAGTGAGGCGCTGGGCGAGTTGCCCACCCTGTTCGAGGCCCAGTCGGCGGGTGGCTCAGCAGCGAGGTCGCTGCTGACTCCGCTCGGCGGAGTGGTCGTCTGGGAGCAGGGCGGCGTCACCCTGATGGCGTTCGGCATCGTGCCCGGGCGGGACCTGCTCGAGTTCGTCGAGTCGGTGCGCTAGGTGGACGGTGGCGTGACGCACGACGTCGTGGCAGAGCAGACGCGCGAGCAGGAGGCGCGGCCCGAGCGGTCAGAGTGCGAGGGCCGCGCCGCCATCCTCTCCACCCACGGCCTGGTCAAGGACTTCGGCAAGCTGCGCGCCGTTGACGGTCTCGACATGCAGGTCCGCGCCGGCGACATCTTCGGCTTCCTCGGGCCCAACGGCGCCGGCAAGACGACGGTCATCCGTCTCGTCCTCGGGCTGATCCACCCGACGAGCGGCCACGCCGAGGTCGCCGGACACCGTGTCCCCGGAGAGCTGAAGGAGGCGCTGCGGCACGTGGGCGGGTTCGTCGACGACCCGACCTTCTACCCGCTGATGTCGGCGCGTCGCAACCTGCGCCTGCTCGGCAGTATGACCGGGCCGGTCAGTGAGGAACGCATCGCCGAGGTGCTCGAGATCGTCGGCCTCAGCGACCGTGCCGACTCGCGGGTCGGCGGGTTCTCGCACGGCATGAAGCAGCGCCTCGGCATCGCCCAGGCGCTGCTTCATGCCCCCGAGCTCGTCGTCCTCGACGAGCCGACCAGCGGCCTCGACCCGCGCGGCATGAAAGACGTGCGCGAGCTCATCCGCGACCTCGGTCGCGGCGGCGTGACCGTCTTCCTCAGCTCGCACCTCCTGCACGAGGTCCAGCAGGTCTGCACGAGGGCGGTCATCATCGACCACGGCCGCGTCGTCGTGCAGGGGTCGGTCGCCGAGCTGCGGCCGCAGGGTCTTGCCGTCAAGGTGATGACCGACGACCAGACGAAGGCCGGGGGGACGGCACGGGCCATGTTCGGGGCCGGCGCCGTCGCCGAGGACGACGGCTACCTCGTCGTGCAGGCCGGCGACGACGTGCCGGAGCTGGTCCGCCGCCTCGTCGCCGACGACCTCGCCGTGCGCTCAGTCGTCCCGGCCACCGACCAGGGCCTCGAGGACTACTTCCTCGAGCTGACCGCGCGCGGGATGCGACCGCCGGAGACGGAGGCCCCGGAGCCGTCCGAGCAGGTGGCGCCCGACCCGGAGGTGGCGACACCGGGGGACTCGGTGCCCTCTGCCGAGGTCGCGCCACCCGAGGGCTCGGCGCCTTCTGCGGAGCCGGGGCCACCCGAGGACGCGGCGCCGCCCGAGGACGTGGCGCCGATCGGGCGCGCATCGCCCGATGACGAGGAATCAGCCCCGCCGGTCCGGGCGGCGTCTCCGGCGCCGGCCGCAGAGGAGACGCCGCCGGCATCATGGCCGCGCGTCACGATCGTCGTCGAACGACCCGGGGGTGCGGGACAACCCGAGACACGTGTGCTGCGCCCGGCCGGGGCCGGCGATGGCTCTCTGCCGGCCGGCGGCGACGAGGCATCGCCGCCGTCCCCCGCCGACTCCACGGCGCCCCCCGCGGACCGCTCGGCGCCGGCTTCCGCGGACGGCGCGGCGGTGCCTCCGGTCGACCGCACGGAGCCGGTTGTCACGGACCGCCCGGGGCCAGGCCCCACTTACCGCGCCGCTCCGTCCTCCGCCTCTCGCGTGGTCCGATCGCCTGCGTATGGCGCGCTGCCCGTCTCGGTCTACCGCGCGGCGCCAGGCTCGCTGCGGGCCCCGGTCGCGTCCTCATCCCCGTCGCCTCACTCGACCGAGGGGAGGCGACGGTGAGCCCCGGCGGTGTCTGCGCCTGTCCGCCGACGCCGCCGCCGGAGCGCCACGCCGGCGAAAGCTGCCACGGCAGCACCCGCCCTGCGATGCGCGGCGCGCACCATGGTCCGTTGCACCGGGAGTGGACCAAGCTGCTCTTCACGTGGCGCACGTACCTGATCTGGGGCGGGCTGGCCGCCATTCCCTTCCTCATGGCGCTCGCGCTGTATATCTCCGACACCGGACCGGGGCCGGGCGAGGGCCCTCACTTCATGAGCCGCGTCCTCGAGAACGGGCTGTACGTGCCCGTGTCCGCCCTGGCGGCGCTTCTCCTCGTCCTGCTGCCGCTGGCAGCGGCGGTGCTCGGCAGCTACCTGATCGCCGGTGAGGCCGAGCTCGGCACGCTGCGCGCGATCCTGCTGCGCCCGCAGTCGCGTGGCTCGCTCATCGTCAGCAAGTGGGTCGTCGCCGTGCTCACGCTCTTCGTCGGGCTGGCTCTCGTGGTCGCCGCGGGCATCCTCTTCGGCGCCCTCTTCTTCGGCCTGGAGCCACTGGTCACGCTGTCCGGCACGACGGTCAGCATCGCCGAGGGCATCGGCCTCATCGTGCTGACCGCGCTCTTCGCTCTGGCCGCGATGGCGTGCATGATCTCGCTCGCGCTCCTGTTCTCGACGCTGACGAACTCGAGTCTCACGGCGTTGATCGCCACCTTCGTCGTCTTCATCGTCGTCCAGATCCTCGTCACCTTCAGCTTCTTCGACTGGCTGGAGCCCTACGTCTTCTCGAGCTACTTCGGCGAGTACATGAACTTCTTCCGCGACCCGATCGCCTGGCGACCTATCGGGGAGGCGCTGCTGGTCTTCGGCCTGTGGAGCGCCGGGCTGACCGCCCTGGCTTGGCTGGTCTTCCGCCGCAAGGACATCCTGTCGTAGGCTGAGCCCACTGTCCCAGACGGGAGGTGAGGACGATGAGCGACGCGTCCGGCGCAGCGCTGCCCGCCAGTATGCGCGGCCTGCAGCTCGCTGCCCCGAAGCCTGTCGGCGAGCGTCCGCTGTCTCTGGTCGAACTGCCCGTGCCGCGGCCGGGGCCGGGCGAGGTCCTGCTGCGCGTGCGGGCCTGCGGCGTGTGTCGCACCGACCTCCACATCGTCGAGGGCGAGCTGCCGCCCCACCGGTCGCCCGTCGTGCCCGGCCATCAGATCGTCGGCGAGGTAGCGGCGCTCGGCGCGGGCGCCGAGCGGCTGCCGCCGGGTGGGGACCCGAGCGCACCGCCGCTCCGCTCCGGCGAGCGCGTCGGCGTGCCATGGCTGCACCGTACCTGCGGACGCTGCCGCTTCTGCCGCAGCGGCCGGGAGAACCTCTGCGAGAACGCACAGTTCACCGGCTGGGACGTGGACGGTGGGTTCTCCGAGTACATGGTAGCGCCGGCCGACTTCGTCTACCGGCTGCCCGACGCGATGGACGACCTCGCCGTCGCGCCGCTGCTGTGCGCCGGGATCATCGGGTACCGTTGCCTTCGGCTCGTGGGGATCGTCGGCGACGGCGCCGGGCTGCCCGGCGCCGAGGCGGCGGACCAGAGCACGGCGGACGCCGGGAACGTACTTGCCGGGTACGCAGACGGGTCTGGGCGTACGGCTGACGCAGCGACGGCCGGCGTCGAGCCCCGCCGCCTCGGCCTCTACGGCTTCGGATCGGCGGCGCACCTCTGCACGCAGGTCGCGCGCTGGCGCGGCTGGGAGGTGTACGCGTTCACGCGCGGGGCCGAGCACCGCAGCCTCGCGCTCGAGCTCGGGGCGGCGTGGGCCGGCGAGGCGTCGGAAGACCCGGGTGTCCTCCTCGATGCGGCTATCATCTTCGCCCCCGCGGGGGAACTCGCCATCGACGCGCTGCGCCGGACGGACAGGGGCGGCATCGTCGCCCTGGGCGGGATCTACTCGTCGCCGATCCCGCCCATCGAGTACCCATGGATCTACGACGAGCGCGTCGTGCGCAGCATCGCCAACTCCACGCGGCAGGACGCCCGCGAGCTGCTCCGCGACGCCGCGCTCGTGCCGGTGCGCAGCCGCGTGGAGGAGTACGACCTCGAGCAGGCCAACGAGGCGCTCATCGACCTGAAGCAAGACCGCGTCCGCGGGTCGGCGGTGCTGCGGGTCGGGTAGGTACCGTGCGGCCCCGTCGGCAGTGTCGCCCGGGTCACGCCCGGGCCGTCAGTAGCCTCATATGCAGTCGAACAGGCCGTAGGAGGCCTCGCCGGCCGCGGCTTGGCCGCCGCAGCCGCCGACGCACGCGGCTGCCGTTTCGTGCGCTCCGAGCCGCTCGAGCAGCGGTCGCACGACGTCGCAGTAGGGGAACGCCGCGCGGTAGCCGGCGGGCCGGCCCGTGGCGCGGGCCGCGTAGTGGGCCTGGACCCAGCACTCGCCGCCGCAGGCGTCGACGACCGGGCACACGGCGCACTCGGCCCGGTCTCGGGCTGCGGCGGCGCGCAGCAGGCGCAACGCCGGCGAGCCTCGCCAGATGCGTTCCAGGGGCTCATGCGCGAGGTCGCCGGCGACGAACGCCGGGTCGCCGACGGTGATGGCGCACGCGTAGACGCGGCCGTACGGGTCGACGGCGAGGTCGCGACACCCGGAGGCGCAGAAGTCGTTTCGAGCCCCGACGCGCCGCCTCCACGAAGGCAGGTTGTCGATCACGAGGCCGATCTGGTCGGCGACCACGACCAGCTCCTCGAGGGCGGCGAGCAGGGCGGCTCCGTCGGGCACGAGTGAGTCACCGCCAACGGGGCCGGCGCCGCTGCCTCCGGGAAGGCCGCCGTGCTGGTGGGGGAAGATGAGGTGGAGCCGGCCCACCCCGACCTGTCGCAGCTCGCGCGCGAGCCGCGACAGGCCGGCGAGCACCGGCTCCACCAGCACCGTGTTGGCCACCGGGTCGAGTCCCGCGGCCTGGAGGTTGGCGATCGAGGCGAAGACCTCGGCGTGGTTGCCCTCGCCGCGCAGGGCGTCGTTGACGTCGCGCGGGCCGTCGACGCTGACGAGCGGTCGCAGTCGGCCGTGCCCGGCGGTCGCCAGCACCCCGGCTGTCTCACGATCGACGAAGCTGTTGAAGAAGAAGCGCGCCCCGGCTACGTGGACGCCGGTGACGTGGGCGATCATTTCCGGCAGATCGGGCCGCAGCAGCGGGTCGCCGCCGAGGAAGACGAAGCCGCTCGCGCCCAGCGCCGCGCACTGGTCTATCACGTCCTTCCACTGCGCCGTCGTGAGCTCGCCGGGCTCTGCCGCGCGGTCGCGGTTGTAGCAGTGCAGGCAGGCGTGGCCGCAGCGGTGCGTGACGTGGAGGTAGACCTCGCGCAGCCGCTCCAGTGGCTCGCCGCGCAGCGGGCCGCCCCCGGTCAGTCGCTTGAGCACAGGCAGGTCACGGGCGTCGTCGATGTCGATCCAGAGCGGTAGCTGGCAGACCTCGAGGCCGCGCTCGGCGGCGCCGCGGAGCGTCGCCGCGAGCAACGCGGCCGTCCCCATCGCCGGCGTGGAGAACAGCTCGTGGACACGCCCGCTTTGGCGGCGCCACGTCCCCGCGTCCATCCCGATCAGGTAGTAGCCGCCGTCGGCCGCGGGGCCGACGACGAGCCGCCCCGACGGCGCGCCGGTGGCCGTCAGGCCGACGGCGCGACGCAGGTACTCCTCGGGGATCGGCGGGCTGTCGCTGTTGACGGCGACGACGCCTGTCGCGCCGCGTGCGAAGAGCTCGGCGAACACGCCGTCCAGGCGCTCGCCGAGCGTTTCGCCACGTTGGCGGAGCACCGTCCAGCCGGCGCGCGTGGATATCGGGTCATCGGTCGCACCGGCCAGGGCGAGGACGCGGGCGCAGCCGTCGAGCAGGTCGATCTGCGTCAGCGTGCCGGCGAGCAGGCCGGAGTAGATCTCGAGAGCGCGAGCGTCGCCGACGTCGGCAGCGAGCCTCGTCTTCACCCTGCCGGGGATCAGTTCCCGCGCCATGACCACGACCGCGGGTCGGTCGGTGACGGCCTCGGGGGGTCGCGCTGCTGATCTCGTCATCTGTGGACAGCCGAGGCCGTCACGACCGCTCCTCTCGCGCCCCTCCTCGCAGACCTCGGGGCCAGCACCATTATGGGAGCGGTCCCCGATCACGGACAACTCCGGCCCGGTCCCCCGGCGGCGCCCCGGCGTCCCGGCGGTCCGGTCCTTCCACGCCGCCGCCACACCGCGGCGAGCTCGGGGACGGCCGCCAGCAGTGGGAGGTAGGTGGCGATAGAGGCCAACAGGTCGGCGCGCAACGCCTGCGCCCAGCGGGCGTAGCGCAGCGGCGCGGCGAGGCCGAGCAGCACCGGCGTCCAGATGCCGGCGGCGAGACCGAGCGCCGCGGGACCGACCCAGTACCAAGGGTGGATGGAGGGAAGGAGCAGGACGGCGAGGGTCCAGGACCAGGCGAAGACGGCGGCCGTCTGCGCGCGACCGCGGAAGAGCAGCGAGAGGGCGAGGAGGCCGGCGACGGCGAGGGCGACGGACGTCGCCCTCGCCGTCGCCGGCCCCGCCACTGCGTCGACCACGTCGAACACTGCCGACTCCGCCTTCCATGTCGTCCCCGCCTCGAACAGCGAGCCGAAGGCGCCGCCGGTCAGCGCGTAGGGCAACGCCGGCAGGAGCAAGGCGGGCACGAAGCCGAGCAGGAACGGCAGCGGGCGAGCGCGACGTCCGAGCAGCGCCGGCGCGACGAGCGCGAGCGGCGTCACCTTGACGAGGGCCGCCGCGGCGAGCGCGACGCCGGCCGGCGCGTCGCGCCGGCGCACCAGAAGCCCGGCGGCGAGCACGACGAACAGGGCGGCGAGCACGTCGAGGTGCGCCGACCACCAGGTCTCGACGATCACGAACGGGCAGACGAGGTAGAGCAGCGCCGCTCGTCGTCTGCGCGTCGCGTCGGCGAGCCACCAGACCGCGGCGGCGACGAGCAGGTCGGCGACACCGAGCACGATCTTGAGGGCGGTGACTCCCCCGCCGAGACCGGCGAGACCGAGGAAGACCGTCTGAGCCAGCGGCGGGTAAGGCGTCCGCAGGTCGGGGTGGTTCACGAGGTCGCGGCCCTCGAAGGCGACCTCGTCCAGCCGGGCGTCATCGGGCGCGTAGCGGTAGGGGTTGATCCCGGCGAGCTGCACGCGCCCGTCCCAGAGGTAGCGGTGGTAGTCGTCGGACAGCGTCGGGGCGAGCGGCAGGAAGGCGAGGCGGAGGAGCACGGCGACCACCAGGATCGCGCGCAGCGGCAGCGCATCGCGGGCGGAGACGAGCAGCAGGAAGCCGGCGGCGGCGACGGCGTACACTACGACGAAGCGGGGGGCCGGCGCCCGCAGGCCGCCGGCCACGGCCGGCCCGATGAGCCCGGCGGCCAGCAGCACGAGACCGAGCCAGGCGCGAGACGATGGACGTGACAGCCCCGGGAGTGAGTCGAGGACGCGGCTCATGGCCGCACCCCTCCGTGCGCCTCGTCGTCCCGATGCTCGACGAGGCCGAGGCGCTGCCCGCGCTGCTCGCCGAGCTCACGGCGCTTGGCCTGCTCGGACTCACGATCTTCGTCGACGACGGCTCGCGCGACGGCAGCCCGGGGCTCGTCCGCGCCGCGGGCGGCGAGGTGCTGCACGAGCCGCGGCGCGGCTACGGCTACCCATGCCTGACCGGCGCCCGTGTCGCCGCGGCCCGCGGGGCGACCGTCGTGGTCTTCATGGAGGCCGACGGCACCGACGACCCGGCGGAGGCGGAGCGGCTGGCGGGGCCGGTGCTCGACGGCGCCGCCGACCTCGTCATCGGCTCGCGCCGTGACGCGGTGCGCGGCGCCGCCGCCGGCCGCATGCCGGTGCACCAGCGCCTCGGCAACGAGTGGCTGGCGGCCAGCCTGGCGATCCTCTTCGGTCTGCGGCTGAGCGATGACGGCCCCTTCCGCGCCATCCGCACCGACCTCCTCGAGCGGCTGAGGCTCGAGGAGCGCGCCTACGCCTTCCCGACCGAGATGGCCGTCAAGGCGCACCTCGTCGGCGCCCGCATCATGACGCGGGAGACGCGCTACCGGCAACGGTCCGGGCGCTCGAAGATCGCCGGCACGTGGCTCGGCTCGCTGCGCGCGGTGCGCGACATCGGCTGGTGCGTCGCCCGGCTGCGGCTGCGCGGCTTCGCCCTCGAGTCGCCGACGCCGGGCGGCGGGCGCCGCTGAAGCGGTCGCCGGGCGCGACCTCGTACGGCAGGTGACGGGCGACCGGGCGCTCGACGTCGGCGGCCGCGCACCGCGCCGCGCGGCGCCCGGCGTCAGTAGATCGGCACCTTCGGCCGCGGTGTCCGCGCCGCCGGGGCGGCGTCCACGCCCAGCGTGCGACCAGCCTGGGAGAACGCCACGGCGAGCAGCACGAGGAACATGATGAGGTAGGTGCCGGGCCACTCGGTCGGGATGCCCGACGTCGCCAGCAGCAGGTTGAATTGGAAGGCGGCGCCCACCAGCCCCGCGATGGGCGTGAACAGCCCGACGAGCAGGAAGAGGCCCATGACGACGAGCTCGGTGACGAGCTGGCCGTAGGCGAAGACCCCCGCGTTGGGGATGACGTAGTCGTTGAGCAGGTCGGCGTAGAACCCGACTTTGGTCGTGTCGGCGTACTCCTGCACGAAGTCGGCCCAGCGCTCGGGGGTGTAGAGGTCCTTTCGCAGGTTGTCCACCCACACGGCGAGGAAGATGCCGCCCATCATCACGCGCAGGCCGGCCATCATCAGCTCCGTGCGTGAGCTTCGCGTGCGCCACAGGTCCACGGTTGCCTCCTCGTCGGTTGCCGGGGGGATACCCCGGCGGGCGG
>JAFGAW010000036.1 GCA_016933475.1 Thermoleophilia bacterium
AGGTACTGCGCGAGGTCGTCGTGGTCGGCGAGGTAGACGGTGTCGGCGCCGCGGGCGACGAGGGCGGGTGCGAGGGCCCTGACGGGCGCCCCCGCCCCGGCCACCACGGCGCCGACCTTGACGCCGAGCCGGCCGGCGAGCTCGCGGGCGCGGCCGAGCAGCTCGAGGCTGACCTCGGCCGCGACGCCGTCGCGCTGCTCGACGAAGACCCAGACATCGCCGGCGCCTTGGCCGCGGCCGACCCGGCCGGCGGCCGGGTCGGCCGCCGTGGCGGAGTCCACGGGCGTCGTCGTCTGCCTCGGCCCGTCAGCCAAGGATGTGCTCTTCGATCAGCTCGTGGACGAGCCCGGCGATGCCGTCCTCGGTGGCCTCGACCATGCGCGCCTCGCTTTGCGCGAGGACGACGCTCTCGATCTCCTTCACGCGCGTGGGCGAGCCCCGCAGGCCGACCAGGTCGCGCTCGGCATCGATGGCGGCGTGGTCCCACTGCACGACCTTGGCGCGGCAGACGGGCCGGCCGCCGCGGTCGAGCATGCAGACCTGGGCCTCGTCGGCCTCCGGGTCGAGGTAGGTGTCGTCGTAGCCGGGCAGCGCCTCAGCGGCGATGTCCTTGTAGACCATGGCGAGCTTGACGCTCGGCGGCCGCGGCTCGTTGGCCTCGGAGGTGATCGTCAGCAGGGCCGGCAGCGCGCTCTCGAGCGTCTCGAAGCCGCCCTCGACCGAGCGCGTGGCGACGACGCGAGTCTCGGTGACCTCGTCGACGCGGCTCACGCAGGTGATCTGCGGCACGCCCAGCTTCTCGGCGGTCTGCGGCCCGACCTGGGCGGTGTCGCCGTCGATCGCCTGCCGGCCGCAGAGCACGAGGTCGAAGGCGCCGGCCTTCTTCACCGCCTGCGCGAGCGCGTAGCTCGTCGCCAGCGTGTCGGCGCCGGCGAACGCCTTGTCGGTGAGCAGGATGACCTCGTCCGCCCCGCGGAAGAGCGACTCGCGCAGCACGCCGACCGCGGCCGGCGGACCCATCGTGATGACGGTCACGCGGCCGCCGTGGCGGTCCTTCAGCTTGAGCGCCTCTTCGAGGGCGTTGAGGTCCTCGGGGTTGAAGACCGTCGGCAGGGCGGCACGGTTGATGGTGCCGTCCTCCTTCATCGCCTCGCCGGTCACGTTGGCCGTGTCGGGCACCTGCTTGACGAGGACGACGAGGCGCAGGGGGCGAGACGCGCGGTTGTCGACGGGCGGGTTCACGAGGGCGAAACGCTACCAGAAGGACGAGGACGCGGCAAAGGTCGAGTGGCGGGCGGATTCGACGCGTGGACCTGTGGCCGCTGCGCGCCGGGACGACCGGGCACCGTCCGCGTGCCCGCGCTACGGTCTACACCAGCGCAGGCCCGGGAAGCGGGCGAAGTCTTGGTCGGCGCTCACGAGTTGCGCGCCGGTCTCGATGGCGAGGGCGGCGAGGTACGCGTCGGTCGCCAGGTCGCCGTGTACGCCGGCGGCCTGGCACGACTCCTCGAACAGGCGCACGTGGTCGCGGCCGGGGTTGAGCAGCAGAGCATCAGGGTGATCCAGCAGCGAGTGCACGAACGCAAGGGCCTGCTCGCTCGTGTCGGGAGGGCTGAAGACTCGCGGGTGCGTGAGGATCCGGACGAGGCCGATGAGCACCGGGGCGCACAGGCCGAAGGGCTCCTCCCCTGCGTAGACGCCCCGCGGCCAGTCGCGACAGGTCGCGTGCAGCGGGCTGTCGGGTCGATGAGCGGAGATGAGGACGTTGAGGTCGGGGAGCCGCACGCGGCCCCACAGGCGGCGCACAGCGAGGCCACAGCCCCTCCCCAGCCCACCCATGGCATACTGTGGTCCGGCAGGGTCCGTGGCTGCAGGCGCGGATCGACCGGTCATGAGAGGGACTCGATGAAGCGCAGAAGTACAGGCGGCGCGGCGCTGGCCGTGCTCCTGGCCGTGGTGGCCGGGGTGCTGATCGTCGCCGGCTGCGGCGACGGAGTGCCCGGCGACGCCGTGGCCGTGGTCGGCGACGTGCCGATCGGCAAAGCGGACTTCGACAAGTACATGGAGCAGGCGAAGGCCACCGTGATCAGCCAGTCTGGCTCCTTCCCGGCTGAGGGGTCCGCCGAG
>JAFGAW010000230.1 GCA_016933475.1 Thermoleophilia bacterium
GTGTCGGCGTCCTTGTCGCGGCCCTTGTGCGCGCCTCCCGACCGTGCCGGCCCGCCGGCGTCGTCGCCGTCGTCCTGCACGATCGCCTCGACCGCGCGCACGTTCAGCGCCTCGTCGACGATGCGGCGCGCCAGAACCTCGGCGTCGCCGCGGCCGATGAGGGCGCGCGCGTGACCCGCGGTGAGGCGGCCGTCCTGCACCATCGCCTGCACCGGCTCCGGCAGCTTCAGCAGACGCAGCGTGTTGGCGACGTGGCTGCGGCTCTTGCCGATGATCTCGGAGAGCTGCTCCTGGCTGTACTCGAAGCGCTCGATGAGCTCGCGATAGCCGGTCGCCTCCTCGATGGCGTTGAGGTCGGCGCGCTGCACGTTCTCGATGATGGCGAGCTCGAGCACCTCGCGGTCGTTGAGGTCGCGGGCGATCACCGGCACGACGTGCAGGCCGGCCCGCTGCGCCGCGCGCCAGCGGCGCTCGCCGGCGACGATCTCGTAGCCGCTGGTGGCGGGGCGCACGATGATCGGCTGCACCAGGCCCTTGGTGCGGATCGAATCCGCGAGCTCGATCAGCTCCTCCTCGCGGAAGTCCTTGCGCGGGTTGAGACGCCCCGGCTTCACCTCGGAGATCGGAACGAGGCGCTGCTCGCCGTGCGGCGGGAGCTGCGGGGCGCCCGGCGCCGGTTCGCCGATGAGCGAGGCGAGCCCGCGTCCCAGACGTCCTTTCGGCAGAGGTGCGTTCATAGTGTCCATACCCGTTCTCGTTAGGCGGCTTTGCGCTGGCGCTCGCGCTCGATGATCTCGGTGGCGAGCCGGATGTAGGCCTGGCTGCCGGGGCAGTCGAAGTCGTAGAGCAGGATCGGCTTGCCGTGCGACGGCGCCTCGGCGACGCGCGTGTTGCGCGGGATGATCGTCTCGTAGACCTTCGGCCCGAAGAAGGCGCGCACCTCGTCGGCGACCTCGCGCGACAGCGAGGTGCGGGCGTCGTGCATGGTGAGGACCACGCCCTGGATCTCGAGGCCGGGGTTGAGCGTGGCGCGGATCTGATCGATCGACTCCTTGAGCTGGGAGATGCCTTCCAGCGCGAAGAACTCGCACTGCACCGGCACCAGCACCGCGTTCGCCGCCGTCAGGGCGTTGAGCGTCAGCAGGTTGAGGGAGGGCGGGCAGTCGATCAGCACGTATTCAAAGCCTTGATCCGCGGGGAGATTCCGCTGATGGGCGGCGAGCGCGTTGAAGGCATCGCGCAGGCGGAAGGCGCGCGTCTGGTCGGTCAGGGTTGTATCGATCCCGACCAGGTCGGCGTTCGCGGGCACGACGAAGAGGCCCGGAACCGCCGTCGGCAGCACCGCCTGCATCAGGCTCGCGGTGCCGGTCAGCACGTCGAACGAGGTCCTGGCGCGCCCGTCGAGGGGAATGCCGAGCCCGGTCGAGGCGTTGCCCTGGGAATCGAGGTCGACCACCAGCACGCGCACGCCGATGGAGGCGAGCGCCGTCCCCAGATTGATCGCCGTCGTCGTCTTGCCGACCCCGCCCTTCTGGTTGGCTATCGCCAGAGTGCGGGGCTCTCCGGCACCTTTCGTAGCGCTCATCGCGCACCCTCCGTGTTGGCTTTCAACGCGTGGATTACGACGATTCGGCCGCTGCTGTCCGTCAGGCTCGGCTCGAGCGTGCTCGTGAAGTCCCAGGTCGCGCGCGCCGCTTCGACCTCGGTGTGCGCCTCGCGGCCCTTGAGGAAAAGTCCCACCGTGCCGGTGGAAAAGTAGGGCGCGGCCAGCTCGAGAAGCCGCGGCAGCGGAGCCAGCGCACGGGCCGTAATCACGTCGATTGCGCCAAGCTTAGCTTGAGTCGCGCTTTGCTCGATTCTGAGCGGGTAGATATCCACAGGGGCTCCGGTGCGCCGCGCGACCTCGGCGAGGAAGGCCGCCTTGCGCGTGTCGCTTTCGATCAGCGCCACTCTAGCCCCGTCGCGGGGAGCGAGCATAAGCGCCAGCACAAGTCCGGGGAAACCGGCACCGGAGCCGAGATCCAGCCAGCGCCTGGCGTGGGGCGGGGCAAGCGCCAGGAGCTGGGCGGAATCGGCGAAATGGCGGCTCCAGACGTCGGGGAGCGTGCTGGGGGCGACGAGGTTGATCGTCTTCTGCCACTGCGCCAGCAGGTCCGCGTAGGTCTGCAACTTAACAAGTGTTTCACGTGAAACATCGAAGGCCCGGGCAAAGTCCTCGGCGGTTTTGATCGGCGCCGGGGCCGGCTCGGGTGCGCCCATCACGCGGATTTCCGCGCCGGCGCCGACTTGAGGTGCGCCAGCAGCAGCAGCAGCGCCGCCGGCGTCACGCCGTCGATGCGGGCCGCCTGGGCGAGCGTCGCGGGGCGGTGCTTGCCGAGCTTCTGGCGCACCTCGGTCGACAGGCCCGGCAGAGAGGATAAGTCGAGGTCGGCCGGAATGCGCAGAGCCTCGTCCTTGCGCAGGGCCTCGACGTCGAGCTCCTGGCGTCGGACGTAGGAGGCATATCGGGCGTCGACGGCGACCTGATCGGCGACGCCTGGGTCGAGGCTGCCGATTTGCGGCCAGATGGCGGCGAGACGGCCGAGATCGATGCCGGGGAGCGCGAGCAGATCGAACGCGGAGCGCCGGCGGCCGTCGCGGTTGACCTCGAGGCCGTGGCGGCCGGCCTCGGTGGGCGTCAGCGAGAGAGACTGCAACATCGTCGTCGCGTCGGCGAGCGCCGCGGCCTTGGCGGCAAAGGCCTCGCGGCGGCGGGTGCCGACACAACCCAGGGCGACGCCGAGGGGTGTCAGCCGCTGGTCGGCGTTGTCGGCCCGCAGCCGCAGCCGGTACTCGGCGCGCGAGGTGAACATGCGGTAGGGCTCGGTGACGCCGCGCGTGACGAGGTCGTCGGCCATGACGCCGAGATAGCCGTCGGCGCGCGAGACGACGAACTCCGCCCCGTCGCCGCGGGCGAGCAGCGCCGCGTTGATGCCGGCGGCGAGCCCCTGAGCGGCCGCTTCCTCGTATCCGGTGGTGCCGTTGATCTGGCCGGCCAGGAACAGCCCCGGCAATTGTTTCACGTGAAACGAGGCGCTGAGCTCGCGCGGGTCGACGTAGTCGTACTCGATGGCGTAGCCCGGCCGCTTGATCACCGCGCGCTCGAGCCCCGGCATGGTGCGCACGAACGCCTCCTGCACGTCGGCCGGCAGCGAGGTCGAGACGCCGTTTGGGTAGACCGTGTCGTCGTCGAGGCCTTCCGGCTCGAGGAAGACCTGGTGCGTGCCGCGGTCGGCAAAGCGCACCACCTTGTCCTCGATCGAGGGGCAGTAGCGCGGGCCGGTCGAGGCGATCTGGCCGGAATACATCGCCGAGCGGCCGAGGTTGGCGCGGATGATGGCATGCGTGGCCTCGGTCGTGCGGGTGATGGCGCAGGTGACCTGCGGAGTCCCGATCCGCCCGGTCAGGAACGAGAACGGCACCGGCGGGTCGTCGCCCGGCTGCTGCTCCAGGGCGTCCCAGTCGATCGAGGACCGGGCGAGGCGCGGCGGGGTGCCGGTCTTGAGCCGCCCGAGTTGCAGCCCCAAGTCATACAGGCGTTCGGACAGCTTGCGGGCAGGCGCCTCGCCCGTGCGGCCGGCGGGGATCTGCTGCTCGCCGAGGTGAATGAGCCCGTTGAGGAAGGTGCCGGTGGTCAGCACCACGGCGCGGGCGGCGAGCCGGCGGCCGTCGCCGGTGAGGACGCCGGTCACGCGGCCATCGGTGACGATCAGGTCCTCGACCCCGCCCTCGACCACCTCGAGGTTCGAGGTCGCGCGAATCTCGGCCTGCATGGCTTGGCGGTAGAGCTTGCGGTCAGCCTGGGCGCGCGGCCCGCGCACCGCTGGGCCCTTGCGACGA
>JAFGAW010000037.1 GCA_016933475.1 Thermoleophilia bacterium
GACGCCATGCCGGAGACGGTGCGGCGCACGACCCTGGGCGAGCGCCGGCCCGGTGACGGCATCAACCTCGAGCGTGCGCTCACACTGCAGTCGCGCCTCGGCGGCCACTTGGTCACCGGCCACATCGACGGCGTGGGCATCGTGCGCGCCGTGCGACGCGAGGACAACGCCCTGGTCGTCACCCTCGACGCCCCGCCGGAGGTCTCCGCGGTGTCGGTGCCACAGGGCTCGGTCGCGCTCGACGGCGTGAGCCTCACGCTGGTCGCGGTCGAGGACCGCGAGGTGCGCGTCTCGCTGATCCCGCACACGGCGGCGGCCACGACGCTGGCCGGGCTGGCCGCCGGGCGCCGGGTCAACCTCGAGGCCGACCTCATCGGCAAGTATGTACGCACGTTCCTCGACCGCGGTCGCGCGAGCGGGGGACTCACCTGGGACAAGCTGGCAGAAGCGGGGTTCGCATGAGTGGCACCGAAGGACTCAAGGCACACGAGGACGAGGCGGCGGCCGCCCGGGGCCAGGCGCCCGACGGCAGCAGTGAAGGCGCCGACGTCGCGGGCGGGCGCGCCGGACTCGCGGGCGAAGGCGCCGACGTCGCGGGCGAACGCGCCGATTCCATGGGCGAGCGCCCCGACGCCGACGTCTTCGGCTCGATCGAGGCGGCGCTCGACGACCTGCGCGAGGGCAAGATGGTCATCGTCTGCGACGACGAGGATCGCGAGAACGAGGGCGACCTCACGATGGCGGCCCAGTTCGCCACCGCCGAGCGCATCAACTTCATGGCCAAGGAGGGGCGCGGCCTCATCTGCCTCTGCCTGACGCCGCAGCGCTGCGCCGAGCTCAACCTGCCGCCGATGGTCTCGCACAACGAGGCCCGCCTGCAGACCGCTTTCACGGTCTCCATCGAGGCGCGGGAGGGTGTGACGACGGGCATCTCGGCGGCCGACCGCGCGCACACGATCCAGGTGGCCATCGACCCGAGCTCGCGGCCCGCCGATCTCGTGCAGCCCGGCCACGTCTTCCCGCTCATGGCGAAGCCCGGCGGGGTCCTCGAGCGGAGCGGGCAGACCGAGGCCGGCGTCGACCTCGCCCGGCTCGCCGGCCTCATCCCCGCGGGGGTCATCTGCGAGATCATGAACGACGACGGGACGATGGCGCGCGTCAACGACCTGATTCCTTACGCGCGCCGCCACGGTCTCAAGATCATCACCGTCGCCGACCTCATCAAGTACCGGCGGCGCAACGAGAAGCTCGTCCGCCGCGCGGCGACCGTCGCCCTGCCCACGCGCTACGGCGAGTTCAAGGCGATAGGCTACGAGTCGGTCGTCGACGGCGCCCATCACGTGGCCATCGTCAAGGGCGACGTCGCGGGGCGGCACGACGTGCTCGTGCGGGTGCACTCGGAGTGCCTGACGGGGGACGTCTTCGGCTCGCTGCGCTGCGACTGCGGCGACCAACTCGCCGAGGCCCTCTGCCGCATCGAGGAGGAGGGCGCCGGCGTCGTCCTGTACATGCGCCAGGAGGGGCGCGGCATCGGGCTGATCAACAAGCTCAAGGCCTACGCCCTGCAGGAGGGAGGCCTCGACACGGTCGAGGCCAACGTCGAGCTCGGCTTCGCCCCCGACCTGCGCGACTACGGCATCGGGGCGCAGATCCTCGCCGACCTCGGTCTCTCGACGATCCGCATCATGACCAACAACCCGAAGAAGATCGTCGCCCTCGAGGGGTACGGACTGACCGTGACCGGCCGGGTCGCGATCGAGGCGACGCCGCGCCCCGACAACATCTGCTACCTGCGCACCAAGCGCGACAAGATGGGGCACCTGCTCGAGCACGACGACCTCTTCGAGCCCGACGAGGGTCTCGAGGGCTGAGGCCTCCGCGAGCCCGGTCACAGGACGAACGAAAGGACACAGGCATGGCGCAGTTCGAAGGCAAGCTGGCGGGCGAGGGGCTCAGGTTCGGGCTCGTCGTCGGGCGCTTCAACGAGCTCATCTCGAGCAGGCTCTACGAGGGGGCGCTCGACTGCCTGCGCCGCCACGAGGTCGCCGACGACGCCGTCGACACGGCGTGGGTGCCCGGGGCCTTCGAGATGCCGCTCGTGGCGCGGCACCTGGCGGCGAGCGGGCGCTACGACGCCGTGATCTGCCTCGGCGCCGTGATCCGCGGCGGCACGCCGCACTTCGAGTACGTGGCCTCGGAGGCCGCCAAGGGCATCGCCAAGGTGTCGCTCGACACCGGCGTGCCGGTGGTCTTCGGCGTGCTCACGACCGACACCATCGAGCAGGCCATCGAGCGCGCCGGCACGAAGGCCGGCAACAAGGGCTGGGCCGCGGCGTCCAGCGCCCTCGAGATGGCCAACCTGCTGCGTGCGCTGCCCTGACGCTCCGCGGCCGGCCAGGCGAGACCGACCGGGTGTTCAGGCGATGACTCCGCGAGGTCGCCGATGACGGAGCACCGGCTCCGCGCGAGGGCCCTCGACGTCGAGGGCTGCGCTGCCGTGCACCGTGCGACGCTCGACGTCCTCGCGACGACCGGCGTCGAGGTCCGCCACGACAAGGCCCTCACCCTGCTGGTCGCGGCCGGCGCGCGCGTCGAGGGCACGAGGGTCCGCATCCCGGCGGCGCTGGTCGAGCAGGCCCTGGCGACCGCGCCGCGCAGCGTGATGATCGCCGCGCGCGGCGGCGGCGAGCCCCTGCGCCTCGAGACGGGGGCCACGTACTACGGCACGGGGTCGGATTGCATCTTCGTCCTCGGTCCGGGTGCGCGCGACCGGCGCCCCGCGACCCTCGCCGACGTCGAGGCCATGGCGGCCCTGCAGGAGAAGCTGCCCGACATCGACTTCGTCATGTCGATGGCGCACCCGCACGAGCTGGCGGCCGACCTCGCGCCGGTGGCGCAGTTCGCCGCCATGCTGCGCGGCACCTCGAAGCCGCTCCTCATGGTCCCCGAGGACGCGACGCACCTCGAGCGCTTCACGGAGATGGCGGCGGCGTGCGGTGCGTCTGACAGCTGGGCGCTCTACGCGATGCCCACGCCGCCGCTCGTGCACGGCCGGGAGTCCGCCGACCGGCTGGTGCGCTGCGCCGAGCTCGGCGTGCCGATGGTGTACGCGACCGCGTTACTCCAGGGGGCGACCGCGCCGGCCTCTCCGGCCGGCTTCCTCGTCGTGGCCAACGCGGAGATGCTGAGCGGGCTCGTGATCACCCAGCTGGCCGCGCCTGGCGCGCCGTTCGTCTACGGTGTGGCCCAGGGCGCGATGAACCCGCGCTCGGGTCTGGTCGTCTACTGCGGCCCGGAGGAGATGGCGGTCCAGCAGGCGTCGGCGGACCTCGCCCGCCACTATGGGCTGCCCTCTTTCGGCAACGGCGGCTGCTCCGACTCGATGATGCTCGACGAACAGTGGGCGCTCGAGGCCGGCGTGACGCTCCTCCAGGCCGCCCTGTCGGGGGTGACGCTGCTGCACGACCTCGGCTACGTCGCCTCGGGGACGGCTTCGTCGTTCGAGGCCGTCGTCGCGATGGACGAGCTCGTGCGCTACGTGAAGGCCTACCTGCGCGGCGTCACGGTCGACGAGGAGTCCCTCGCCGTCGGCGAGATCGCCGCCGTCGGCCCGGGCGGCACGCACCTGGCACGCAGGTACTCGCGGCAGCACTATCGCGACTACTTCATGCCGCGGCTCATTGCCCAGGAGTCCCACGAAGCCTGGCAGGCGGCTGGAGCGCGGTCGCTGCTGGACCGCGTCGCCGAGCGCACGCGCGACCTCCGCGAGAGCGAGCCGTCGTATCGACTCGACGCCGGCGCCCTGCGGGCGCTCGACGACCTCGTGGCAGGGGCGCGCTGACGGGGCGCCTCGCGTGCCCGGTGACGCAGGAAGGACGGACGAGATGGTGAGCCGTGTGAGGTTCGGACGCACATGAGCGGGGAGGACACGATGACCGGATCCGCGCCGGGCCGCCGCCGCAGCTGGGCGGAGCCCTACAAGATCAAGATGGTCGAGCCTTTGAGGATGACGACCCGTGAAGAGCGCGAGGCGGCGATCCGCGAGGCCGGCTACAACACCTTCCTCCTCAGAAGCGAAGACGTCTACATCGACCTCCTCACCGACTCCGGTACCTCGGCGATGAGCGACCGCCAGTGGGCGGGGATGATGCTCGGCGACGAGGCCTACGCCGGGAGCCGCAACTTCTACCACCTCGAGCAGGCGGTCCGCGAGGTCTACGGCTACAGGCACCTGGTGCCCACGCACCAGGGCCGCGCGGCCGAGCACATCCTCAGCAAGATCCTGATCGCTCCGGGCGACGTGATCCCCGGCAACATGTACTTCACGACCACGCGCCTGCACCAAGAGCTCGCCGGAGGGCGCTTCGTCGACGTCATCGTCGACGAAGCCCACGACCCGGCGAGCGAGCACCCCTTCAAGGGCGACGTCGACCTCGCGAAGCTCGAGCGCGTCATCGCCGAGCACGGGGCGGAGAAGATCCCCTACGTCTGCATCGCCACCGCCGTCAACATGGCCGGGGGGCAGCCGATCAGCCTCGCCAACCTGCGTGCCGTGCGCGAGCTCTGCGCCCGGCACGGCATCCGCGTCATCCACGACGCGACGCGGGTCGCCGAGAACGCGTACTTCATCAAGGACCGCGAGCCGGGGTGCGCCGGGAAGTCAGTGGCTGCGATCGTGCGCGAGATCTGCGACCTCACCGACGGCTGCACGATGAGCGCCAAGAAGGACGCCCTCGTCAACATCGGCGGCTTCCTCGCCCTCAACGAGGACGACGTCTTCGACGCCGCGCGCAACCTGGTCGTCGTCTACGAGGGTCTGCACACCTACGGCGGCATGGCCGGTCGCGACATGGAGGCCGTCGCCATCGGCCTGCACGAGAGCGTCGAGTACGACCACATCAGGGCGCGCGTCGGCCAGGTGCTCTACCTGGGGCAGAAGATCCGCGACTTCGGCGTGCCTATCGTCCTGCCGATCGGCAGCCATGGCGTGTTCCTCGACGCGAGGGCCAGCCTGCCGCACGTCGACCAGGATCTCTACCCGGCGCAGGCCCTGGCCGCGGAGCTCTACCTCGAGAGCGGCGTGCGGGCGATGGAGCGCGGCAACGTGAGCGCCGGTCGCGACCCGGTGACGCGTGAGAACCGGCGCCCGCGTCTCGAGCTCGTACGGCTCACCGTGCCGCGCCGCGTCTACACGCAGGCGCACATGGACGTGGTCGCCGAGTCGGTGGCCGAGGTCTACGAGCAGCGCGCGGCGATCAAGGGCCTCAGGATGGTCTACGAGCCCAAGGACCTGCGCTTCTTCCAGGCTCGCTTCGAGCCGCTGGGCTGAGGGCGTCGCCCGGTATCAGGTTCGCGCGTGGCCTTGATCGCCCCGCGTCTCACAGGTCTCGTTGCGCGGCGTCGGTGGCTGCGGACGAATGGTAGTTTTACACCGTGCAAACATGGGAAAGCCACACCATCATCGTTCCGCCAAGAGAACCCACATCGATGCCGCACACAAGGGAGACCCGTATGAAGGCCACCGCCCAGCCTGCCGCCAAGCTGAGGCTCGTGCTGTTGCTGTTCGCCATGATCTCTGCTGCGCTGCTCACACTGTCGGTCGTCACGGCCGACGCCCATGCCGCCCTGTGGCGCCTGGACGACTGGGGCGCGACGAACGTCCGCACCGACCCTGACACGACGACGCTGCTGTTCAGCGCCGGGATCATCCCGCTGCCCATGGCGCCGACCACGGTCACGCCCACGGTGGACGCCGCGAGGTACCGCAATCCGATCACCGGCGGCCGCCTCGACTCCAAGACGCTCGCCGGGAAGATCCGTCACTCGGGTGGCATCCTGCTCGCACGGCGCAACGCCGACAACACGTGGACCTCTCTGAGTCTCGAACGCTTCACCATCCGGATCGACGGCACACCGGATCTGACGGCGCTCGTGGCCGGCACGGTCCGCGTGCCCATCGCCACTCTCGACCTGTCGGCTGCCAGGATCACCACGGTCCGGGAGCACGGCCACATCTACCTGAAGATCGCCAACGTCGGCGTCACGCTCAACAAGACGGCGACGGACGCGATCGAGGCGACGTTCTTCGGCGGGGACGACGTGCTCCCCGACGAGGTGAAGCTCGGTACCGCCAGAGTCTTTGCCAGGACGATCTAGCCTGAAGACAGAACCTCGTGAGTGCCGCCCCGTCATCGCATCGAGGCGGGCGGCACGGGAACGGTGACGAGACGGGCGGCGCCTGACGGCGCCGCTCGTCGCACGCTCAGCGTTGGTCAGTTCGCCCTCCGCGCCGAGACGAGGGCGACGATCACGCGCGAGGCCCGCTGCCCCCGCGGCAGCGGGCCTCGCTGGCGGGCGGCGCGGGCTGACGTACCAGTCGGCCCGCCCTCGGCTCGCCGACGTCACGGGAAGGGTACGTAGAGGTTCGCCGCGCAAGGCGCTGAGACAGCTGGAGTGAGGCGCTGAACGCGTGGGCTACGGCGCGTGCCAGCCGCCCGAGGCGGGGACGGCGGCCACGCTCGGCGGGCCTACGCCATCTGACGCCGTTAGGAGACTACTGGGGCCGCTAGACTGCCTTGCGGACGCGGCCCGACTTGAGGCAGCGGGCGCAGACGTAGGCCATCTGCGGGCGACCGTCGACGAGCACGCGGACGCGCTGCAGGTTGGGCTGGAAGAGGCGCTTGGTGGCACGGTTCGAGTGGCTGCGGCTGTTGCCCACGACGGGCGCTTTGCCACAGGTGAGACAGACTTTGGACATCAGGTATCCCTTGGCTTGATAGCGGGCAGGCGCGAAATTATGCTACACGCGGACGTCGGGACGCAAACGCAAGCTCCCGACGCCTTGTCGTTGGGGGGAGCGGTGACCGGGTCCGACAAACATCTGCCCGTTCTTCAACACCCAGAGGCCGGGAGCCTGTAGACTACGCGCCATGGCGAGCGGCGACCTGACACTGCCGATCGAGACCCCGGGTCCTCCCGGCGAGGTCGTCGTCGCCCCCGTGGTCGTCGCGAAGCTGGCCGGCGCCGCGGCGCGCTCCACCTACGGCGTGGTGCGCATGGAGTCGTCGCCGATGCGGCGCCTCGCCCGTTTCCTCAAGGGCTCGCTCACCGAGGGGGTCGAGGTCGAGGTCGAGGGCGAGGCCGTCACCATCGAGCTGCACGTGGCCATGGAGCGCGGGGTCAACCTCGCCCAGGTCACGGCCAACCTCCAGGAGCAGGTGCGCTACCAGGTCGAGGGCGTCGCCGGTGTGCCGGTGGACGAGATCAACGTCAGGGTCGAGGACCTCGAAGACTGATGGTCCGCGCCATCGCCATCGCCGCGATCGAGGCCGCGCTCGCCGCCGTCGAGGCCGAGCGCCAGCTCATCAACGACCTCAACGTGTACCCGGTCCCCGACGGCGACACCGGCACCAACCTGGCCCTGACCGTGCGTGCCGTGCTCGACGAGCTCGAGCAGAGCGACGCCGAGGGCATCCCCGGGGTCGCCGCCGCGGTCACGAAGGGTTCGCTCATGGGCGCGCGCGGCAACTCGGGCGTGATCCTCTCCCAGGTCGTGCGCGGCGTGTGCGAGGTCTGGGGCACGTCGGGCAGTCTCGACGTGCGTGTCGTCAAGGAGGCGCTCGACGCCGGCCAGGCGGCTGCGTATCGCGCCGTCAAGGAGCCGGTCGAAGGCACCATGCTCACCGTGATCCGCGAGATGGCGATCGCCGCGCAGGCGATGCCCGACAGCCTCGGCCTCGAGACGCTGCTCGCCGCCGTCGACGAGGCGGGCAGCAGCGCCGTCGAGCGCACGACGAGTCAGCTGGCGGCGCTGCAGAAGGCGGGCGTCGTCGACGCCGGGGGCTACGGCCTGCTCGTGCTCTTCCGCGGGCTCGCCACCGGCATCGAGGAGCTGCTGCGCGGCGGCGGGGTCTCGACGCGCCCGCGCCGCGGGCGCCCGGTGGCGGTCACCTCGGCGGGTCTCGCCCTCGAGACCGAGAGCGAGCTGTCGCAGTACCGGTACTGCACGAGCTTCCTCGTGCGCGGCGAAGGACTCGACGCGGCCGCGTTCGAGGTCTTCCTCGCCCCGCTCGGCGACAGCGCCCTCGTGGTCGGCGACGAGCACATGATGAAGGTGCACGTGCACGTCGACGACCCCGGCGTCGTGCTGTCGCGCGCGGTCGCCATGGGCGCCGTGGGCGAGATCGACATCAACGACATGCACGAGCAGACGCGGGCTCGCGACGAGCGCCTGCGCCACGACGCCGCGGGCGACGAGGCGGCGACGGTCGTCGTCGCCGTGGTCGCCGGCGAGGGCAACAAGCAGCTCTTCCGCGAGCTGGGCTGCGGGGCCATCGTCGACGGCGGGCAGTCCATGAACCCGAGCGCCGCCCAGCTCCTCGAGGCGGTCGAGGCGCTGGGGTGCGACGAGGTCGTGATCCTGCCCAACAACGGCAACGTGATCCTCACCGCCGAGCAGGCGGCGGGCATGAGCGCGCGTCACATCGCCGTCATCCCCTCGAGCTCGATCCCGGCCGGGCTCGCCGCCATGGTGGCCTTCGAGCCCGAGCGCGACGCGGTCGACAATGCGCGCCTCATGGAGGAGGCGATCGACGGCATCCAGAGCGCCGAGATCACCTACGCCGTGCGCGACTCCGAGGTCGACGGTGTCGAGGTGCGCGAGGGCCAGGCGATCGGCATCGTCGACGGCACGCTCGTGGCGGCCGGTGATGCGGTCGACGAGGTCTTCGGGCGCGTGCTCGAGACCCTCGCCGCCAACGGCGCCGACCAGCTCACGGTCCTCACTTCGCTCAACGGGTCGGGCACGACGCCGGCACGGCTCGGCGAACTCGCCGCCCGGGTCGCGCCCGACCTCGAGCTGCACGTGTACGACGGTGGACAGCCCCTGTACCCGATCCTGGTGAGTGCCGAATGAGCGAACCTCTCCTCACACTCGATAACACGGCGATAGTGCTCGACTCGACCTGCGACGCGCCCGAGGGTTTCTTCGAGCGCGACGGCCTCTTCATGGTGCCGTTGCGCGTGCACTTCGGCGACGAGAGCTTCCGCGACGGCGTCGACCTCGGGCACGACGAGTTCTTCGCCAAGCTCGAGGGCTCTGAGGTGCTGCCGACGACCTCGCAGCCGACCGACGCCGAGTTCGCCGCCGCCTTCGAAGAGGCGCGGCGCCACTACGAGCACGTGTTCTCGCTGCACATCTCGCGCAAGATGAGCGGCACCTTCCAGGCCGCCGAGCGCGCCGCCCAGGGTTTCGACGGGGTCGAGGTCTACGACCTCAAGACGGTGTCGGCGGCGATGGCGATGTGCGCTGAGCGCCTGCGCGCCCGCCTCGAGCCCGGCTGCACGCTCGCCGAGGCGCGCGCGTACATCGAGCACTTCGCCGCCCACAGCCAGCTCCTCGTCCACGCCGCGACCCTCGAGTACCTCCGCCGCGGCGGGCGCATCGGCAGGGCCGCCTCGCTGGTCGGCGGCGTCTTCGACATCAAGCCGCTCATCTACTGCCTCGACGGCGAGCTCACGCCGTACGCCAAGGTCCGCGGCCAGAAGAAGGCGTTCGCCGCCATGGAGCGCTTCCTCGACGAGCACAGCACGCCCGACGACGAGCTGCACTACTGTCTGATCGACGCGCTCAACCCCGAGGAGATCACTCTCGTGGACGAGCTGATCAAGCGCGCGCGTCCGAAGGCGCACTTCCACTTCCGCGGCCGCGTCGGGGCGGTCGTGGGCACCCACATCGGCCCCGGCACGACCGCCTTTGCACTGATCGTCGAGTGACCGGGGAGACACTCCCGCTGCGCTTCGGGGGCGGCCGGTACGAAGACCGGCCGCCCGCCCCGAGGCTCTCCCTCGACCCCTCCGCTCTCGCTGCACCGCTCTCGTCGCTCGAGGGCGTCACGCCGGCCGTTGCCCGCCGCCTCGAGGGGTTCGGGCTCGTGACCGTCGGCGATCTCGTGCGCCACTACCCGCGCCGCTACGACGACTTCCGCCAGCGCAAGCAGATACGCGAGCTGCGTATCGACGAGGAGGCCACGGTGCGCGGCGTCGTGGAGCGCGTGCGCGCCGACCGCACGGCGCGCCGCAAGGTACGCGTGGTGAAGGCGCTCGTGCGCGACGCCACCGGCGCCGTCGAGGCCGTGTGGTTCAACCAGGGGTACCTCACACGGGTCCTCACCGAGGGCGCCCATCTGAGCGTCCGCGGCACGTACCGGCCCGTCGGCGGGCGGCCGCAGTTCGTCGTTCGCAGTCACGAGATCCTCGAGGAGGACGAGGGGGAGGGCGTCCACACGGAGGGCGTCGTCGCCGTGTACCCGGCCAGCGAGCAGGTCTCGGCGCGACTGTTGCGCTCCCTGGTGCGACGCGCGGTGCCGGTGATGCGACGCCTGCGCGACCCGCTGCCCGCCGCCCTGCGCGTCGCCGAGGGTCTGCCCTCGCACCGCGAGGCCACACTGGCCGCGCACCTGCCCTCCGGGCTCGAGGAGGCCGAGCTCGCGCGCGAGCGCCTCGTCCTCGAGGAGCTGCTCCTCATGCAACTCGGCCTGCTGGCCCACAAGCGCGAGCAGCAGGAGCGGGTACGGGCGCGCCCGCTGCCGGCGCCGGGCGTGCTGAGCACGGGTTTCGTCGCCGGCCTGCCCTTCGCGCTGACCGCGCACCAGCAGGCCGCTCTCGAGGAGATCGACCGCGACCTCGGCCGCGCGCAGCCGATGCGACGGCTCCTGCAGGGTGACGTAGGCTCGGGCAAGACGGTCGTCGCCCTCTACTGCCTGCTGCGCGCCGCCGAGGCCGGGCTGCAGGGCGCGCTGATGGCACCGACCGAGACGCTCGCGTTGCAGCACGCCCACACCGCGGCCCGCCTCTGCGGCGACGCCGTGCCGCTGGAGGTGCTGACGGCGGCGCTCGGGGCGCGCGAGCGCCGGGAGGCGCTCGGGCGCCTCGCCGCCGGCGGGCCGCAGCTCGTCATCGGCACGCACGCGCTGCTCACCGGGGACGTCGTCTTCCCGGCGCTCGGCGTGCTCGTCGTCGACGAGCAGCACCGTTTCGGCGTGCGCCAGCGCGACGAGCTCGTGCGGCGCGGCGAGCACGACGGCCTCGCGCCGCACGTGCTGCACATGACGGCGACGCCGATCCCGAGGACCCTCGCCCTGACCGTGTACGGCGACCTCGACGTGACGACGATCGCCGGCGTGCCGGCGGGGCGCCAGCCGGTCACGACGCGGCTTGTCGACGAGGCGAAGCGCGCGGAGGGGTACGCCTTCGTCGCTCGCCAGCTGGACAAGGGCCGGCAGGCCTACGTCGTCTGCCCGGCCATCGACGAATCGGAGTCGATCGAGGCGGCGACGGCGATCGCCGAGGCCGAGCGGCTCGCCGCCGGTGAGTTTGCGCGCTACCGGGTCGCCGTCGTGCACGGGCAGATGAAGCCGGCCGAGCGCGAGGCGGTGATGGCGGCCTTCACGGCCGGCGAGGTCGACGTGCTCGTCGCCACCAGTCTCATCGAGGTCGGCATCGACGTGCCCAACGCGACCGTGATGATGGTCGAGGGAGCGGAGCGCTTCGGCCTCGCCCAGCTGCACCAGCTGCGCGGCCGCGTGGGGCGCGGGAGCGCACGCTCCTACTGCCTGCTCTTCTCGAGCAGCGACACTCCGGGCGGGCAGGCGCGGCTCTCGGCCCTGCTCGACACGACCGACGGCTTCGAGCTCGCCGAGCGCGACCTCGAGCTGCGCGGGGAGGGCCAGCTCATGGGGGCGCGCCAGGCGGGCGCCGGCGACCTGCGCCTCGCCCGCCTGGCGCGCGACCGCGAGGCGCTCGTCCGGGCACGGGGCCTGGCAGAGCGTCTGCTCGGAGCCGACCCCGATCTCGCGGCCCCCCGGCACGGGCCCCTGCGCGCGGCCATGCGCGAGGCCTTCGGCACCGAGCTGGGCTGGCTGCTGAAGGCGTGACGGCTCCCGCGGTCGCCAGGGTCCGCGTCGCCGGCCGCGGGTGCCGACGTGCGGCCAGCGCCGCGCGCCGCACGTGACCGGGTCGCGGCGGCTCCCTCTATACTGGGGCCATGCGACCCCGGGAGCTCATCGCCACGCACAGCAACACCGACTTCGACGGCTTCGCCGGCATGGTCGCCGCGCACAAGCTGTACCCGGAGGCGCACATCTCCCTCGGCGGCGCCGTCAATCGCAACGTGCGCGAGTTCCAGGCGCTCTACGCCGACCTCGTGCCGGTGGTCGACCCGGTCGAGCTCGACCTCGAGGGGGTCGAGCGCCTGATCCTGGTCGACACGACGCACGCCAACCGCATCGGCGACCTGGGGCGGCTCTGCGGGCGCGACGGCGTCCAGGTCGTCGCTTTCGATCATCACGGCGAGGAGCGGCCGCCCTACCTGAGCGACGAGCATCTCATCACGTCCCGCGACGGCTCGATCGTCACCCTGTTGCTGCGCATCGTCGCCGAGCGCGGTATCCCGGTGACGCCCTTCGAGGCGAGCCTCTTCGCCATCGGCATCCACGAGGACACGGGGTCGCTCACGTTCTCGACCACGACCGAGCACGACGCCGAGGCGCTCGCCTTCTGCATGCGCCACGGTGCCGACCCGGTCCTGATCGAGCGCTGGCTCACGAACGCCCTCACGCCGGGGCAGCGAAGCACCCTGGCCGCCGCGCTCGAGGCGGCCGAGGAGCACGAGGCCGGCGGCCGGCGCGTGCTGCTCGCCGCCGTGGTGCGCGACGACTACGTCGAGGGCGTCAGCGTGGTCGCCCACCGCGTGATGGACCTGACCGCCTGCGACGCCTTCGTGCTCCTCGTCGAGATGGAGGAGCGCGTCTTCGCCACGGCGCGCAGCCGCGGCGGAGGGGTCGACGTGGCCGCCCTGCTCGCGCCGGTGGGCGGGGGCGGGCACAGCGCCGCCTCGTCGGCGGTGCTCAAGGACCAGTCGCTGGCGGCGGCGCGGGCGGCGGTGCTCGCCGCCCTGCCGGGCGCCGTGACGCCGGCGCCGAGCGCGGCCGAGGTCATGACCCCCGGCCTGCCGGCGGTCGACGCCGTGTCGAGTGTCGACGACGCGCTCATCGCCTGCCGGCGGCAGGGCCTCGACGGCCTCGCGGTCACGAAGGACGGCCTTGTCGTCGGCAGTGTGGGGCTCGTCGATCTCGAGCGCGCGCTCGGCCACGGGCTTGGGCACGCCCCGGTCAAGGCGGTGATGACGGCGCGCCTGCCCGCAGTGGCAGCCGCGACCGCGATCGAGCGCGCCGCCGAGGCGATCGTCGACGGCGGGCTCGGGTGGGCGGCCGTGGTCGGCGATGGGGCGCCGCGGCCGCCGCGCGAGGGGGACGTGCTCGGCGTCGTCTCGCGACGCCTCTTCGCGCGCGAGCAGGTGGCGCCGGCCGAGCCCGCGCCCGAGGTCGCCGGCAACGTCGCCGGCCGCCTCGCCGAGCTCGGCCTCAGCGAGCTCTTCGCCCACGTGCAGGCCCTGGCCGGCGACGTACGTGGCGTGTACCTCGTCGGCGGCGCGGTGCGCGACCTCCTGCTCGGGGAGAGGAGCTTCGACATCGACGTCGCCGTCGAAGGGGACGGCATCGCCTTCGCCGAGGCGCTCGCCGCCCGGCTGCACGGGCACGTGCGCGCGCACCGCAAGTTCGGCACCGCGGTCGTCGTCACGTCGCGGCGGGCGCCGCACATCGACGTCGCCTCGACGCGCTCCGAGTCGTATGAGTACCCGGCCGCCCTGCCGAAGGTCGAGCACGCCGGCATCCGCAGCGACCTCGCGCGGCGCGATTTCACCATCAACGCGATGGCCGTCGCCCTGCAGCCCGACCTCTTCGGCGCCCTCCTCGACCCGTTCGGCGGACTCAGCGACCTGCAGGCCAAACGCATCGTCGTGCTGCACAACCTGAGCTTCATCGAGGACCCGACGCGGATCCTGCGCGCGCTCCGCTACGAGACTCGTTACGGCCTGCGCATGGACGAGCACACGCTCGGCCTGGCGCGCGCCTGCGCCGGCATGGACCTGATCGGCGACCTCTCGTCGGCACGCCTGCGCGACGAGCTCGTGGCGCTGCTCGACGAGGAGAAGGTCGAGTTCGCCCTCGAGCGGCTCGAGGACCTCGGTCTCGAGGAGGCGGTGCATGCGCGCTTCCGCGCCGGGGCGCGGGAGCGCGTCCTCGTGCGCCACGGGGATGAGGTCGTGCGTCGCCACCATCTCGAACGCGAGGTCCCGCGGTGGCGCCTGCGCCTGCTCTGGCTGCTGCTCGAGCTCGAGCCCGAGGAGATCGCCGCCTGGGCGCGGCGCATGCGTGTCAGGCGCCGCGACGCCGACGTGCTCGAGCGCGGGCATCTGGTGGCGCGGCGGGTCGTGCGGCGCCTGGCCTCGGGCCCGGGCGAGGCCGAGCTCGCCGAGCTCCTGCGGCAAGAGCCGCTCGAGGCCGCCGTGCTGGCGATCGTGCTCGGCGAGAGCGTCGCCGCACCCTCGCGGGTCGGGCACTACCTCGACGTCACCCGCCACGTGCGGCTCGAGATAGACGGGGAGGACCTCCTCGCCCTGGGGCTGTCGCGCGGGCCGCGCGTGGGCGAGGTCCTCGCCAGCGTGCTGCGGCTCAAAGTCAACGGCACCGTGGCGGGGCGCGACGAGGAGCTCGCCGCCGCGCGGCGCCTGCTCTGAGGAGGCCCCCGTCGACCAAGATGTGATCGTCCGGTTCCTGGTGACGCTGCCGCTGCTGCTGCTCAGCCTCGCCGCGCACGAGCTCGCCCACGGCGTCACCGCCGACCGGCTGGGCGACCCGACGCCGCGCCTCGCGGGGCGCCTGACCGCCAACCCGCTGCGCCACCTCGACGTCATGGGGACGCTCGTCCTCGTCGCGACCTTCGTCTCGCAGGCGGGCATCTTCTTCGGCTGGGCGAAGCCGATCCCCGTGGACCCGCGTCGCTTCGCCGACCCGCAGCGGGGCATGCTCCTCGTCGGTCTCGCAGGACCTCTCGCGAACGTCGTGCTGGCGGCCGTGGCCGCGGGGCTCGTCTGGGTAACGCTGGACGTGTCGCTGATGATCGCCGAGGCGCTCGCGCTGGTCTTCCTGC
Source organism: Thermoleophilia bacterium (assembly GCA_016933475.1). GTDB lineage: Bacteria > Actinomycetota > Thermoleophilia > UBA2241 > UBA2241 > UBA2241. Next base: position 15,052 of record JAFGAW010000037.1, read on the forward strand.
TCAACGTGCTGCTGGCGCTGATCAACCTCGTCCCGGTGCCTCCGCTCGACGGCTCGCGGGTCCTGGGCGGCTTCCTGCCCCGGAGCTGGTATCCCGCGTGGATCGCGCTCGACCGCTACGGCACCTGGGTGCTGCTCGCCCTGCTCGTGCTGCTGATCACGCGGCCGGAGGTCTTCGAGGCCACGCTGGGCAGGGCGCTCGACTTCGCCTTCGAGACCTTCCTGCCGGCATGAGACGGCGGCAGTCCGGGGTCTGCGGGGAAGAGAGGAAGCGATGAGCGGATTCACGTGCGGGTGGCGCGTCGACGGCGGTCTGCGGTGGCTGTGGTGGGGAGGAGCCGGCGTCGAGGCCGTCTTCCCGACCCGGGAGGGTGGCCTGTCCGCCGACCCCTACGCCAGCCTGAACCTCGGCCTCGCCGTGGGCGACGACCCCGCGGCGGTGCTCGAGAACCGGCGCCGGCTCGGCGCCGCCACCGGTCTCGACGTCGGGCGCTGGGTGGTGCCCTCCCAGGTGCACGGGACCCACCTCGTGGAGGTCGGCGAGGCCGAGGCCGGGCGCGGGGCCCGCGACCTCACGTCGACGATCGCCGAGACCGACGGGCTCCTCACCGCCGCGCCGGGCGTCGGCCTCGCCGTCAGCCACGCCGACTGCGTGCCGGTCGTGACCGTCGCGGCCGGCGCGGCGGGGCCCGTGATCGCCGCCGTGCACGCCGGCTGGCGCGGCATGCTTGACGGCATCGTCGAGGAGGCGGCCGCGGCGCTTGGGCGCCGCGGCCGCCTCCTCGGTGCCGTCGTCGGTCCCAGTATCGGGCCGTGCTGCTTCACCGTCGACGATGCGCTGCGGCGGCGTTTCGACGCCCGCTTCCCGGGCGTCGCGACGGGCGCCGCCGTCGACCTCTGGGAGTGCGCCGCTCGCCAGCTGCGCGCCGCCGGCGTGCCCGCCGGCGAGATCACGGTCACGCGGCTCTGCACCTCGTGCGACGGGCGCTTCTTCTCGCACCGTCGCGAGAGGGGTGTGACCGGGCGTCACCTGACGCTGGCGTGGCGCACAGACAGGGCCGCGGCCGCGAACGGCGAATCTTGACGGGGCCGGGCGTCTGTGCGCCCGGCGTGACGAAGGGGAGTGACGTGGTCAGGCAGTACAGCGGGTCTGCCGCCAGCGTGCGGGAGAAGTTCGAGGAGGTCGAGGGGCGGGTCGCCGAGGCGGCGCGGCGCGCCGGGCGGGACCCGGCCGCCGTCGAGATCCTCGTCGCCACGAAGTACGTCGATGTCGACCACCTGGGCGTGCTCGCCGAGGCCGGCATCCGCCTGATCGGCGAGAACCGCGCCCAGGACCTCGCCGCCAAGTACGAGCGGTACGGCGACATCTTCACCTACGACTTCATCGGCCACCTGCAGAGCCGCAAGACCAAGGCCGTACTGCCGCTGGTCCGACTGATTCACTCGGTCTCGAGCTTAAGCGTGGTCAAGGAGCTCGAGGCGCGCGCCGCCGGCCCGGTCGAGGTGCTGCTCGAGGTCAACGTCGGCGGAGAGGAGAGCAAGAGCGGCGTGCCGTTCGCCGCGGTCGACGCCTTCCTCGAGCAGGCCGCCGTGTCCGAGAAGGTCGTCTTCGGCGGCCTCATGTGCATGCCGCCCCTCTCCGACGATCCCGAGGAGGCGCGGCCGTTCTTCGCCCGCACGCGGGCGCTGGCCGAACGGCTTTCGGAGGACTGGCGCGGCCGATATACTTTCGCCCGACTCTCGATGGGAACGAGCGCCGACTACGAGGCGGCAGTGCTCGAGGGTGCGACCATCGTGCGCGTCGGGAGCGTGCTCTTCTAGAGAGCGGCAGGGAGGGACTGAATGGGCCTCGGAGATTCCTGGCACAAGGTCGCCGTGTACTTCGGCCTCGCCGACGAGGACGAGGAGTACGACGAGGACGAGACGCTCGCCCCGTACGAGGAGCTCGAGCGCTCCTACCAGGACCGCCCCAACGTGCGCAAACTGGGCAGTTCCCGGCGCAACGACTACGACGAGATCTTCTCGGACGAGCCGCCGCGCCGCGCCGCCGCGCCGGTGCGCGCCGTCGAGAGCGTGCGCCCGCCGCGCGTCGAGGTCCACCTCGTCATCCCCAAGACCTTCAACGACGCCCAGCAGATCGCCGACAAGTTCAAGATCGACGTGCCGGTGATCGTCAACCTGCAGGGCTCCGACACCGAGCTCGCCAAGCGCCTCATCGACTTCTGCAGCGGCCTCACCTACGCCCTCGACGGCGGCATGCAGCGCGTGGGCGACAAGATCTTCCTGCTCACGCCGCGCAACGTCGAGGTCTCCGCCGAGGAGAAGGCGCGGCTCATCGAGAAGGGCTTCTTCAACCAGTTCTGAGCCCGGGTCCACGCCGGCCGGCTTCGTCTCTCGCGGACGGGGCCCGGCGAGTGACGGCACACGCGCAGGAATCCGCGCCGTCGCGGCACAATAAGATGACAAGACCACGCTGAGCCCGTCCCTCGCGTCGCCCGCGCGAGCAAAGGAGTGCTGCATGAAGCTGACACCGCTCGACATCCGCCACAAGGAGTTCAAGCGCGGCATGCGCGGCTACGCCGACGAGGAGGTCGACGAGTTCCTCGACCAGATCGCCGACGAGTTCGAGCGCCTGTTCAAGGACAACATCGACCTCGGCGAGCGTGTCGAGAACCTCGAGGAGCAGGTGACGCGCTACCGGCGCATCGAGGAGACCCTGCAGAAGACGTTGGTCTCCGCCCAGCAGAGCGCCGAGGAGCTGAAGCAGAACGCCACCAAGGAGGGCCAGCTCATCCTGCGCGACGCCGAGCTCAAGGCGCGGCAGATGGTGAACGAGAGCTACGCCGACAAGCAGCGCATCGAGGGCTCGCTGACCAAGCTGCGCGGGGTCGAGGAGGAGTTCCGCATCCGCTTCCGCCAGCTGCTCGAGGGCTTTCTCAAGCAGGTCGAGCAGGCGCCGCCGGTGGCGCCGCCGCCGCAGAACGACCTCAACCGGAAGGCGGAGGCCATCAAGGAGGCCATCGCCCGTGAGGAGACCGTCATGGCGCCGGCGCCTCCGGCACAGGGCGCCGCGCCGGCTCGGGCCGCCGCGCCCGCTCCAGCGGCCCCCGCGCCGCCCGGGCGAGCTCCCGAGCCGCGGCCGGCCGAGCCGCCTCAGCCGCGTCCCGACCCCGCGACGAGGAAGGTACCGCGGTTCGGCCCCGGCTCGGGCGACCTCGAGGCGATGACCTCCGTGGTCCCGCAGACCGGGCCCGGGGCGTCTCAGCCGGGGGCCGGCGGGGCCGAGCCGCAGACGGCTCCGTCGTCGTCACCGGCGCCCGGCAAGGGAAGTCCCGGCGGCGCGCCGGTCGCCGGCGCGCGCCCGGACGACCGCGACCTGGTGGTCGACGTCGACGCCGGGGTGTCCGACGACGAATTCAAGTGGTGAGACCGGCCCCGTGCGGCGCAGCCGTCGGGGCGTGACGCTCGCCGTGTGGGTGGTACCGGGGGCGGCCGACGACAGTGTCGTCGGCGTCGCCGGCGGGCGCCTGAAGGTGCGGTTGCGGGCACCGGCCCGCGAAGGGGCCGCGAACCGTGCCCTGGTGCGGTTCCTGGCGCGGCGCCTCGAGGTGGCCCCGGCTGCGGTGCGCCTGCGCCACGGTGAGGGTGGGCGGCGCAAGCTCGTCGAGGTCGACGATCTGGATGAAGCCGGGGCGCGACAGCGCCTCGGCCTACAGTAAGGGAGACGGCATGGCGAAACTCGCCTACTGCAAGCGCTGCAAGGCGACCTACCCGCTGGCGATCGTGCAGAACGACGGCGGGCGCTCCGGCAAGGTGAAGGTCCCGGCGTGCCCAATGGGGCACACGAAGCTCCAGGAGCTGGACACGCCGCGCCGGCGTGCCAAGCCCTGAGAGCAGAGTCGCCGCCGGGCTGATCGCCCTGGCGGCGCTGGCCGCGGACCAGCTCGCGAAGTGGCTGGTGCGCGGCGCCGACGCGCTGCCCTACGACCTCGTCGGCGGCGCGCAGATCGTCCTCGTGTACAACACGGGCGTCTCGTTCGGCCGTCTGCGCGACCTGGGCGGCCTGCTGGTCGCGGGGGTCGCGGTCCTGGTCGTGTGCCTGACCGTCGCGATGCTGCTGGCGCCGGGCCGGTATCGGGTCGGGCTGGCCCTGATCCTCGGCGGAGCGGCCGGCAACCTCGTCGACCGGCTGCGCTTCGACGGTGCGGTGCTGGATTTCTTCGACACGCCCTGGTGGCCGGCCTTCAACCTCGCCGACGCGTTCATCGTCGCCGGCGTCGGCGTTGTCCTCCTGGCGGTGCTGCGTGGCGCGCGCGCCTGAGCGCGGCCGCTGGGCGGTCTCCGCCGGCGACGCCGGGCGGCGGGTCGACGCCGCCCTCGCCGAGCGGCTCGGCGCGTCCCGTGCCGCCGCCCAGCGCCTGATCGCCGAAGGCCGCGTGCGCGTCGACGACGCGGCCGTCGACAAGGGTCACACGCTGCGGGTGGGGGAGACCGTGACCTGGGAGAGGTCGCCGGAAGCGCCCTCCGAACTCGTCGCGGAGGCGATCGCCGTGCCGATCGTCTACGAGGACGACTGGCTGCTGGTCGTCGACAAGCCGGCGGGCATGGTGGTGCACCCCGCACCGGGCCACGAGCGCGGCACGCTGGTGCAGGCGCTGCTCGACCGCGGGATCGCCGGCGGGCACGGACGCCGCCCCGGGGTGATCCACCGTCTCGACCGGGAGACCTCCGGCCTGCTCATCGTGGCCCGCGGCGAGGAGCCCTACCGGCGGCTCGTGGCGGCGATGAGCGGGCGACGTATCTCGCGCACCTATCTGGCGCTGCTCTGCGGCGAGCTCGCGCAGGACAAGGGGACGATCGACGCCCCCATCGGCCGGCACCTGCGCGACCGCCGCCGGATGGCCGTGCACAGCGTCCGCGCGCGGCCTGCGGTCACCCACTTCACCGTGCTCGCCCGGGACGCGGGGTACACGCTCGCCCGCGTGCGCCTCGAGACCGGGCGCACCCACCAGATCCGCGTCCACTTCGCCGCCCTGGGGCACCCGGTCGCCGGCGACGCGACCTACGGCCGGCGCCCGGTCCCCGACGGACTCACGCGGCACTTCCTGCACGCTGCCGAGTTGCGCTTCGCGCACCCGGACGACGGCCGCGAGCTCCGCTTCACGAGCCCGCTGCCGGCGGAGCTCGCAGCCTTCCTCGAGGGGCTCGGGCTGCCGCAGCCCTGAGTGTCTCACTCGCCGGAGCATCGCGAGCGCCTGTAGCACGCGGCGGTCCGGCGGCAGGCATGCGCGTCCACCCGCTATCATGTGAGGGGACCTGTGGGAGTCGCGCGACAGTCGCCGGGGACGCACGCGGTGCAGCGCATGAGCCGACACCGGCTTTGAGAGGCGGGCATGACGAGGGGGTGTAAGGTGCGCCGATCCGTGGTGGAGGGGAGCCCGTGAGCGGGGCCCGACAGACCGGGGTCTTCGACCGCCTGGTCTCGGCAGCCGTACCGTTGGTCCCTCAGCCCATCGTCCGCCGTCTCGGTGCGCCGTACGTTGCCGGGACAACGCTCGACGACGCACTGCGCATCGTCGCCGCGCTGCGCGCGGAGGGACTCGAGGCGACGCTCGACATCCTCGGCGAGCACGTCGCCGACCGGGCCGCGGCGAGGCTCGCCGCCGACGCCTACGTCGAGACTCTCGACGCCCTCGAGCGACGGGGCCTTGCGAGCCACATCAGCGTCAAGCTCAGCGGCTTGGGCTACGGGCTCGGGCTCGACGTCGCCGCCGAGGGCGTCGAGCGCATCGTCGGCCGCGCCGAGGAGCTGGGCACCTTCGTGCGTCTCGACATGGAGGACTCCTCGACGACGGACGACACACTCGCCCTGTACCGCCGGCTGCGCGCCGCCGGGCACACGAGCGTCGGCGTCGTGCTGCAGGCCGGTCTCTGGCGCACGGCGGCCGACGTCGTGGCCCTGGCGCCGCTCGCGCCGAGCGTGCGCCTCTGCAAGGGCATCTACGTGGAGCCGCCCACGGTCGCCCTGCAAGACCGGGAGGCGATCCGGCGCAGCTTCGCGGCGCTGCTTCGCCGCCTGCTGCGCGCCGGCAGCCACGTCGCGCTGGCGACGCACGACGAGGCGCTGGTAGTGGATGCCCTCGATGTTCTGGCCGAGGCCGGTGCCGGCCCGGAGCGGTTCGAGTTCCAGACCCTGCTCGGCGTACGCGCCGATCTCGCCCGCCTGCTGGCGCGCGACCACCGGGTGCGCGTCTACGTGCCTTTCGGGGTCGATTCGTTCGCCTACGCGCAGCGCCGCCTGCGTGAGAACCCGCAGATCGCCGGGTACGTGGCTCGTGACGTCATCCGCGACACCGCGCGCGCCGTCCGATCCCTGGCCGACCGCCCACGAGGAGGCGAAGCACAGTGAACGATGCTCTCTCCGTACCGCCGATCGCACGCAACGAGCCGGTACTCGGCTTCGGTCCAGGCTCGCCCGAGCGCGCCGCCCTGGCGGCGCGTGCGACGGCGATGGCTGCCGAACGCCCCGAGATCCCCTGCCTCATCGGCGGGCGCGAGGTGCGCACCGGCCGGATGGCGACGGCGGTCATGCCGCACGACCACGGGCATGTGTTGGCCGACGTGCACATGGGCGGCGCCGCCGAGGTCGAGGCGGCCGTCGCCGCCTCCCGCGAGGCCTGGCACGACTGGAGCCGCACCCCGTGGGAGGATCGCCTCGCCGTCTTCCTGCGTGCCGCCGAGCTGCTCTCCGGACCCTGGCGCCAGACGCTCAACGCTGCGAGCATGCTCGGGCAGTCGAAGACGGCCCACCAGGCCGAGATCGACGCCGCCTGCGAGCTCATCGACTTCTGGCGCTTCAACGCCGCCTACGCGGGCGGGATCTACGCCGACCAGCCCCTCTCGAGCCCCGGCGTCTGGAACAGAATGGACTACCGGCCGCTCGAGGGCTTCGTCCTCGCCGTCACGCCCTTCAACTTCACCTCGATCGCCGGTAACCTGCCCACCGCCCCGGCGATGATGGGCGACACCGTTTTGTGGAAGCCCGCCTCGACGAGCATGTTGAGCGCCTACTACGTCATGCGTCTCCTCGAGGAGGCGGGCCTGCCGCCGGGCGTCATCAACCTCGTCTACGGTCGCGGCGCCGAGGTCGGCGCGCCGGCACTCGCCGATCCGCGTCTCGGCGGGGTGCACTTCACCGGCTCGACCGCCGTCTTCCGCGAGATCTGGCGCACGATCGGCGGTGGCATCGAGCGCTATGCCGACTACCCGCGCATCGTCGGCGAGACCGGGGGCAAGGACTTCATCCTCGCCCACGCCTCGGCCGACGTCGACGCCCTCGTGGCGGGCACCGTGCGCGGCGCCTTCGAGTACCAGGGGCAGAAGTGCTCTGCGGCCTCGCGGCTCTTCGTGCCGCGCTCGCTCTGGCCGGCGGTGCGCGAGCGCCTCGTGGCCGAGGTCCAGACCATCACGATGGGGGACGTCACCGACTTCACGACCTTCATGGGCGCGGTCATCGACGCGACGAGCTTCGCCACGCAGGCCAAGGCAATCGAGGACGCCAAGGCGGACCCCTCCTGCGAGATCCTGGTCGGCGGGGAGTGCGACGACAGCGTCGGCTACTTCGTGCGACCGACGATCATCGTCACCACCGATCCGGCCTTCCGCACCATGCGCGAGGAGCTCTTCGGCCCCGTGCTGACGGCGTTCGTCTACGAGGACGCCGCCTGGGAGGACACGTTGCGCCTCGTCGACACCTCGACGCCGTACGGCCTCACCGGCGCGGTCTTCGCCCGGGATCGGGCGGCGATCCGCGAGGCCGCCGACGGCCTGCGTCATGCCGCCGGCAACTTCTACGTGAACGACAAGCCGACCGGCGCGGTCGTCGGGCAGCAGCCCTTCGGCGGCGCCCGCGCCTCGGGCACCGACGACAAGGCCGGCTCGAAGTGGAACCTGATCCGCTGGGTCAGCCCTCGGGCGACGAAGGAGTTGCTCGTGCCGCCGACCGACTGGCGCTACCCGTTCCTGGCGGCCGGCGACTGAGGCGACAGCTGCGCGTGAGGGCGAAGGGGCCGCGCCGGCATCGCCGGCGCGGCCCCTTCGCCCGTCGCGGATCCGCCCCGATCGCCGGCAGAAGCTGCGTCGCCTTCGCCCGGCGGCTCGCCCAGGCGGCCGCGGCCCGGCCTCAGACGGGCTTCATCCGGCGGAGCACGCTCTCCACGCGCTCCATGGCGGCTTCGAGGGTCTCCTGCCCGATCACCAGCGGCGGGGCGAAGCGGATGACGTTCTCGTGGGTCTCCTTACACAACAACCCCTCGGCCATGAGGGCCTCGCAGTAGCGACGCGCGCCGCCGGCCTGCGGCCGCAGCTCGACGCCGATCAGGAGGCCCATACCGCGCACCTCTTTGACCTCAGGGCAGTCGATGGCTCGCAGACGCCCGAGCAGCCACTCGCCGAGGCGCGCGGCGCGCTCGGCGAGGTGTTCCTCCTCGAGCACCCGCAGTGACTCGCGGCCGACCGCGCAGGCCAGCGGGTTGCCGCCGAAGGTCGAGCCGTGCTCGCCGGGGGTGAAGAGGCCGAGGACCTCGCGCGTGCCGACGGCGGCGCTGACCGGGTAGACGCCGCCGCCCAGCGACTTGCCGATGGCGAAGAGGTCGGGCTTGACGCCCTCGTGGTGGCAGCAGAAGCGACGGCCGGTGCGCCCGAGCCCGGTCTGGATCTCGTCCAGGGCGAGCAGCACACCGGCGGCCCGGGTGACCGCGCGCGCCTCGCGCAGGAAGCCCTCGGGCGCGAGGCGCACCCCGCTCTCGGCCTGCAGCGGCTCGACGAGGAAGGCGGCGGTGCGCGGCGTGATCGCCGCTTCGAGCGCCGCGACGTCGCCGAACGGGACGATCCTGAAGCCAGGGGTGAAGGGCCCGAAGTCGTCGCGGTAGAGCTCCTCGGTCGAGAGCGAGACGGCGGTGATCGTGCGCCCGTGGAAGTTGTCGGCGCAGACGATGATCTCGGCCTCGTGCCGCGGCACGCCCTTGACCTCGTAGGCCCACTTGCGGGCCGCTTTGAGCACGGTCTCGACGGCCTCGGCGCCGGTGTTCATCGGCAGTGCCATGTCCATGTCGCAGTACGCGCAGAGCTCCTGCAGGAAGGGGCCCATCTCGGCGTTGTGGAAGGCGCGCGACGTGAGCGTGACGAGCTCGAGCTGGCGCTTCATCGCGGCCACGAGGCGTGGGTGGCGGTGGCCGTGGCTCAGCGCCGAGTAGCAGGAGAGGAAGTCCACGTAGCGCCTGCCGTCCGTGTCCCAGACGTAGGCGCCCTCGGCGCGCTCGATCACCACCGGGAGCGGCGCGTAGTTGTGGGCTCCCCAGCGCTCGGCGAGCTCGATCGGAGTGCCGCTCTGGCGGTCCGTCCCTGCCGTGGTGGTCATGGCCCCCCCATGTCCGTCCGTGCACCGATGGTGCCGCGACTCAGGCGGCAGTGTGCGTCGAATCGGTGTGCAGAAGTGATTCTACCCGGTCACTACCCGAGGGCGTGAAGACCACCGCTGCCGCCCGCCTCCGGGCGCGGAGCTCGGCGTCCCTCGAGGACTCTCTTACCTGAGGCAACGAATCACGTGAGCACATTCCGGGTGAGGCACTGTGCGCTCTTGCGCCCCCGCGGGCCCGCTGCTACACTCCGCCCGGCCTTTAACCGTGTCCCGAGAGACCGAAAGGGGGGTGATGACGCTGCCGTACCGCGACGACGGTGACGGCGGCCTTTTTTATGCCCGGATCCAGACCTGAGACCGAGGCCGTGGTCCTCACGGCCGACCAGATGCGACGCACGATCACACGCATCTCGCACGAGATCCTCGAGAAGAACCCCAAGGAGAGCCGGCTCGCCGTCGTGGGCATCCACACGAGGGGCGCCTTCCTCGGCGAGCGCATCCACCGCCTGCTCTGCGAGGTGGGGGGGCGAGAGTTGCCCCTGGGCAACCTCGACATCTCGTTCTACCGCGACGACGTCGCCGCGCGCGGCGTGGTCGGGGTCATCCCGCGCACGCCGCAACCCGAGGTGAAGGACACCAACCTGCCCTTCGAGATCGACGGCGCCACCGTGATCCTCGTCGACGACGTCCTCTACACCGGGCGCACGATCCGCGCCGCGATCGAGGCCCTCTTCGACTTCGGGCGGCCGGCGCGCGTGCAGCTCGCGGTCCTCGTCGACCGCGGTCATCGCGAGCTCCCGATCCGGCCCGACTACGTCGGCAAGAACCTGCCCACCGCGCCGCGCGAGCGCATCTGGGTGCGGCTCGAGGAGCCCGACGGGGTCGACGAGGTCGTCCTCGTCCGGGCCGGGAAGGAGGCCTGACCGTGGCGAAGCGCGACCTCATCTCCATGGAGGACCTCTCGCGCGAGCAGGTCGAGCTCCTGCTCGACACGGCCGAGAGCTTCCTGCCCGTGCTCGAACGCGACATCAAGAAGGTGCCGACGCTGCGAGGACGCACCATCGTCAACCTCTTCTGGGAGGCCTCGACCCGCACCTCGTCGAGCTTCGACCTGGCCGCCAAGCGGCTCTCGGCCGACACCCTCGCCCTCAAAGCCTCGGGCTCTGCCGTCGAGAAGGGCGAGTCGCTCAAGGACACGGCCATCACCCTGTCGGCCTACGGGCCCGACATCATCGTCATGCGGCACCCCTCGGCCGGCGCCTGCCAGGTGCTCTCGGCGAACACCGACGCCAGCGTCATCAATGCCGGTGACGGCAAGCACCAGCACCCGACGCAGTGCCTGCTCGACCTCTTCAGCCTCCGTCAGACCTTCGGCCGCGATCTCTCCGGCATGAAGATCTGGATCGTCGGCGACATCCTCCACAGCCGCGTCGCCCGCAGCGACATCATGGGCTTCCAGATGCTCGGCATGGACGTGACCCTGGCCGGCCCGCCGACGATGATGCCGCGCGGCATCGGGGAGATGGGGGTCGGCGTCGAGTACGACCTCGGCCGGCTCAAGGAGGCCGACGTCATCTACCTCCTGCGCATCCAGCAGGAGCGCATCAAGGCCGGGGCGAACTTCTTGTCCTCGCTGCGCGAGTACAGCCGGCTGTTCGGCATCACCACGGCGCGCCTGCACCCTCACCAGCGGGTCATGCACCCCGGCCCCATCAACCGCGGCGTCGAGATCGGCGCCGACATCGCCGACGACGAAGAGAACCTCATCGCTCACCAGGTCTTCAGCGGCCTCGCGGTGCGCATGGCGATCCTCTACCGCACCATCGTCGGCTACAGCGACGTCTCGAGCGGCGGGGAGGTGCTCTGATGGAGCGCACGTGGAGCCGGCCGGGGCCGGCGCTCGACCTCCTGCTCAAGGGAGGTCGCGTCGTCGACCCCGGTGAGGGCATCGACGAGGTCCAGGACGTCCTGATCCGCAAGGGCAAGGTCGCCGAGCTCGGCACCAGCCTCGAGGCGCCGGGCGGCGTGCGCGAGGTCGATGCCCGCGGGCTGCTCGTGCTGCCCGGCTTCGTCGACCTGCACACTCACCTGCGCACGCCCGGGCGCGAAGACGAGGAGGACCTCGACACCGGCACCCGCGCCGCCGCGGCCGGCGGCTACGTCGCCGTCTTCGGCATGGCCAACACCGACCCCGTGGTCGACACGGCGGCGCTGCTCTCAGGCCTCGTCGATCGCGCGAGGCGCGAGGCGGTCGTGCCGGCCGGGTTCTTCGCCGCCGTGAGCCGCGGCCTCGCCGGCGAGCAGCTCACCGAGATGGCCGAGCTCGCCGAGGTTGGCGCCGTCGGCTTCAGCGACGACGGGCAGCCCCTGGCGACCGCCCAGCTCGTGCGCCGTGCGCTGCAGTACGTCAAGCTCACCGACCGGTTCGTGGCCGTGCACGCCGAGGACGCCTCGCTGGTGCGCGACGGCCACATGCACGAGGGCGCCGTCTCGGCGCGTCTCGGCCTCGGGGGCATGCCGTCGATCGCCGAGAGCATCGACGTGCAGCGTGTGCTGGAGGTGGCGGCGTACGAGGACGGCCGCGTGCACCTCTGCCACCTGAGCGCGGCCGCCTCGCTCGAGCACCTCGAGCGGGCGAAGAAGGCCGGCGTGCGCGTCACGGCCGAGGCCACGCCACACCACCTCACCATGACCGACGACGAGGTCGCCTCTCTCGAGAGCACGCTCAAGATGAACCCGCCGCTGCGCGAGGAGAGCGACCGCGCCGCGCTCGTCAAGGCGCTGAAGAGCGGCCTCGTCGACTGCGTCGCGACCGATCACGCGCCGCACGCCCCCGAGGAGAAGGACGTGCCGTTCGAGGAGGCGCCCTTCGGCACGACCGGGCTCGAGACCGCCTTCGCCGCGCTCTACACCGGCCTGGTCAAGAAGCGGGCCCTGCCTCTGGGCACCCTGGTGGCGCGCATGAGCGCCGGGCCGGCGGCGATCGCCGGCATCGCGCCGCCGGCGGTGCGCGCCGGCGCGCGCGCCGACCTCTGCGTCGTCGACCCCGAAGCGGTCTGGACCGTCGCGCGCGACGGCTTCCAGTCGCGCTCGAGCAACTCAGCCTGGCTCGGCCGGAAGCTGACCGGGAGGGTGCGGCTCACCGTGGCCGCCGGCCGATTGGCATGGGAGGCCGATGCCTGAGCGCGCCCTCGTCGTCCTCGAAGACGGCGTCTGCTTCAGCGGCGAGGCGCTCGCCGGGAGCGGTACCGTCGGCGGCGAGCTCGTCTTCACGACGAGCATGACCGGGTACCAGGAGGTGGCGACCGACCCGTCGTATGCGGGGCAGATCGTCACCTACACGTTCCCCATGAACGGCAACTACGGCGCCGACCCCGCGCGTGACGAATCGGGGTCGGCGTACCCGCGCGCCGTGCTGGCGCGCGAGCTCACGAACTACCGCTTCAACCGCGCCTCCTCGGCGACCTGGCTCGAGTGGCTCAACGAGCACGGGGTGCTCGCCGTGAGCGAGGTCGACACGCGCGCCCTGACCCGCCACATCCGCGAGCAGGGCGCGCTGCGTGCCGTCGTCTCGACCGAGAACAACGACGTGCGCGACCTGCGCCGCCGCGCGCAGCGGCTGCCGCTGATGGCCGGCCTCGACCTCGCACGCGCGGTCACGACCGATGCGGCCTACGAGATCGCGCCGCACGGCGACGGCGTGCTGCAGCCGACTGCGGGCACCGCCGACACAGGTCTGACGCCGGCCGATGGAGAAGGCTCGGCGGCGGACGGGGCGGAGGCAGCGGACGGCGTCTCGCTGGAGGCGGACGCCGTGGAGCGCGTCTCGCTGGACGCCGAGACGCAGGCAGCGGGCGGGACCGAGGCGGGCGAGGCGCCGCCGCCGGAGGCGGGTACGGCGCCGCCCCGTCACGTCGTCGTCTACGACTTCGGCGTCAAGCGCTCGATGCTGCGCCTGCTCGCCGCCGAGGGCCTACGCCTCACCGTGGTGCCGGCGGCGACCAGCGCCCGCGAGGTCATGAAGTTGCACCCCGACGGCGTCTTCCTCTCCAACGGACCGGGCGACCCGGCCGCCGTCGAGTACGCCGTCAAGGCGGTCGGTCGCTTGCTCGGCAAGGTGCCGGTCTTCGGCATCTGCCTCGGCCACCAGCTGCTCGCCCTCGCCCTGGGCATGACGACCTACAAGCTCAAGTTCGGGCACCGTGGCGCGAATCACCCGGTGAAGGACCTGCGCGACGTGACGATCGCGATCACGACCCAGAACCATGGCTTTGCCGTACGCGAGAGCGACACCGCGCACCCGGCTGCGCGCATCACGCACCTCAACCTCAACGACGGCACGGTCGAGGGGCTGGCGGCGCCCGAGCTGTACGCGTCTTCGGTGCAGTACCACCCCGAGTCGACGCCGGGGCCGCACGACTCACTCCACCTCTTCGCGCGCTTCGTCGCCGAGATGGAGCGCTTCGCCGCGGAGAGGGGCGCCTGATGCCGCGCCGCGACGACCTCAAGAAGATCCTCATCATCGGCTCGGGGCCGATCGTCATCGGGCAGGCCTGCGAGTTCGACTACTCGGGCACGCAGGCCTGCCGCGTCCTCCTCGAGGACGGGTTCGAGGTCGTGCTCGTCAACTCGAACCCGGCGACGATCATGACCGACCCCGACTTCGCGACGCGCACCTACGTCGAGCCGCTCGACCTGCCCACGCTGACGCGGATCATCGAGATCGAGCGGCCCGACGCCCTGCTGCCGACGCTCGGCGGCCAGACCGCGCTCAACCTCAGCATCGAGCTCGTCGAGGCCGGCGTGCTCGACCTCTGGAGCGTCGAGATGATCGGCGCCGACGCGGCCGCGATCCGCCGCGCCGAGGACCGCGCCGAGTTCCGCGCCACGATGGAGTCGATCGGCCTGCGCGTGCCCCGCAGTGCCCTGGCGCACACGCTCGAGGAGGCCGAGCTGGCCGCCGCCGAGCTCGGCCTCCCGCTCGTCGTGCGCCCTGCGTTCACGCTGGGCGGCATCGGCGGCGGCGTCGCCCACGACCTCGAGAGCCTGCGCGACATCGTCGCCGGCGGCTTGCGGCGCAGCCCGATCACCCAGGTGCTGCTCGAGGAGTCGGTGCTCGGCTGGCAGGAGTTCGAGCTCGAGGTGATGCGCGACACCGCCGACAACGTCGTCGTCATCTGCTCGATCGAGAACATCGACCCCATGGGTGTACACACCGGCGACAGCGTCACCGTGGCGCCGGCGCTCACCCTCACCGACCCCCAGTACCAGGAGCTGCGCGACGCCGCGATGGCCGTGGTGCGCGCGATCGGGGTCGACACCGGGGGCTCCAACGTGCAGTTCGCCGTCCACCCGGGCACCGGCGAGGTCGTCGTCATCGAGATGAACCCGCGAGTCTCGCGCAGCTCGGCCCTGGCCTCCAAAGCGACCGGGTTCCCGATCGCCAAGATCGCCGCCAAGCTCGCCGTCGGCTACACCCTCGACGAGATCGACAACGACATCACCAAGAAGACGCCGGCCTGCTTCGAGCCGACGCTCGACTACGTCGTCGTCAAGGTGCCGCGCTGGGCGTTCGAGAAGTTCCCCATGGCCGACCCCGAGCTCACGACCCATATGAAGAGCGTCGGCGAGGCGATGGCCATCGGGAGGACCTTCAAGGAGGCCTTCCTCAAGGCCCTGCGCTCGCGCGAGCTCGACGCCGCGGTCGAGTTGCCGACGACGGCGCAGGAGACGCTCAAGGCCCTGGCGGTGCCGAGTTGCGCGCGCTACGACCTGCTGCTGCACGCCTTCAGGCAGGGTGTCGGGGTCGCGCAGCTCGCCGACCTGACCGGGGTCTCGCCCTTCTTCCTCAGCGAGCTGCGCGACATCACCGGGCTCGAGCGCGAGGTGCGCGATGCCGGCACCCTCACGCCCGAGCGCCTGCGCCGTATGAAGCGCTACGGCTTCTCCGACGCCCGCCTCGGCGAGCTCTGCGGGCGCACCGAGCGCGAGGTCCGCGCCCTGCGCCTCGAGTGGGGGGTCACGCCGGTCTACAAGGCGGTCGACACCTGCGCCGCCGAGTTCGCCGCCGAGACGCCCTACTTCTACTCGACCTACGAGCAGGAGAACGAGGCCGAGCCGGGGGAGAGGCCCCGAGTGGTGATCCTGGGCTCGGGGCCGAACCGCATCGGCCAGGGCATCGAGTTCGACTACTGCTGCGTGCACGCCGCGCTGACGGCGCGCCGGCTGGGCTACGAGGCGGTCATGGTCAACTGCAACCCCGAGACGGTCTCGACCGACTACGATGTCTCCGACCGTCTCTACTTCGAGCCGTTGACCTTCGAAGACGTCGCCAACGTCTGCCGCAACGAGTCGCCCGAGGGCGTGATCGTGCAGTTCGGCGGCCAGACGCCGCTCAAGATCGCCGCCGCGCTGGACGGCGCGGGCATCCCGATCCTCGGTACGCCACAGGCCTCGATCGACCTGGCCGAGGACAGGGGCCGGTTCGGCGCGCTGCTCGAGGAGCTCGGCATCCAGTGTCCGCCGTACGGCCTGGCGGGCACGGCGGCCGAGGCGCGCGCCGTGGGCGACAGGATCGGCTACCCGCTGCTCGTACGCCCCTCGTACGTGCTCGGCGGCCGCGCCATGGAGATCGTCTACTCGGCCGCCGAGCTCGAGGAGTACATGGCCACGGCCGTCGCCGTGAGCCCGGGTCGCCCGGTGCTCATCGACCGCTTCCTCGAGGACGCGATCGAGGTCGACGTCGATGCGGTCGCCGACGGCGAGACGGTCTACGTCGGCGCCGTCATGCAGCACGTCGAGGAGGCCGGGGTGCACTCCGGCGACTCGGCCTGCGTGATCCCCTCGATCAGCCTCGGCGAGGGCACCCTCGAGAAGGTGCGCCGCCAGACGACGCAGCTCGCCCTCGCCCTCGGCGTCAAGGGGCTCATCAACGTGCAGTTCGCCTACCAGAACTACCAGCTCTACGTGCTCGAGGTGAACCCCCGGGCCTCGCGCACGGTGCCCTTCGTGAGCAAGGCGACTGGGGTGTCGCTGGCCAAGGTCGCGACCGAGGTCGCGCTCGGCCGCCGGCTGGCCGACATGGACCTCCCGGCGCGCGCGGTGCCCGAGCACGTGAGCGTGAAGGAGGTCGTGCTCCCCTTCGCGCGCTTCCCTGGCACCGACAGCCGTCTCGGCCCCGAGATGAAGTCGACCGGCGAAGTCATGGGCATCGCCGAGGCCTTCCCGGCGGCGCTCGCGAAGGCGCACAGCGCCGCCGGCGCCCCGCTGCCGCTCGAGGGCGCCGTGTTCCTGTCGGTCTGCGACAGCGACAAGTCGGCGGCGACGATCCTCGGCCAGCGGCTGCACGCGCTTGGTTTCGCGATCCTCGCCACGCGCGGTACGGCGCGCGCGCTGCAGAGCCTCGGCGTGCCGGCCACCGAGGTCAACAAGGTACAGGATGGCGAGCCGCACGTGGTCGGGCTGATCCAGAGCGGGGCTGTCGACCTGGTCGTGAACACGCCGTACGGGCGCGGGGCGCGCAGCGACGGCTACGAGATCCGCACGACGGCCGTGCAGCGCGGGGTGCCCTGCATCACGACGCTGGCCGGCGCCTCGGCGGCGGTCTCGGCGATCGAGGCCGCACGGCGCCCGCGGGTCGCCGTGCGCTGCCTCCAGGACCTCCACGGGACGGCGTGACGCGATGACGGCAGGCGACAGCGCACACGAGGGGCACGGCGAGCACTGGGCCGAGACGGTCGCCTGCCGCGTGGTCGCGGCGCACCCGTTCGGGGCCTTCGCCGCCGTCGAAGTCGTGGCGCCGGCTATCGCCGCCGCGGCGGCGCCGGGGCAGTTCGTGATGGTCACGGTGCCGGCGCCGGGCTTCTTCCTGCGCCGCCCGCTCTCGCTGTTCACCGTGCGCGACGACCGCGTGGGCCTGCTCGTCGAGGACCGCGGCCCGGGCTCGCGCGAGCTGGCGAGGGTCGCGGTGGGGGAGACCCTGGAGCTCGCCGGCCCGCTGGGCACGCCGTTCCCGGTCGAGGGTGTGACCTCGGGGCTGCTCGTCGGCGGCGGTATCGGCTGCGCGCCGCTGCAGTACCTCGCCGACGAGCTGCGGCGACGCGGCGCGCTCGTCACCGCCGCCTTCGGCTTCAGGGACCTGCGTCAGGCGCGGGCTGCAGCCGCCTTCGACATCGAGCGCCTGTGGCTGGCGACCGAGGACGGCAGCGTGGGTCGCCCGGGCACCGTCGTCGACCTGCTGGCGGGCGTCGACGCCGCGCCCAACACGGTCGTGTATACGTGCGGACCCCTGGCGATGGTCGCCGCCGTGCAGCGCTGGGCGCACGAGGCCCGCCTCGGTGGTTACGCCTCCCTCGAGGCACACATGGCCTGCGGCACGGGTTCCTGCCACGGCTGCGTGGTCGCGACCACCGAGGGCTACCTGCGCGTCTGCAGCGAGGGTCCCGTCTTCGCCCTCGACACGGTGGTGGCGCCGTGAGTGCCGCCGCGCCCGGGGCGCGCCCGGTCCCGGCGCCCGACCCCGCGGAGCGCCCGGCCTTGCCGGCCGTTCCCGAGGCGGAGGTCGACCTGGGCGTGAGGCTGGGGCCGCTCGAGCTCGAGCACCCCTTGGTAGACGCCTCGGGCACCTTCGACGCCGTCGAGTACGCGCGCCGGTCGCGGGGCGACTTCTTCGCCGCCTTCCCGTACGCGGCCTACGTGCCCAAGACGGTCACCGTGGAGCCGCGCGCCGGCAACCCGCCGCCGCGGGTCACCGAGACGGCCGCGGGCATGATCAACGCGATCGGCCTCGCCAACCCGGGTGTCGAGGCGTGGCTCGGGTCGCTCTCCGAGCTCGGGGCGTTGCGGCAGCCGATGATCGTCAGCGTCGGCGGCAACGCGCCGGAGCACTACGCCGCCGTCGTCCGGGCCGTCGAGGCGTGGGCGGCCGGCCGCGCCGGGGCACGGCCGGCCGTGGGCGGCTACGAGCTCAACGTCTCCTGCCCCAACCTGTCGGGTGGTCGGCTGATCGGCGCCGAGCCGGCGGCGACCGCCGAGGTGGTCGCCGCCGTGCGCGCCGAGACCGGGCGCCCCGTCTTCACGAAGCTCACGCCGAACGTCACCGACGTGCTCCCGGTCGCCGCGGCCGCCCTCGGGGCCGGCTCGACCGGGCTCGCCCTCGTCAACACCTTCAAGGCGCTGGTGCTCGAGCCGAAGAGCCTGCGACCGTTCCTCGGCAACCGGACGGGCGGCCTCTGCGGCCCGGCCATCAAGCCCATCGCCCTGCGCATGGTCGCCGAGGTGGCGGCCGCCTTCCCGGCCGTGCCGCTGGTCGGGATGGGCGGCGTCGTCTGCGGCCTGGACGCCCTCGAATTCATCGCCTGCGGGGCCACCGCGGTGGCCGTCGGGGCGGCGAACTTCAGGGGCGTCGAGGCGCCCCGGCGCATCCTCGACGAGCTCCGCCGCGAGCTGGCCGTACGGGGCTTCGGCGGTGCGAACGAGGCTCGCGGCGTCGCTCTCGCCGGGGCCTGAGCCGCAGCACCGCGAAAACTCCCGCAAAGGGCGGCGTTTGTCGGGCAGACCGGCAGTTGAACTCGACGCCCCTCTTCCATATACTGCCGTCCGTGCCCACCTCTGCGAAGTCATCGAGCAGCGCCCCCGCCCGTTCACTGAGCCAGCGCATGGACGCGCTCGCGCGCGCCAACGACATCCGATCGCGCCGCGCCGCGCTCAAGTCCGACCTCAAACACGGCAAGGTCGCGATCGCCGACGTCCTCGCCGCACCGCCCGAGTACCTGATGACCGCCAAGGTGCTCGACGTCCTCATGGCGGTCCCCAAGTGCGGCAAGGTCAAGTCCGCGCGCATCATGGAGCAGTGCCGCATCAGCCCGAGCAAGACGGTCGGGGGTCTCTCCGGCCGGCAGCGCGGCGAGCTGCTCGCCTTCTTCGGGCGGTGAGCCATCCCCCTGGTCTTCGTCATCTCGGGGCCGTCCGGCGCCGGGAAGGGCACCGTCCTCGCCCGCGTCCGCGAGCGTGTCTCGCATCTGGAGTGCTCGGTGTCGGCGACCACACGGCCGCCGCGGCCCGGTGAGGTCGACGGCAGGGAGTACCGCTTCCTGAGCGAAGACGACTTCGACGGCTGCGTGCGCGAGGGTCGCTTCCTGGAGTGGGTACAGTACAGTGGTCACCGGTACGGCACCTTGCGTGACGACGTCGAGGCGCGGCTCGCCGCCGGAGACGACGTCGTCCTCGAGATCGAGCTGCAGGGGGCCCGCGCGGTGCGCGCGGCTCTGCCGGGCGCGATCTCGGTGTTCATCGCGCCGCCGTCGCTGGCCGAGCTGGCCGAGCGGCTGAAGGGCCGCGGCACCGAGGGCGACGCCGCCATCGCCCGGCGGTTGCACATCGCCGAGGGCGAGGTCGCGGCGGCCGACGAGTTCGACCATATCGTCGTCAATGACGACGCCGACCGGGCGGCCGCCGAGGTGGCCGCCATCATAGAAGCACGGAGAAAGGACAGCGGGTGGACAAGCCACGCATCGACGAGCTCCTCCCGCACGCAGGCGGGTCGCGCTACGCACTCGTGATGATCGCCGCCAAGCGTGCGCGCCAGATCAACTCCTACTACCACAGCCTCGGTGAAGGTCTCATGGGCGAGCAGGAGACGCTCACGCCGCCGCTCATCTCGACGCGGAGCACCAACCTCCTCACCATCTCGCTCGAAGAGATCGCCGACGGCCTGCTCGAGTCGACCGCCGTCGAGTGACGCTGCCGTGACCGGGGCGGGCGCGCAGGGCGGCGCCCCGGGCTCCGACCGGCGGGTGCTGGTCGGCGTCACGGGGGGCATCGCCATCTACAAGGCGGTCGAGCTCGTGCGCGGGCTCGCGCGCGAGGGCTTCGCGGCGACCGTCGTCACGACCGCCGCGGCGCGGCGCTTCGTGACGCCGCTCACCTTCGCCGCCGTCTCGCGCGGGCCGGTCCTCGACGACGAGAGCGCCTGGCAGTCGACGGGCGGCTGGTTCGAGCACATCGACGCCGCCCGCGAGGCCGACGTCATGGTCGTAGCGCCGGCCACGGCGAACACGCTCGCCAAGATGGCGGCCGGTATCGCCGACAACCTGCTCACCGCCGTCTACCTGGCCTTTCGCGGCCCCGTCATCGTCGCGCCGACGATGAACTGGGCGATGTACGAGCACCCAGCGACGCAGGAGAACCTGCGCCGCCTCGCCGGGCGCGGCGTCGAGGTGCTGCCGACCGGGCGCGGCGAGCTCGCCTGCGGCGAGGAGGGTCTCGGGCGCATGGCCGAGCCCGAGGCGATCCTCGCCGCCGTCCGTCGAGCCTTCGCCGTCGCGGCCGAGGGGCCATTGTGCGGCCGGCGCGTCGTGGTCACGGCCGGCGGCACGCGCGAACGCATCGACGCCGTGCGCTACGTCGGCAACCGCTCGAGCGGCAAGATGGGCCGCGCCCTGGCCGACGAGGCCTACCTGCGCGGCGCCGAGGTGACGCTGGTGGCGACCCACGCGGTCGAGGGTGCCCCGTACACCACGGTGCCGGTCGAGTCCGCCGAGGAGATGGCCGCGGCCGTACGCGAGTCGACCGCGGCCGCCGACGTGCTCGTGATGGCGGCCGCCGTCGCCGATTTCAGGCCGCGTGAGGCCGAGCCCGGCAAGATCGAGCGCGGCCAGCGCGAGACGCTCGGCCTCGAGCTCGAGCGCACGGTCGACGTGCTGGCGGCCGCGGCCCGGCCGGGGCTCTTGCGCGTCGCCTTCGCCGCCGAGGCCGGCCCGCGGATCGACCGGGCGCGCGAGAAGAAGGCGGCCAAGGGCGTCGACCTGCTGGTCTTCAACGACGTGCTCGCCGAAGGCGTCGGCATCGGCGCCGACGAGAACGAGATCACGATCCTCACGGGCGACCGCGAGATCCACGTGTCGCGGCGCGACAAGCGCGCCTGCGCCGCGGCCGTGCTCGACGCGGTCGAGGAGGCCCTGCCATGAGTGCACCGTCGCGCGACGCCGTCCTCGCCCTCGTCGAGGCGCGTGTCGCCAACGAGAACACGCGCCGCCACATGCTCGCCACCGAGGCGATCATGCGCGCCCTCGCCTCGCGCCTCGGCGAAGACCCCGACCTTTGGGGCCTCGCCGGCCTCGGGCACGATCTCGACGTCGAGGGTACGGAGGGCGACTTCACCAAGCACGGCTCGCAGGCCGCCGAGGCGCTGCGCGCAGCCGGCCTGCCCGAGGCCGCGGCGCACGCCGTGGAGGCGCACAACCCGGCTACCGGGGTCGCCGCCGAGTCGACGCTCGACGTGGGCCTCATCGCCGCCGACCAACTCAGCGGGCTCGTCACCGCGGCGGCGCTGATCCGCCCCGACAAGCGCCTCGCCGAGGTCAAGCCGAAGTCGGTGCGCAAGCGTTACCGCGAAGGGGCCTTCGCCCGCGGCGTCGACCGTGAGTCGATCGCCCGCTGCGGCGAGCTCGGTCTCGAGCTCGACGAGTTCCTCGAGCTCGGCCTCACGGCGATGCAGGGCATCTCCGCCGACCTCGGCCTCTGAGGCCGTCGCCGATGGACCCCGCGCCGCGGCGCACCCCTTCCTTCGACGCCGAGAGTGAGGCGTACAGCCTCTTCCGTCGCGGGGTCGCCCTCCTGCGCGAGCGTCACCCCGCCCAGGCGGCGATGCTGCTCGGGCAGGCCCTGCGCCTCGAACCCGGGCGCAACTCGATCCGTGAGGCCCTCGGCCGCGCGGAGTACGCCCTCGGGCGCTACGACGCGGCGGCACAGCACTTCGCCGCCGTCGCGGGCGACGCCCCCGACAGCGACTACGCGCGCTACGCCCTCGGCCGTTGCCTGCTGCACCTCGGGCGCAGGGAGGAGGGGCAGGGGCAGCTGCGCCTGGCGCACGCCCTGCGGCCCCAGAGCGACGTCTACCGCGCCGCCCTCGACGAGCTCGACTGACGCGGCGGGCGCGACGCGCTCGAGCGGCGGCGGTCGGCCGTCGGAGAGTGGGGCCCGGAGCGGGGCCCAGGCCGCAGTCAGACTGCGTCGGGCGTGGGGGCGCCGCTGCCGCCCGGCGGCGCTCCCAGCGCCTCCGGCCCCACATGGGCCATCTTGAGCAGCACGGCGATGCGCTCGTCCACCGGCGGGTGTGTGGCGAAGAGGGCGCCGGTGTGCTGCCGGCGCAAAGGGTTGGCGATGTAGAGGTGGGCGGTCGCGCGGTTGGCGCTCTCGAGCCGGCCCGTGTCGCCGGCGATCTCGTGCAGGGCGCGGGCGAGCCCGAGAGGGTTGCGCGTCAGCTCGACCCCCGAGGCGTCGGCCAGGTACTCGCGACGCCGCGAGATGGCGAACTGCACGGCGGCGGCGGCCAGCGGCGCGAGAATCGCGAGCAGGAGCGCGACGATCATCATCAACCCGCCGCCGCTCGAGTCGCCGCCGCGCCGGCGCCCCATGCCGAAGAAGGTCGAGCGCAGGAAGAAGTCGGCGACGAGGGCGATGATGCCGACGAGGATCCCGACCAGCGTGGCGAAGCGGATGTCGTAGTTGCGGATGTGGGAGATCTCGTGGGCGACGACGCCCTGGAGCTGCTCGCGGTCCAGGCGCTCGAGGAGGCCGCGCGTCACGGCCACCGCCGAGTGGGCGGGGTCGCGCCCGGTGGCGAAGGCGTTGAGCGCCTCGTCCTCGATGACGTACACCGCCGGCGGCTGCGCGAGGCCGGCGGCGATCGTCATCTCCTCGACCACGTTGTAGAGGCGGGGCTCGTCGGCGTGGGTCACGAGGCGGGCGCTGCTGACGGCGAGGACCATCTTGTCGCCGGTGTAGTAGCCGACGAGGCTCCAGGCGATGGCGACGACACCGAAGACGCCGAGCAGGCCGAGGCCGCCGGCCTGCTCGCCGGTCCAGGCCAGGCCGAACACGTAACCGATGAGGGCGAAGAGCGCCACGATGATCCCCATGAGGAGCCACGAGGCGCGCCGGTTGCGGGCGATCTGCTCGTACATGACCCTCTAGCGCTCGCCCCGATGCCGATGCGCGTCAGCCGAGCCGCGGGCACGGCCTCGCGAGCGGCGGCCGGTCACCGCAGGTCCACCTTGGGCACTTCGCGAGCGGCCTCCGGCGCCTCGAAGTACTGGCGCGCGGTGAAGTTGAAGAGCCCGGCGACGAGGTTCGACGGCACGGTCTGGATCTTGTTGTTGTACGTCAGCACGCTGTCGTTGTAGAACTGCCGCGCGAAGGAGATCTTGTTCTCGGTCGCGGTGAGCTCCTCCTGGAGGCTCATCACGTTCTGGTTGGCCTTGAGGTCGGGGTAGTTCTCGGCGACGGCGAAGAGCGACTTCAGCGCGTCGCTCAGCATGTTCTCGGCCTGGGCCTGGGCCTCGGGGCCGCGCTGCTCGGCGGCCACCGCCATGTTGCGCGCCTCGGTGACCCTGGTCAGCGTCTCCTGCTCGAACTCCATATAGTCCTTGACGGCCTCGACCAGATTGGGGATGAGGTCGTGCCGGCGCCGCAGCTGCACGTCGATCTGGCTCCACGAGTTGTCGACCTGGTTGCGCCGCTTGACGAGGCTGTTGTAGATCGCGACCAGGGCCAGCACGACGACCGCGATCACGACGAGGACGATGATGACGATGAGGGTCACGCGCGCTCCTTTCGGGGTTGGACGCTCCGCAGGTAGTGTACGCCGCCGCGAGCGGGCATCCTGTGTACACACAGTCCGCCTTCGACTACCCTAGGAGACGCATGTCGTCACGTTCCCGCGATCTCGTCCTCAGCCTGGCGGCGGTCGCCGCCCTCGTCGCTCTCGCCGCCGGCGGCTGGTCGGTCGTGCGCGCCCGGGCGGAGGGGAGCGGCGCCGTGCAGTCTCCGGCGCCGGTCGTCGTGCCGACGCCCGGCCCGACGGCGAGCGAGGCGCCGCCCGCCGAGCCCCAGTACGAGACCTGGCTGGTCGGCAAGGCCGTGGGCGAGGTCGTCGTGCGTACGAGGCCCTCCGACGAGGCGGCGGTCAAGGTGCGCCTCGAGAAGCGCAACTACCACGACTACCCGACGGTCGTGCTGGTCGACACGGTGCGCACGGTCGACGGGGTCACCTGGCACCGCGTGTGGCTCTCGGTGCGGCCCAACGGCAGCCGGGGCTGGGTCAAGGAGGGCCAGCTCGCCTTCTACACGACCGCGTCGAAGATCGAGATCGACCTCTCCGAGCGCCTCCTCCGCGTCTACCGCCGCGGCGAGTTGCGCGGCGAGTACACGGTCGCGGTCGGCAAACCGGCCTTGCCGACGCCGACCGGCTTCTACTTCGTCAACCAGAAGCTGAAGCCCGCCGACCCGGGCGGCGTCTACGGGGTGCTGGCGCTCGGCATCAGCGCCTTCCAGCCCGACCTCGCCGACTGGCCCAACGGCGGCCCGGTGGCGATCCACGGCACGAACCAGCCCGAGCTCATGGGGCAGGCGGTGAGCCACGGCTGCGTGCGCATGCGCAATCGCGACGTCAGTGAGGTCGGGCGGCTGGTGCCCGCCGGCAGCCCGGTGGTCATCAGCGAGTAGCGGCGCGCGAGCGCCCGCCCCGGCGGGGCGTGGCGCCGATGACACGTCCGGGCGGGCGCGGCGCGCCCGCCGCTCTCACCAGTAGTCGCCCTGGATCAGGCGCATGTCGTGCGCCTTGCACTTCGGGCAGGTGTACGAAGCGGCCTTCTCGAGGAAGAAGAGCTGGCTGCCGCAGTCGGGGCAGTCGAACTCGTCGACCATGAGGTCGGCGCCGGTGAGGTCGACCTCGCGGATCGTCCCGCACTCGACGCAGTAGGCGGGCATGCAGCGCTGGCGAGGGTCGTTGACGCTGACCCCCCAACGCACCCGTTCGGCCTTGTAGCCGCAGGCCCTGCACTCGAACGTGGTGTACTCGCCCATGCTCGGATCACGCCTCTCTGACGCGCGCCGTGACGCGGCGGCGCCGCGTCGACTCAACCGGGGATATCGGCAGGATCCCCCCGCTCATTGAGGGCTCCCGGCGTTGTGAGGCGGCGCCGGGCGGTGCTATACTGGCTTGGTCAGGCAACACGCGCGGAGAGATCTGTGAAAGTCGGTGCGCAGCAACCGGCTTTTGTTTTTGTAGGGAGCGGGACATGCGGCGCAGCAGGCAGGAGCTCGAGGCCGCCGTCGAGGCGGCGCTGGCCGAGCCCTTCGCCGAGGTCGAGGTCGTCGATCTCGAGCTCAAGGGTGAGCGGCTGGTGGTGTACATCGACCGGCCCGGCGGCGTCGATCTCGACCTCTGCGCGGCGGTGTCCGGGGCGCTCGACGAGCTGCGCGACGAGTTCGCTCTCGAGGTCTCGTCGCCGGGGCTGGACCGCCCGCTGCGCAAGCCGGCCCACTTCGCCGCCGCCGTGGGCCAGGAGGTCGCCGTGCGTACGGCGGCGCCGGCCGGCGGTCGCCGCCACTTCCGCGGGCGGCTCGTCGGGGCCGACGAGACGAGTGTCACCGTCGAGCTGACAGACGGCGGTGGCGAGGTAAGGCTCGAGATGAGCGATATCGCGCGCGCCCACGTGGTGTACGCGTTCGACAGGTGAACCGGAGGCCGTTGTGAGCAGAGAGATCATCGAGGCGCTGCACCAGATCGAGAAGGAGAAGGGGATCGCCTTCGACGCCCTGCTCGAGGCGCTCGAGGACGCCCTGCTCTCCGCCTACAAGAAGACGCCCGACGCGGTCGAGCACGCCAAAGCCGAGGTCGATCGCGACACCGGCGACATGAAGGTCTACCAGCTCATCTTCCCCGAGCACGTCGACGTCGAGGCGCTCAAGATGCACGACGAGGAGGGCGAGGAGATCGGCCTCGACCTCTCGGGTGTCGACATGAGCGAGGTCGAGCGCATCGACGTGACCCCCGACGACTTCGGCCGCATCGCCGCGCAGACCGCGAAGCAGGTCATCATGCAGCGCATCCGCGACGCCGAGCGCGACCTCATGTTCGAGGAGTACGTCGACCGCGTCGGCGAGCTCGTCACCGGGGTCGTGCAGCAGAGCGACGCGCGCTACACGCTCGTCGAGCTCGGGCGCGTCGAGGCGCTGCTGCCCAAGAGCGAGCAGATCGAGACCGAGCACTACGAGCACGGCGCCCGCGTCAAGGCCGTGATCGTCAAGGTCGAGGACTCGACCAAGGGCCCCCAGGTCATCCTCTCGCGCAAGAACGAGCAGCTCGTGCGCCGGCTCTTCGAGATCGAGGTGCCCGAGATCGCCGACGGGCTCGTCGAGATCCGCCAGGTGGCGCGTGAGACCGGCTACCGCGGGCGCGACGGCAAGCCCGTGCCCGGGCGCTGCAAGATCGCGGTCATCTCGCACGCCGACGGGGTCGACCCGGTCGGCGCCTGCGTCGGGCCGCGCGGCTCGCGCGTGCGCATGGTGGTCAGCGAGCTGCGCGGCGAGCGCATCGACATCATCCCCTACCACGACGACGCCGCGCGCTACGTCGCCAAGGCGCTGTCGCCGGCGCGCGTGCGCGAAGTGCTGGTCGACGACGAGGACCAGTCGGCGACGATCATCGTGCCCGACGACCAGCTCTCGCTGGCCATCGGCCGCGACGGGCAGAACGCGCGCCTTGCGAGCAAGCTCACGGGCTGGCGCATCGACATCCGCAGCCAGCAGCAGCAGGCTGAGGCCGAGGCCGACATGGACTTCGCCGAGGAGGAGGGCGTGGCAGGGCAGTGTATGGCGGTCACCGCGACCGGCAAGCGTTGTCCGAACCAGGCGGTGGCCGGGTCGCGCTACTGCAGCATCCACGCCGACTACGTCGAGCCCGAGGGCGACG
Source organism: Thermoleophilia bacterium (assembly GCA_016933475.1). Classification (GTDB taxonomy): domain Bacteria; phylum Actinomycetota; class Thermoleophilia; order UBA2241; family UBA2241; genus UBA2241. The sequence goes on from JAFGAW010000037.1 coordinate 42,224, forward strand.
AGGCCGAGACTCCGGCGGCCGACGCCGCACCGGGGCCCGAGGCGGAGGCTGCGGGCGAGGCCGGCGAGACGCCCGGCGGCGACGGCGCGGAGCCGGAGGCGTGACCCTGTGGGTGCGCCGGAGCGCACCTGCGTCGGCTGCCGCCGACGCAGGCCGCAGGGCGACCTGATACGATTCGCCCTGCGTGACGGGCAGCTCACGCTCGCCGGGCCTGAGGCGCCCGGCAGGGGCGCCTACGTGTGCCCCGCGCAGAGCTGCCTCGAGGCGGCCCTCGAGCGACGCGCCTTCGCGCGCGCCTTTCGGGGTCCCGTGACCATCGACAAGGCGACCGTGCACGAGTTCGCGGTCGCCTGTGAACGGAGAAAGGCGGTGAGGTGAGTGGCCAAGAAGCGCAAGGTCTCCGACATCGCCCGCCAGCGTGGTACGAGCGTCGACGACGTCCTCGCTCACCTCAAGAAGGCGGGGATCGAGGTCGTCGACGGCGAGGTCAGCGTCGACGAAGAGGCGATCGAGAAGGCGTACGCCGGGGCGACCCCGGCGCCGCGCCGGCGCGGCGGCCAGGGCGGCCGCCGCCGGCGGGTCATCATCGACGCCGGCGCCGCGCGCCGCGGCGGCCCGCAGGGCGGCGGCGGCGGC
>JAFGAW010000231.1 GCA_016933475.1 Thermoleophilia bacterium
CACGTGCGGCGCCGCCATCGAGGTCCCAGACATCGTCGTGTAGCCGCCGTTCTTCGTCGTCGAGAAGATGCTCACGCCCGGCGCCGCCACGTCGACCTCGGGCCCGCGGCTGCTGAATGACGCGACCACATCGTTAGCGTCGGTCGCCGCCACGGCGATGACGTTCTCGAAGCGCGCGGGGTAGCCGACGGTGTCCTCGCCCGGCCCCGAGTTGCCGGCCGAGCAGACCATGACGACGCCGGCCGCGAGCACGGCGTCGGTCGCCGTCTCGTAGGCGGCGACGTACGAGCTCGTCCCGAGGCTCATGTTGATGACGTGCATCTGGTGGGCTGGGTCGATCGCCCACTGCATGCCCTCGATGATATCCGAGGTGTAGCCGCGGCCGGCGCGGTTCAGGACCTTGATGCCATACAGACCGGCTTCGGGCGCGACGCCGATGACGCCGATCGCGTTCTTGACGCCGGCGACCGTGCCGGCGACGTGCGAGCCGTGGCCGTTGTCATCGTTGAAGCTGGTCGTGTAGGAGACGCAACTCACGCCACCCTTGATGTTGCCTACGAGGTCCGGGTGCGTCACATCGAGGCCGGTGTCGATGATGCCCACCTTGATGTCCTTGCCCAGGTAGTCCCAGGGGGCCACCCAGACGAGCTCGGCGTCTATCGTGTCGACGCCCCAGGGCAGATCCTCGTCCGGCTGCACCGGAGTCGGCTTGCCCTTGTGCGCGTACTGCACGACGTCGAGCTCCACCGTCTTCACGCCGGCGAGCGCGCGCACCTTGCCGGCGGCGGCCTTCGACGGGAGCTTGAAGACGGCGCCGTCGATGATCCAGAGGTCCTTGATCTTGGTGCCGCCGAGCTTCGCGATCTGCTTGCCGGCGGCGGCGTGATCGGCGCTGTCGAAGGTGACGATGTAGCGCTCCGGTGTCGCCGCCGCGGCGAGCGCCGGGACGAGCAGCGCGGCGAGCGCCACCAGGACGACCGCGCACAGCAGCTTCCGAGACCAGTTCCGCATGGATGCCCCCCTCTTCCCGCGCCGGGCCCGGCCGGCCGCGGGTCACGTGTATAGTGCCTTGAGCTCGACTATAGGCGATTGGCGGTCACGTCGCCAGAGGCGCGTACGGATTTGGGCGGGGGCGCGGGGCCGGCGCCCGGCGCGCGGGGCCGGCGCCCCCCGGCGCGCGGCTCCTGTCGGTCGCCTCGCCCGGGCGCCACGTCACCTCGCCCGGGTGCTACGTCGCCTCGAGCCCGTCCCACTGCGCATAGGCGCCACCGGTGCCGCTCAGACCGCGAACCTCCTCGGCGAACCGGCGAAGCACGGGCCGCCGATGGGCGGGCAGCGACACGACGAGGTCGTCGAGCAGGCGGAGGAGGCGGTGGCAGACGTTCGCGGAGCCGCCGCCGTCGTCGACGATCTCGCGCAGGGCGAGGCCGACCCAGCCGTCCCAGCTGAGCCGGGGAACGACGGCGCGCAGCGTCCCCTCATCGTCCCGGTACTCGGGGCCGGGGAGGAGGGAGTTCCCCACCCGCAGCAGGATCTCGTGCAGATGGTCGAGGACGACGACCGCGGTGTCGGCTTCGTTGACGCCGGGGGAGAGGGCGCGCAGGGCGATGTTGACGAGCTGGCGCACGCCGTACGTCGGGTCGAGCTTGACCGTACGCCCGTGGCCGAGAGAGACGACCTCGGCGAGCGGGAACTCGGCGTCGCCGGGCCGCCCGAAGACGCGTACGAGCGGCGTCCCCTCGCTGACGAAGAGGCCGAGGGGCGCGGTCACGACCACGACGGAGTCGTGTGACCGCGCCCACTCGACGGCCACGTCCGGCGACAGGCCGACGACGGTGGCGCTCCGCGGCGCAGGGACCTCGAGGGCGGGCGGACCGCCCTCCACGAGCGTGTCGCCCGCACCGCCCTCGTGAGCTGCGCCGGGCTCAGCGGCGCCACCGGCCGCGGGGGGCCGGCGGCCGCCCGCGCCGGCGCCGCCGCCGGCCGCGTCCGCGGGGCCGGCGCCCGCGTCCGGCCCGTCCTCCGCCTGCTCCTCCGGCGTGACCAGAGTGGAGTCGATGGCTCGGAGTACCTGTGCGCTGATCTTGTGTACGACACTCTCCACGCGGATCGACTGCGCCACGCGGTGGATGTAGCTGAGGAAGACGAGCAGGCTCGCACCGACGGCGAGGTACGCGACCGTCATCATCGACACCGGCACGAACGCCTCTTCGCTCGGCGACGCCGACCTCACGAACCACAGCCCCACCAGGGCGTAGGCGAACGTGCCGAGGAAGACGCCCATCGCGACCTTGGTCCAGCGATCCTGGAGGAAGAGCGACACGACGCGCGCGGTCAGTTGCGAGCTCGCAAGCTGGAGCACGACGAGGGTGATGGAGAAGACGAGGACGGCGAGGGACAGCATCGCCGTGGCGATCGTCGCGAGGATCGTGCGCGCACCCTCTGGCGACCCGCCGTACAGGCCGATCTCGCCCCCGTCGCCGATCACGGCGTGGTCGAGCGCGACCAGCGCGGCGGCGAGCAGCACGAAGCCGACCACGATCAGTGCCGGCAGGAACCAGAGGCTCTCCCTGAGGTGCTCGTTCAGGACGCGCAGGCGCAGCATGTGCCCCCCGATGAAGCCCGCGGGGTCGGCGGCGGGGTCGCGGCGCCGGCCCTCGCGGTTTTGTCGTGCCGGGGTGGTCATACCCGTCGGGCGGGATTCTCACGGCCGGGGCCGCGTCGACGAACGTTCACCCCTACGCGACCTGCCCTTCGGCCGACGGACTGACCGGCCGGCCGGTCGGTGTTCCGCGCGAAGTGTCACCCGTGCCGCCGTCGGATGTCTCTTGGAGGCCAGCCGATCGCGCGTATCATCGGACCATGGGTGTTCCCGCCATCGACATCGACAAGCTCGCCCCCGACGAGCGGCTGCGACTCATCGAGCAGCTCTGGGAGAGTCTCCGCGAGCATCCCGAGGCCGTTCCGGTCACGGCGGCTCAGCGGGCCGAGCTCGATCGTCGGCTCGACGAACTCGAGGCTGGTGAGGCGGAGCCCGTCTCCCGGGATGAGGTCAAGAGGCGCATTCGTACCCGTCTCGAGTGACCGACGTCTGGTTCCTCCGGCAGGCGCCGGCCGACCTGAGGGACGCCCGGGAGTGGTACGAGCGGCAGCGGTGCGGGCTCGGTGATGAGTCCGCTACTGCCGTTGGCGTCGCCGTCGACGCTGTCGCCGACTACCCGGTCGCCTCCCCCGTCGTGCACCGCGGCGCGCGCAGGGTGCTGATCGAGGGCTTCCCTTACGGTCTCTACCACCGCGCCTCCGGCGGCACGGTCATCTTCGTCGCACTCCTGCACGTCGCCCGTGATCCGGCGCGGCATCGCTTCAGACTGAGCGAATCACGCCCGGTCTCTGGGCGTCAGCCCGTCGTCCCCAGATCCTCGAAGGCGAGCTGGCCGGCCTCGGCCGGGCTCTCGGTCCACAGCCGCCCGTCGAGCTCGCGACCCGTCTCCTTGCGCCGCACGCCGCCCCATTGCTTGAAGTAGAAAGGCACGCCGGCGGCGATGCACTGGTCGCGCACCGACCGCACCCAGTCGGCCTTCAGCGGCCGCGCTCCCGGGCCGGACTCGCCGCCGAGGACCACCCAGCCGATCTCCCGCAGGTCGAGGGCGTCGACCGGCCCCAGCAGCGGCTCGAGCACGAGGTACCTGAGGGCCGCGCCGGTCTCGCGGAGGAGGTCCGCACGCCACAGATGCTCCGCGTCCTCCAGCGTGACGCCGGCCCACACGTTGACGGGCCAAGGGAGCCGCGGGCCCATGCGGGCAAGCCGCTCCGGCCGCTTCGTCAGCAGGTGGAAGCGGTGCCGCGGCGAGCGCACCATCACATCGAAGACGCGCGCGATGAACTCGTCGGGCACGTCGTCGTGGAAGAGGTCACCCATGAAGCTGACGTAGACGTGGCGCGGCTTGACCCAGTGCAGCGGCTTGTCGAGCAGGTCCTCGTGTGTCGTCACCGCGAACCCGCGTGCGTACCGCGGCTGACCGATGCCCTGCAGCCGTCGCGCCATGCGCTCGGCCCAGCAGTGGGCGCAGCCGGGGCTGATCTTCGTGCAGCCGGTTGTCGGGTTCCAGCTCTCGTCGCTCACGACTCTGACCGACTCGGTCCTCGCGGTCCTCGGCTGCCGACGAGCGACCGCCGGGGCACGTGTGACACGGTCGCCCGGCAGCTCCTCCGTGGCGTCGGCCGGGAGCATACGGCCGGGCTACCCATGCGTCGTGGCACACGAGATCATGCCCGGCGACTCAGACACTCCGGCTCGGATCGTCGCGCGACCGTACCTGTTGTCTGGGCGGGCAACACCGGCGTCTGACCGGCCGGGTCACGTACAGGCAGAGATGCAGCGCCTGCTGCCGGCGTCGCCCCCGTCGCCGTAGCGACTGACCCCGTCGCCGCCGCGCCAGGGACTCGAGGCGCGCGCACCCGAGAGCGAACCCACCTTCAGTAGACATGCCCGACGACGAAGCGGTCGCCGGCGCCGTTGCTGCCGACGACGTAGGCGTTGACGCCGTTGACGGCGATCGCCATGGGCTCGTGGCCGACCGACGGGACGCTCGGCCACAGGCAGTACCAGTCGGTGCCTCCGGCGCAGAGGTGCTGGGTGAAGACCTGCGGCCCGCTCGCCGTCCCGTACGTGCCGGTGAGATACACGCCGCCCTGCCCGTCCCTGGCCAGGGCGGTGAGCTGGTCGTTCCAGTCGCTGTACCAGTGCGTCAGCCATCTCAGTGAGCCCTCAGGGCTGTAGAAGCCGTAGAGTACGTCGGTGTCCGGCCCGCTCAGCTGATCGAAGCCGCCGCAGACGATCTCGCCGCCGCGTCGTACCGCGACATCTTGGAAGACCTGCGTCGACGTGCTCGCGTCATAACGATCCTCGACCGTGGTGAAGAGCCGCGAACCGGCCCCGCTGTACGCGAGCAGCAGGCCATTGACCCCGGTGCCGATGCTGGACGTATAGCCGCAGACGTAGACCCCGCCGCCTGGGCGGGCGCAGAGCGAACGCGCCGCGTCGGCGTGGTCGGCGCTGCCGTCGAAGCGCTTGGCCCAGAGCCTGCTGCCGGACTGCGAGTACTTGACCAGGAGAGCGTCATCGTAGCGTACGGCCGATCTGCTGACGCCGGCCACGTAGATGCGGTCTCGCGAGTCGATCAGCATCTTGGCCGGCTTGTCGTCGAGGTGCGAGGGTCCGTCGTAGCGTTGCACCCAGCGCCGCGTGCCGTCGGCGCGGTAGCTGAGAACGACCCAGTCCCACCCGGTCGCCGGCCGATGGCTGCTGCCGACGACGATGACGTTGCCGTC
>JAFGAW010000038.1 GCA_016933475.1 Thermoleophilia bacterium
CGCCGCGACAGCCGGCGGCGGCTCCGCTGGGGTCTCTCGGGACGCGACTCGGCAGACGACGGTCGCGGGGACACACCCCGGCTGCGGGGCGCCGGGAGCGCGTCAGACGGGCCCGACGGCGAGCGCGCGTCAGAACGCGCGTCCGACGGCGGGCCGCGCGCCGACGAGGATCCAGGAAACGTGGTGGTGCACCGAGCCGTCGGTCTGCGGCTCGATGTACTCATGCTCGTAGAGCTCGCGTACCTCGAGGAACGCGAACGCGTCGCGCAGCTCGTGCTCGCCCGCGAAGTGCAGGTAGACGGTGCCGACGAAGGAGTCGATCTCGCCGGCGACGACGACACCCTTGCCGAAGTGCTCGGGATCGTGCACCGAGAGGGTGCCGAGGAAGAGGAGCCCTCTGGGCGCGAGGTGGCGCCGCACGCAGGCGGTGAGCGCCTCGCGCTCGGCGGGCTCCAGCAGATGATAGAGGCCGTTGCTCACGACGGCGTCGAACCAGCCGGCGTCGAGCTCCTCGAGGCGGGCGTGCACGAAACGCAGGCCATGGGCGAAGGTCTCGTCGTCGCGGGCGAGCTCTTCGCGGCGCCGCTCGGCGAGATCGATCGCCTCGGCGGACGAGTCGACCCCGACCACCGAACCCCCCAGCCGGTCACGCAAGTGGAAGGCGTCGCGGCCGTAGCCGCAGCCGAGATCGAGCACGCGGAGAAGCGGCCCGCGACGCCCCAGCGTCGCCAGCCGCTCCTCCGCGAGCACGGCGACCTCGGAAGGCCCGACGCCCCAGCGCCGCCCGAGTCGCGTGTAGGTCTCGTCCCAGTGGTCGTGCGACACGCCCACCCCGTCCGGTCAGGGCGCCGGCGGGCTCAGTCGCCGGCTTGCGGCGAACCGCAGAAGGCACACTTGCGCGCCTCGGCCGGGATGTCGCTCAGGCACTCGGGGCACTTCTTGATGCTCGGGTCGGGTGGCGGCTCCTTGCGGAAGCGCGCGATCATCGCGTTCATCGGCACCACCACGAAGTAGAAGACGGCGGCGCCGACGATCACGAAGGTGATCACCGTGTTCAGGAACTTGCCGTAGTAGATCGGGCTGCCGCTGACGCTGAACGACAGGCTCGCGAAGTCGGGCTGCCCGAAGAGCGCGGCGATGAACTGCATGAGGACGTCGTTGACGAAGGACGTGATCATCGCCCCGAAGACCCCCGCGATGACCACGGCGATCGCCAGGTCGATGACGTTCCCCCGCAACAGGAACGCCTTGAGCTCTTGCAGCTTCATCGCACCCTCCCCGTCGAGGATCGGCCGGTGCACGCCCCGGACGTCGCCCGGAGCCGGCCGTCAGCGCCACTCTACTGCAGCGGCGACCGGCCTTGACAGAGGTCTCGAGCGACGCCGGGAGCCGGCAGAGGGCGGCGCGCCTGCCGGCGGGGGCGGTGCGCCTGCCGGCGGGAGCGGTGCGCCTGCCGGCGGGAGCGGCAGAGGGCGCGGGCGCCTGCCGGCCGTAACGGCAAGGGGCGGGGGCGCCTGCCGGCGCCCCCGCCCCTTCGCGGCTCCGCGTCAGCCGCCGAGGTTCTTCGCCGCGAACCCCCAGTCCACCAGGCTGTCGAAGAACGCCTGCACGAAGTCGGGACGACGGTTCTGGTAGTCGAGGTAGTAGGCGTGCTCCCATACGTCGCAGGTGAGGAGCGGCTTCACACCCTCGCCCGCCGGCATCTCGGCATTCGCCGTACTCGTGATCTTGAGCTCGCCGTTGTCGGCGACCAGCCAGACCCAGCCACTGCCGAAGCGCCCGACGGCGGCGGCCTTGAAGGCGGCGACGAACTGGTCGTAGTTGCCCCAGGTGCAGTCGATCTGCTCGGCGAGATCACCGGACGGACGCCCACCGCCGCCCGGGGTCATCGAGTGCCAGAAGAAGGTGTGATTCCACACCTGGGCGGCGTTGTTGAACACCGCCTGCTTGTCGGCCTTGCCGGCCACAGCCGCGACCACGTCCTCGAGGCTCTTGCCCTCGAGGTCGGTGCCCGCGGTCAACTCGTTGAGCTTGTCGACGTAGGCCTTGTGGTGCTTGCCGTAGTGAAAGCTCACGGTACGTGCCGAATAGGCCGGCTCGAGCGCGTCTTCGGCCCACGGCAGGGCGGGCAGTTCGAACGCCATGTGGTCCTCCTTGTGTCCTTGTGTCTTCGCCGAGCGCGCCACGCGCGCCGGGATCAGTCCGCGACCTCGACCTCGATGACCCCGTCCGTGACGCGGACGGGCCAGGTCTCGAGGTCGTGGACGCGCGTCTTCCACTGCAGGCGCTTCTCGAGCTTGAAGAAGCGCTGTATGGGCTCGGGAATCGGCTCGTCGCCGTAGTCGTGGTCGATGGGCCAGCTCAGGTTCTTGCCGGTGCGGATGTCGAACTGGGCATCGTGCAGCGGGCAGGTGATGATCCACCCCTCCAGGGCTCCCTGGTCGAGAGGAGCGTTCTGGTGTCCGCAGCGGCGGCTGACGGCGTAGATGTCGCCGTCGTAGTTGCAGAGGGCGATCTCCTCTTCACCCACGCGCACGTACTTGACCCCGCCGGGGGCGACGTCGTCGAGCCGCGCGACCTCGTGCCACATCGCGTCCTCCTCTCAGAGCTCGTCCGGCGGGAGCTGGGGCAGGCTGTCGGGGTCAGTCACGTCCTTGTGGACGAAGAGCCCGCACCAGCAGCGCTTCATCTTGTCGAAGTGCTCGCGGTGGTAGGGGATACAGGGGCAGACGATCTGCATGTCCTCGGCGCGCACGCCGCTGCGCCCCTGGCAAGGGCAGAACGGCGCGCCGTGGTCCTGCTCGAGCTTGACCTCCTGCTCGAGGAGGAATTCGGCGAGCTCCTCGTCGGGCGTGAACTTGTAGCCCAGCGGGTCGACGACCTTCTCATAGAGGTAGCGCAGGGCGTCCTTGCGTGTCGCCTCGGCCACGACTCACCACCCCCCCGACTTGAGCAGCTCGAGGTAGCGGCTCGGGTTGTACCCCGCCACCACCTCACCGTTGATGACGGCGACCGGGAAGCGCCGCGCCCCGCTGAGCTCGTAGGCCTTCTCGGCGGCCGCGTCCTGCTCGGCGCCCGTCAGCTGGTCGACGTCGACGTAGTCGAACGGTACCTGGTTGTCGGCGAACCACTGCTTGGCCTTGCGACACCACGGGCAGGTGCTCAGAGCGTAGAGGAAGACCTCGTTGGCCATCGTCATGCCTCCGTCAGGTCGACCAGCACTTTGCCGTCCTCGACCCGGGTCGCGTACACGGGGATCCTGAGCTCGGGCGCGTCGAGGAACTCGCCGCTGCGCACGTCGAAGCGCCAGTCGTGGCAGGGACAGGTGAGGATCGACCCCTCGAGCGAGCCCCCCTCGAGGGGACAGGCCATGTGGGCGCACTTGTTGCGGATCGCGTGGATCTCGCCGTCGAGCCGGACCAGCAAGACTCCGACTCCCTTCGGGTAGACGGCCACCGGCGACCCCTCTCGCACCTTGGCCTCGTCGACGGTCGCGGTCCAGGAGGATCCCGCCACGGCTCACCCCTTCCTGGTCGGCTTGACCCGCCGCCGCCCACGCTTGAGTGGCGCCGGCGGCGTCGGGACGGGTTCGTCGCTCGTCATTCCCACCGTGCAGATGGGGCAAACGGTTGCGCCGCGTCCCGGCGGCTCTCCAGCGCGGCGGGCGGCACCGGCACTCATGATGCGGACCGGGATCGAAGCCTGCAAGGCACACGAACCGGGCGGCGCTGGGGGCGCCGCCCGGTTCTGAAGGCAGGCACTTCTGCCGGCCAGGGGGGTCTCTCTCACCCGCGTCCCGCGGATGGACGTGTTCTACCCGACCGCGGCGATCCTTCACCGTTGGCCCTCGCCCCTCCCATGGCCGGGCAGGACGGCGACCGGCCTCGCGTGGCCTTGCCTCGGACCCTCCCGAGGCCACGCGCTGCGCCGGCGTTGAGCCGCGACCCCCGGGCGGCTATCATCTCGTCAAGGGAACGTCTTCCCTTTCGGACCTCCCCCCTCGCCCTCGTCAGCGGACGGTACGCGCATGCGGTACGACGTGATCATCATCGGCGCCGGTCCGGCCGGCATCTTCGCCGCCCTCGAGCTGGTGCGCCGCGACGGCCTGCGTGTGCTGCTCGTCGAGCGCGGCCCCGACATCGACCACCGCCACTGCCCCGCCCGCAAGACGGGGGTTTGCGCGCACTGCTCTCCGTGTCGCATCACCTCCGGATGGGGCGGGGCCGGCGCCTTCAGCGACGGCAAGCTCACACTCTCTCCTCAGGTGGGCGGCTGGCTCGATCGGTTCGTGGATCTCGAGCCGCTGACGGAGCTGATCGCGCACGTGGACGGGTTGTGGGTGGCCTACGGGGCGACGACGGTCGTCCACGGCGGCGGCAAGAAGCTCGACAAGCTCCGCCGCGAAGCGCTGAAGCACGGGATGACACTCGTCGACTCCCCCGTGCGACACATGGGGACAGAGCGAGCCTTCGAGATCCTGACGACCATGAGACAAGAGCTCGAGACCAAGGTCGAGGTGCGCACCGGGGTCAAGGCCGAGCGCATCCTCACGGACGGCGACGACACTGACCGGCCACAGGACCGCGGTGACGACGCGGCCACACTCCGCGTGACCGGCGTCCTGCTCGATGACGGCAGTCGGGTCGAGGCCGACGCCGTCATCGTCGCCCCCGGTCGCGAGGGTGCCCGCTGGCTGGTCGAGGAATGCCGGCGTCTGGGGATCCGGGTGCGCACGAACCCTGTCGACATCGGCGTACGCGTCGAGGTGCCCGCCGCGATCATGGAGCCGCTCACGAGCACGCTCTATGAGAGCAAGCTCATCTACTACGCGCCGAGCTTCGACGACCCGGTGCGCACCTTCTGCATGAACCCCCACGGCGAGGTGTCGATCGAGAACTACGGCGACGTCGTCACGGTCAACGGTCACAGCTACGCCAATCTCAAAACCGACCGCACCAACTTCGCCCTGCTCGTCTCGACCGATTTCACCGAGCCCTTCGACGACCCTCTGGCCTACGGAACCTCCATCGCCCGGCTCGCCAACCTGCTCGGCGAGGACATCATCGTGCAGCGCCTCGGCGACCTGCAGCAGGGCCATCGCTCGACCGCCGACCGCCTGCGGCGGGGCACGGTCGAGCCCTCGCTCAAGGGCGCCACTCCCGGCGATCTCAGCTTCATCCTGCCGTACCGCCACCTGCGCGACATCCTCGAGATGCTCGAGGCGATGGACGCCCTGGCGCCCGGCGTCAACGCCCGCGACACCCTGCTGTACGGCGTCGAGGTCAAGTTCTACTCGTCGCGCCCCGAGCTCGACCGCACGCTGCAGACGCCGGTCCGCGGGCTCTATGCGGTGGGCGACGGCGCCGGCATCACGCGCGGGTTGGTGCAAGCGTCGGCCGCCGGTATCATCGCCGCTCGTGCGGTGCTCGGCGGCGGCGACCCCGCCGGCCGGAGCGACCCCGCGAGCGAACCACGCCGCGACGCGGCGTCCTGAGGGGAGGCAGCGTGCCCGCCACCATCGTGATCGGCGCCCAGTGGGGCGACGAGGGCAAGGGCAAGATCACCGACCTGCTGGCCGAGAAGGCCGACGTCATCGCCCGCTACCAGGGCGGCAACAACGCCGGCCACACGATCGTGCGCGACGGTGAGGAGTTCAAGCTCCACCTCATCCCCTCGGGCATCCTCTACGCCGGCAAGACCTGCGTCATCGGCAACGGGGTCGTCATCGACCCGCGCATCATGTTCGAGGAGCTCGAGGCACTGCGCTCCCGCGGCATCCCCGGCGACAACCTGCAGGTCTCCGGCAACGCCCACCTGATCATGCCCTACCACCTGCTGCTCGACGGGGCCAGCGAGCGCCAGCTCGGCCGGTTCAAGATCGGGACGACCGGGCGCGGCATCGGCCCCTGCTACATCGATAAGTACACGCGCACGGGCATCCGCGTGCAGGACCTGCTCGACGAGAAGATCCTGCGCCGCAAGATCCACACGGCGCTCGAGGAGAAGAACTGGCTGCTGCAGCACTACGACCTCGGCGTGCTCGACCCCGACCAGGTGACCGACGACCTGCTGGCGTACCGCGAGCGCTTCGAGTCCTTCATCTGCGACGCCTCGCTGCTCGTGAACCAGGCTCTCGACGACGACAAGCACGTGCTCTTCGAGGGCGCTCAGGGCGCGCTGCTCGACATCGACTTCGGCACCTATCCCTTCGTGACGTCGAGCAACCCGATCGCCGGGGGAGCCTGCACCGGGGCCGGCGTCGGACCCACGCGCATCGACCACGTCGTCGGCGTCGCCAAGGCCTACACGACACGGGTCGGCGAGGGTCCCTTCCCGACCGAGCTCTTCGACGACGTCGGGGCGGCGATGTGCGAGGTCGGCCACGAGTTCGGCACGACGACCGGGCGCAAACGCCGCTGCGGCTGGCTCGACCTCGTCGCCCTGCGCTACGCAGTGCGCACGAGCGGCATCACCCACCTCGCGATCACCAAGCTCGACGTGCTCAGCGGGCTGCCCGGCCTGAAGGTCTGCACGGGCTACCGCGCCGGGCGACGCGTGCACGAGGAGTTCCCGCTGCTGCAGACCGACTTCCACCACGCCGAGCCGCTCTACGAGGAGCTGCCCGGCTGGAGCGAGGACCTCCGCGAATGCGAGAGCTGGCAGGACCTGCCCGAGACGGCGCGTGACTACGTGCAGTACATCGCCACCTTCACGCAGACCCGGGTGAAGTTCATCGCCGTCGGCCCGGCCCGCGACGAGACCATCATCCTGCCACGCTCGATCGGGCGCGGCGGCGCGGTCTGAGGCAGAGGCGGGCGACCGCCGGGGGCGCCGTGCTCGCGCTCAGCCTGCCGGAGTTCGCTCAAGCGACCGTTCCGCGCGGTCGCGCGCTCGTCGCCGGCGGGCGCGCCGTGCGACACGGCCGGCGGCCGTTGCCCTGCCGAAGACCCGTGCCGGCGCCGCGCTCTACCGCACGTATTTGAGCAGCAGCAGGTCGTTGCCGCGGCGGCCGGCGACGTACACGGCCGACGAGGTCACGACAAGGTCGTCGCCGATGTCGCCGGCCGTGGTGGACCAACGGTCGTCCCAGCGGTAGGCCGCGTCCCACCCCGACGACCAGGTCATGACGTCGCGCCCGGTCAGCAGCGTGTCGATCCAGCCGGTCGCCCAGAGGGTGCCGTCGACGGCCACGTAGAGGTCGGTCACCTGGTCGTCGCGAGCGGCATCGCCGGCCCAGCTCCAGCGCAGCCCCGTACTCCAGTCGGTCTCGAACCACTGCAGCTCGGCGTCGCGCTGGGCCGTGAGGTCGCTGGTCATGTAGCCGCCGAACACGCTGCGCCCAAGGCCGTCCATGCCGGCGGCGGCGAAAGCGTCGGCGCCGCCGACCGGCCCGTTGATCGCGGACCCGCCGATGAGCACTCCGGAGCGTGTGTAGCGCACGGCGAGCGAGTCGCGGTCGGCGCCGGCCGCGTCGACCGTGCGCCCGGCGACGGCGACGCCGCTGCGCCGCACGGCGATGTCGACGCCGGTCTCCTCCCGGCCCATGTCGAAGACCCGCGCCCAGGAACGCGCGCCGAGCGGCGTGTACTTCAGCGTCACGAGGTTGCGCCGCGTCTGCATGACCGTGCCTTCGAAGCCGGTGACGTACACGTTGCCGTCGACATCGAGAGCCATGGCGGACGGCAGGTCGTCGAGGCCCTCGGGGCCGGCGTACGTGCGCGCCCACCGCGTCGTGCCGTTGGGCGCCAGCTTCGCCGTGCGCCAGTCCTTGCCGCCGGCGTTCTTACTCACGAACCCGGTGACGTAGATGCGCCCGGCTCGGTTGACGACCACGTCCAGCGCGCGATCGTCGCCGCCGGCGAGCCCCGCGACGGTCTTCGTCCACAGTCGGTCGCCGGCGCGATCGAACTTGACGACGAACCAGTCGGGCGTGCCGGCCCGGCCGCCGGAGAACGAGCCGCAGACGACGAGGTTGCCGTCGGCGTCGGCGGCGATGCCCTGGACCCACTCGTCGACCGCGACTCCGCGGCTCCACGAGCGGACCCACTTGCGCGTGCCGTCCGGGCGGTAGCGCGCGATGATGACGTCGTACTTGTCGGGGGCGAGGCGCAGGATCGAGCAGGCGACGTAGATGTCGCCGGTCGGCGCCGAGGTGACATGGACGTTGGCGATGACCCCGGGGGTCCTGGCGTTCCAGATGTCGTGCCAGAGGAGCGTGCCCGGTGGCGCCGCCGCGCCGGCCGCCGGCGCGAGCACGAGCGCCAGCAGAACGGCGGTGAGCACGACGACTATCGCACGGGCGGCCGCCCGTGAGGTCGGTCGATCCTGACCCATGGTCTCCCCCTTCGGACGCGGCGCCCTGCCGACGCCGGGGGCCCCGACGGCGCGCGCCTCACACCCTCGCCGCACCCGCGAGCGAGCGAGTACGGTGAACATCAGAACGATTGTACACCGCCGGCGCCCGAGACTGGGGCGGGCGCCCTGGACGCCGGCGCGCGTGGCAGCCCAAGATGAGTCGAGGCCCGGCCGCCTCACGGCGGCCGGGCCTCGCGGCCTTCACACGATGACCTTCGCGCCCGAGACCTCGCGCCTCAGCGGGCGTACTTCATCAGCACCAGGCTGTCGCCGCTGCGACCGGCGACGTAGACGGCCTTGCCGCTCACCGAGAGCGCGTCGCCACTGTCGGCGATCACCGCATCGTAGACCCCGTTCCAGCCGTACCAGCGGGCCGCACCGGCGGCGTCGAACGACCAGGTGACGGCCTGCCCGGCCACGGCCCCTGTCGCCCAGACCGTACCGTCGACGGCGACGTAGAGGTCGTTGAACTGGTCGCCGAGCAACTCCCCGGCGGCCGACTGGCTGACCGACCAGTCGGACACGCCGGTGGCGTTGTACTGCATCAGCAGAGCGGTGGAGTCGGGGTTCGCGGCCATGACGGAGAACCCACCGAAGACCCCCCGGGCGAGACCGTCGATCCCGGCGCAGAGGAACTTGTCGGTCACGGTGCTCGCGTCGTCCAGCGGTGCGACCCAGACGGGCTCGCCGGCGCGCGTGTACTGCAGCGCCGTGGCACGCGTGGCGTCCCCATCCTGATCGATGGTCGCCACCGCGACGACGACCCCGCTCTTGCGCACCGCGACGTCGACCCCGGCGTCCTCACCCTTGTCGTTGTACTTCGCGACCCAGGTACGCACGCCGTCCTTCGTGTACTGCACGGTGACCGCGTCGCTGCGCACGTGGTCCGCAGTGCCCTCCATGCCCGTCACGTAAAGGTTCCTGTCGACGTCGATGGCGATGGCGGACGGCTTGTCGTCCAGTTTGTCCGCACCCTTGTAGCTGAGCGACCAGGACGTGGCGCCCTTCGGCGTGAGCTTCATCGTGCGCCAGTCGGTGCCGCCGGTGCTCTGGGTGATGTAGCCCGTGACGAAGATGCGACTGCGGCCGTTCACGACCAGGTCGACGGCCCGGTCGTCACCGCCGAAGCTGCCCCCGACCGTCTTCGTCCAGAGGAGCGTGCCGTTGCGGCCGTACTTGAGGACGAACCAGTCGGGCGTGCCGCCCTTACCGTTGTCGGTCCAGCCGCAGACCACGAGACGCCCGTCGGGGTCGGACGATATCGCCTCGACCCAGTCGTCGTAGGCTGTGCCCCGACTCCAGGAGTGCACCCAGACCCGGGTGCCGTCCGCCCGGTAGCGGGCGACGATCACGTCGTACTTGCCGGTCGTCGGACGCAGGATCGAACACGCCGTGTAGACCTCGCCGAACGGCGTCCTGGCCACCTGCACGTTCGTGACGACTCCCGGGGTCTTCGCGTTCCACGTGGTGCTCCACTCCGGCGCCACCCCGCCGTTCGCGAGAGCGGCCGGCGCCAGCACCAGCACGGCGACCACCACCGCGAGCGCGACGAGACTGCACCGTGTCATCGGCCTCGTCGGCCGCCTGCCTTGCCCCATGGTTCCCCCTTGGTTGAGTTCGCTCTGACACTCATTATAGCGTCGGAACATCTTCGTACAAGGGCGCCGCGCGCTTCACCGCCGCCTACACCGAGGGCTGACCGCGAGCGCGGCGTGCGCTACTGTGCTCCCGTGCTTTCGCACGGTACCGCAGACGCACCACTTCAGTCGATGCCCGTCACCGGCGCAGAGCGCCGGCCGGCGCCGGCCGTCCCGGCACCGCCGTCAGCCGACGGGCCCGCCCGGGGAGCGTCGTCCGCCGGCCTCGCCCCGCTGTCGCCCTTCTTGAGCACGAAGCTGCGCCTGCTCACATGGATCGCCGTCGTCGCCGTCGTCTGGGTGCACGCCTACAACCTCGGCAGCCGGGCGCGCCTCGGCGAGAACGCGCCGGACATGGCCGGCGCTCCGGGAGTCACGGGCTTCGTCCAGTACCTCGTCTCTCAGGCGCTGGCGCGCTGGCCGGCCGCCCTGCTCTTCGCCATCTCCGGGTTCCTTTTCTTCCGCACCCTGATGCCGGCCGCCGGCCAGTTCCTCGCCAAGTACAGGCGACGGGCGCGCACGCTGGCCGTCCCCTTCGTGCTCTGGAGCGCCTGGGGTGTCGCCCTGTACGTCATCCTCCACGCCGTACCCCTCGACGCGGGCTACGTGTCGGCCGGCGCGCTCGAGCGGCTCACGCCGGCCGCTCTTCTCGAGATGCTGCTGGTGCATCCCGTCGCCTATCCGCTGTGGTTCCTGCAGGCGCTGCTGTTCTGCGTGCTCGTCTCGCCACTCCTCTGGGTCATGGTCCGCTCCCTGCAGGCGGCGGCGCTCCTGCCGTTCGCGGCCCTGTGGTTGTCCAACGTCGGTGTCGGCGGCTCCAACTACGTCAACTTCAAGGCCCTGCTGTTCTTCACCCTGGGCGCCCTCATCGCCGTGCGACTGCGCGAAGGCCGATGGGTACCGCTGACCGGCCCGGGAGGCGCCGAGCGCTCGAGGGAGGTGGGCCGTCTCCTGCTGCCGTCCTTCGTGCTCGCCGCCGTGCTCTTCACCTGGCTGGTGCGCGCCGAGACCGCCTGGTGGGCCGGCGGGCTGCACAAGGCCCTGATGTGCCTGGCGGTCGCCGCGCTCTGGTTCGGCTACGACGCCTACCTCGCGCCACTTGCTCGACGGCCGGCGGTCATGTGGACGGCTGGCTTCTCCTTCTTCGTCTACGCCGCCCACGAGCCGCCGCTGATGATCGTCAAGCGCGTGCTCATGCGCTGGGCCGGCGGGCCGGCCGCCGGCGACGCGGAAGTCCTGTTCGTCTACTTCGCGGCTCCGATCCTGGCCATCGCCGCGTGTCTCGCCGCAGGCTGGGCGCTGCGCCGCTGGGCCCGCCCGGCCTACGCCCTCATGACCGGCCGCCGCTGAGCCGGCGGCAGGCCACCAAGGCGGCCGGCGATGACGGCGGTGGTGGTCGCCGGTGGTCGGCACCATTGTCCGGCCCCCGACTCGCAGATAGACTCTGAAGCCGTGGCGGCCGGCCGGCGACGCGCGCCGGCCGGCCGCCGAGTCGCTCCGTTCGCGCGCCGCGCCGCGCGCGTGCGGCCCCGGCAAGAGAAGGAGGGCGCATGCGGGTGCTCGTGGTCGGCGGCGGGGGCAGGGAGCACGCCCTCGTCCACTCCTTCTCCCGCTCGTCGCTGCGCCCGCAGGTGTTCTGCGCGCCCGGCAATGCCGGCATCGCCGCCGAGGCCGACTGCGTGCCGGTCGGCGCCGAAGACCTCGAGGGGCTGCTCGACTTCGCGACCCGCGAGCGCCCCGACCTCACCGTCGTCGGGCCCGAGGCGCCGCTCGTCGACGGCCTCGCCGATCGCTTCCGCGAGCGCGGACTCCTCGTGTTCGGCCCCGACGCCCACGCGGCGCAGATGGAGGGCAGCAAGGTCTTCGCCAAAGAGGTCATGGACGAAGGCGGAGCGCCGACCGGCGCCTACAGCCGGCACACCAGCGCCGAGTCGGCCTTCGCGGCGCTGGCCGCCCAGTCCGCGTACCCGGTCGTCGTCAAGGCCGACGGCCTCGCCGCCGGCAAGGGCGTGATCATCGCCGCCGACGAGGCCGAGGCGCGCGACGCCGTCGAGAGCATGCTCGTCGCGCGCTCGTTCGGCGCCGCCGGCGATGTCGTCCTCATCGAGGAGCACCTGACGGGCAGCGAGGTATCCCTGCTCGTGCTCTGCGACGGCGAGACCGCCGTGCCGCTCGCCCCCGCCCAGGACTACAAGCGCATCTTCGCCGGCGACCGGGGGCCGAACACCGGCGGCATGGGCAGCTACTGCCCGGTGCCGGGGTTCGGCCCCCAAGCCGTCGACGCGGCCATGGACACCGTGGTCCAGCCCGTGCTCGACGCTCTGAGGCGCCGTGGCATCACCTACCGCGGCGTGCTCTACGCCGGCCTCATCGTCACGGCCGACGGCCTCAAGGTCCTCGAGTTCAACTGCCGCTTCGGCGACCCCGAGACCCAAGCCGTTCTGCCCCGCCTCGAGAGCGACCTTCTCGAGCTCTGCCTCGCGGCAGCGTCCGGCGAGCTCGCCGGCGCCGCGCCGTCCTGGGTGGCTGAGGACTGCGTCACCGTGGTCATGGCCTCGGCCGGCTACCCGGCGAGCAGCCACAAGGGTGACGTGATCGAGGGCCTCGAGGCCGCCGCCGCCCTGCCCGGCGTGACGGTCTACCACGCCGGCACTGCGGTGGCCGGCGACTCCGGGGGGACGCGGCCGCCGGCCGTGGCCACGGCCGGCGGCCGCGTCCTCGCCGTGAGCGCGCTCGGCGGCGGTTTCGCCGCGGCCCGCGAGCGCGCCTACGAGGGCATCCGCGCGATCCGCTTCGACGGCGCCCAGACGCGGCCCGACATCGCCGAGCGCGCCGTACGCGCCCAGACCGGCGAGATCAGCCTGTTCCCCGAGGGGTGGAGGCCCTGAGGCCCTCGCCCGCCGTCGTCCGCGCCGGCCGCACGTGCGTGCGTGCCGGGCGATGAGAGGAGTCTGACGTGGAGAAGACGAGCACCGAGGTCGAGACCCTGCTGCAGGGCATCCAGATGGACCGCGTGCTGGTCGGCATCGTGATGGGGAGCGAGAGCGACCGCGAGGTCATGGACGCTGCGGTGAAGGAGCTCGACGCGCGTCAAATCGCCTGCGAGGTCAGCGTGCTGAGCGCGCACCGCACGCCGGACAAGGTCGCCGAGTACGCGAAGGGCGCCCAGGCGCGCGGCCTCAAAGTCCTGATCGGCGGGGCCGGCAAGGCGGCGGCCCTGCCCGGCGTGCTGGCCGCTTACACCAACCTGCCGGTGATCGGCGTGCCCATCAGGACCAGCGATCTCGGCGGCCTGGACTCGCTGCTCAGCATCGTGCAGATGCCACCCGGCGTCCCGGTGGCCTGCGTCGCCATCAACGGCGCCCGCAACGCTGCGATCCTGGCGGCGAAGATCCTCGACGTGTAGGCGAGCGCCGCGGCAGCCGCCACGGCCACCGCCCGACGGTCGCTGCAGCCGCTCGTGGGGAACAGTCCGGGCATGAGCAGACATGGCTTCGACTCCGCACGTGTGCCGCGGCCCGACGGTCCGTACTCTTCGGGCGTGTCCGCCGGACACCTCGTCATCATCTCGGCCCAGCTCCCGCTGACGCTGGAGGGCGCCGTGGTCGACGGCTCGCCGGCGGCGCAGGCGCGACGCTGCCTCGACAACGTCGCCCACCAGCTGCGCTCGCAGGGCCTCGGTCTCGACAGCGTCGCGGAGCTCGTCGTCTACGCCGTCGATGAGCAGGACGTCGGGGCCATCGACGACGCCGTCGCCGAGTACTTCGACGAGCCGCGCCCGGCCCGCACCGTCGTCGGTGTAGCATGGGTGCCGCACGGCGCCCGGCTCCAGGTCGGCGCGCTCGCGATCCGGTACTAGAGAGGCGATGGACCCGAAGCGCATCTCGGCGGCGATCTACCTGGCCGTCGCCGTCATCGGCCTGCTGTTCGCGTACGTCGCGATCCGGGCCGCGCTCGGCTGAGCGAGCCGCCGACGCTCCGCGTGACCTTGCCCGATCGAAGGAGGCCCTCATGGACCGCTCGACCTACGCAGCAGCGGACGGCGCCCCGGCCGTCGGCCCGTACTCCCCAGCGGTCGGCGCCGGCGACCTCGTCTTCATCTCCGGACAGCTGGCCCTCGACGCCGGCGGCACGATGGTGGGGGCGACGGCCGCCGAGCAGGCGCGCAAGGCACTCGAGAACCTGCGCTCTCTGCTCGGCTCCGCCGGTCTCGGCATGGACGCGGTCGTCAAGACCACCATCTTCCTTCAAGACATGGGCGCCTTCGCCGACGTGAACGCGGTCTACGCCGAGTTCTTCGCCGAGCCGTTCCCGGCGCGCTCCACGGTCGAGGTCGCGCGCCTCCCGAAGGACGCCCTCTTCGAGATCGAGGCCATCGCCGTCCGCGCATGAGACGCGGCGCGGAAGCGGCGGCGGTGGGCGGCGCCGACGGC